>NZ_AYOY01000194.1 GCF_000508185.1 Sphingobium sp. C100 | reverse complement strand
GGGCCGCGGCTGCCGCGCCTCCGGTAAGTGCCGCACCGCCGGATGCGACGGCGCCGACCGCGCCGGCTCCGGCGACGATCATGCCGCCAGCCGCGAGACCTGTACCCACCGCGGCGCCGGCGCTGAGCTGTGGGCCGCCGGAGACGATGCCGCTGGCGATGCCGGGGCCGAAGATGCCGAGACCGAGGAGCGACAGCGCGGCGAGCACGATGGCCATGGCTTCGTCGATGGATGGTGTTGCGCCGCCGAAGCCGGCGGTGAATTCGGAGAACAGCGTCGAGCCGATGCCGATGATGACGGCGAGCACCAACACCTTGATGCCGGACGAGATGACGTTGCCGAGCACGCGTTCGGCCATGAAGGCGGACTTGCCGAACAAGCCGAATGGAATGAGGACGAAGCCGGCGAGCGTCGTTAGCTTGAATTCGATCAGCGTGACGAAGAGCTGGATGGCGAGGATGAAGAAGGCGAGCAACACCAGCGCCCAGGCGAGGAACATGCAGGCGATCTGGATGAAGTTCTCGAAGAACGACCAGTATCCCATCAGGCCCGAGATGGATTCCAGGAGCGGCCGCCCGGCATCGAGACCGGTTTGCGCCACCTTGCCCGGCCGCAGCAGATCGGCCGTTGTGAAGCCCGTGCCACTGGCTTTGAGGCCCAAGCCCGCGAAGCTCTCGAAGACGATGCGGGCGAGATTGTTCCAGTTGCCGATGATGTAGGCGAACACCCCGATGAACAGCGTCTTCCTCACCAGGCGGGCGAAGATGTCGTCGTCGCCGCCCCAGGACCAGAACAGCGCGGCCAGCGTCACATCGATGACGATGAGCGTCGTGGCGATGAAGGCGACTTCGCCGCTGAGCAGGCCGAAGCCGCTGTCGATGTAGCGGGTGAAGACCTCGAGGAAGTGGTCAATGACGCCGGTGTTGCCCATGACGCTACCGCGTCTCGGCCGGCGGCCACACCGGTGCCGGTTGAGCCGGGACAGCCGCATCGGATGACGGATGCGGAACAGGCGGAGCGTCAGGCAGCCGCTCGGCGGGTCGAGCGCCCGGCGCAAGGAAGCGGTTGCGGTTCTCGGCCCAGGCCCGCAGGCAGGCCGCGTCACGCGGCCCGGCTTCTCCGAGGGCCTGGCAGCGGAACAGCTCGTCGCGCAAGGGGGCTGACGGAGCCGTGTTCGGCCGTGACGTAGCCCAGCTCTCCGTCGGCTCCTCTTTGCGGCTCATCTCGATCGCCGTCGCGGTGATGGCCACCGCGACGAACACCACCGCGCCAAGTCGGGCGAGCATCTTGCCGTCCATGGCCGCGCCCTCAGTTGCCGCTGTTCGGGAACATGCGCGCGTTCCCGGCCTGGTAGCCGGAGCCCGGCGTCAGGAACCGGCGGCGTTGCTCGCGCCCCTGTTCGGCGGCCGCCGTGCGCTCGGCTTCGGAGAGCGCCTGCGACCTGCCGTTAGCCGCTACGACGGCCGTGAGGTCGGCAAGCTGCTGCGCCTGAAGCGCGAGAAGCTGATTGCCGGCCTGCGTCGCCTGCAATGCGCCTGTCGCTCCCTGGCTGCGTCCGATCAGCGAGGACATCTCGGACCGGTTGGTGTCGATGTTGCTGACTACACCGGCCTGCACGCGCATGGCGTCCTGCAGCCCGCCGACCGTGTTCTGCCAGCGCTCGCGGGCGCCCGCGACGAGCTGCTGGTCCGAAGCCGACATGGAGGCGTTGCCATAGGTGGTCTGGAACGCCTGATCGATGTTCTGGACATCATAGGCGATGCGTTGCGCCTGGGTGAGGAGCTGTTGGGTGCGTTGCACCGACTGCTGCAGTTGTTGGATCGAGGAGTATGGCAGGCTCGCCAGATTGCGGGCCTGGTTGATCAGCATCGTCGCTTCGTTCTGAAGCTGGGTGATCTGTTGATTGACCTGCTGAAGCGTCCGGGCGGCTGTCAGGACATTCTGCGCATAATTGGTCGGATCGTAGACGATCCATTGTGCGGCGGCCGGGCTGCTGAGGATCGGCGAGAGCGCCATCGGAGCGGCGAGGACAATTGCGGCGACGCGCATGGCGCGCGAGCGGGAATGAACGGAACGGGTCATCGGCGTGCCTCCGGATCGGTTTGGGGGGTGACGTTGGTGAGATCGGCGATGAGATCGGCCGCCCAGCCGAGGCGGTTTTCAGCGAGCCATTCGGCGAGAAAGCCGTCGGTGCCGCTACGGGCATGCACCTCCGCGATCAGCGCCTGGTGCTGTTTCGATGAGGCGGCGCAGAGCGCCAGGGCGACATCCGAAAGGCCCAGCTCGAACAGGCGATTGCCGCGCCGCGACTGGCAGTAATAGTCGCGCTTGGGCGTGGCCCGGGCGAGGATCTCGATCTGCCGGTCGTTCAACCCGAAGCGGCGATAGATCGCGGTGATCTGCGGCTCGATCGCGCGTTCGTTCGGCAGCAGGATGCGGGTCTGGCAGCTCTCGATGATGGCCGGCGCGATTGCCGAGCCGTCGATATCCGACAGCGACTGGGTGGCGAAGATGACGCTGGCGTTTTTCTTGCGCAGCGTCTTCAGCCATTCGCGAAGCTGACCCGCGAAGCCCTGGTCATCGAGCGCGAGCCAGCCTTCGTCGACGATCAGCAGCGTAGGCCGCCCGTCGAGACGGTCCTCAATGCGATGGAAGAGATAGGCGAGGACCGCGGCAGCGGCGCCCGTACCGATCAGACCCTCGGTCTCGAAAGCCTGGACTGAGGCCTCGCCGAGATGCTCGGCCTCCGCGTCGAGCAGTCGCCCATAGGGGCCGCCGACGCAGTAGGGCCGAAGCGCCTGCTTGAGGTCGTTTGACTGCAGCAAGACCGACAGGCCCGTCAGCGTGCGCTCGCCAATCGGCGCGGAGGCGAGCGACGAGAGCGCCGACCAGAGATGCTCCTTGACCTCGGGCGTAATCGGAACGCTCTCGCGTCCCAGAATGGCAGTGAGCCAGCCAGCCGCCCAGGCCCGTTCCGCGACGTCGTCGATGCGCGCCAGCGGTTGAAGGGACACGCTATCGTCGGCGCCTTCCGTGAGCCCGCCGCCGAGGTCGTGCCAGTCGCCGCGCATGGCGAGCGCCGCGGCCCGGATCGAGCCGCCGAAATCGAAGGCGAACACCTGAGATCGCTCATAGCGGCGGAACTGCAGGGCCATCAGGGCCAGCAGAACCGATTTGCCGGCGCCGGTTGGGCCGACGATCAGCGTGTGACCGACATCGCCGACGTGGATGGAAAGCCGGAATGGGGTCGAGCCTTCGGTCTTGCCAAACAGCAGTGGGGGTGCTGCGAAGTGCTCGTCCCGTTCCGGTCCCGCCCATACCGCCGACAGCGGGATCATGTGGGCGAGATTGAGCGTGTTGATGGGCGGCTGCCGGACATTGGCATAGGCATGCCCGGGCAGGCTGCCGAGCCAAGCGTCCACCGCGTTGATCGTCTCCGGCATGGCCGTGAAATCGCGTCCTTGGATGACTTTCTCGACCAAGCGCAGCTTCTCGGCGGCGATGCGCGGATCTTCGTCCCAGACAGTGATCATCGCGGTGACATAGGCTTGGCCGGCATAGTCCGCGCCAAGCTCCTGCAGCGCCATGTCGGCATCGGCCGCCTTGTTCGCGGCATCAGTATCGACCAGCGTCGAAGCCTCGTTGGTCATCACCTCCTTGAGGATGGCGGCAATCGACTTGCGCTTGGCGAACCATTGCCGCCGAATCTTGGTCAGCAGCTTGGTGGCGTCCGTCTTGTCCAGCAGGACGGCCCTGGTCGACCAGCGATAGGGAAAGGCCAGTCGGTTCAGCTCGTCGAGGATGCCGGGCGTGGTCGCTGTCGGGAAGCCGACGATGGTGAGGATGCGCAGATGCGTGTCGCCAAGACGTGGCTCGAGCCCGCCGGTGAGCGGCTGATCGGCAAGCAGCGCATCGAGATAGATCGGGGTCTCGGGCACACGGACGCGGTGGCGTTTCGTCGAAACCGTCGAGTGCAGGAAGGTGAGCGTCTCGGCGTCGTCGAGCCAGGCGCATTCCGGCATGAAGGCGTCGATAAGTTGGAGGATGCGATCGGTGCGATCCGCGAAGCCGCGGAGGACTTCGTGGGCGTCGATGCCGGCGTGATCGCGGCCCTCGTAGAGCCAGGTTTCTGCGCGCGCGGCGTCTTCGGCCGGCGGCAGATAAAGAAAGGACAGGAAGTAGCTCGACTCGAAGTGGCTACCTGCTTCCTCGAAGTCCGCTTTGCGTTCGGCGTCGACCAGCGCGGACGCGCTGTCAGCGAACATGCTGGCGGGATAGGTGGCGGCGCCATGCCGCTGTGCTTCGACGAAGATCGCCCAACCGGAGCCGAGGCGGCGGAAGGCGTTGTTGAGTCGCCCGGCGACCGCGACCAGTTCGGCCGGCACGGCGCTGTCGAGATCGGGACCACGAAATCGCGCGGTGCGCTGCAGGCTGCCGTCTTTGTTGAGGACGACGCCGTCACCGACAAGCGCGACCCAGGGCAGGAAGTCGGCAAGCCGGGTGTTGCGGTTGCGATATTCGGCAAGATTCATCATGGCCGCGCCCCTCAGACCGACAGATGAGCGGGGATGCGCAGATGCCTGCGCACGACGTCCACGAACTGCGGATCGCGTTTGGCGGCCCAGACGGCGGCGAAGTGGCCGATAGCCCAGAGACCGAGGCCGACCAGCCAGAGGCGCAGGCCAAGGCCAAGCGCTGCCGCCAGCGTCCCGTTCAGAATGGCGATCGAGCGCGGTGCGCCGCCGAGCAGAATGTGTTCGGTCAGCGCGCGATGGACCGGGACCGAAAAGCCCGGCACTTCGCTCGCCGTCTCCGCCGACGCCGCCATCAGACCAGCGCTCCGCCGCCGAACGAGAAGAACGACAGAAAGAAGCTGGACGCCGCGAAGGCGATCGACAGGCCGAAGACGATCTGGATCAGGCGCCGGAAGCCGCCCGAGGTGTCGCCGAAGGCGAGCGTGAGGCCGGTGACGATGATGATGATCACCGCGACGATCTTGGCGACAGGTCCCTCGATGGATTCGAGGATGGACTGCAGCGGCGCTTCCCACGGCATGGACGAACCGGACGCGTGGGCGGCGGGCGCGAGCGCCAAGGTGAGGAAGGTGACGGAGGCTGCCGTCGCGATGTGACGGCGGATACGCATGGCATGCTGGATCATGACGGATCTCCTGTGAGGTGCAGGCTGACGGGGACAACGCGATAATCGCCGTCGGCGCCGAGCCCTTCGACGCGAGCGAGTTCGGCGAGGCGCCGCGAGGCGCCGCGGCCGGAGAGCACTGCGACCAGATCGATCGTCTCTGCGATCAGGGCGCGCGGAACGGTGACGACAGCTTCCTGGATGAGCTGCTCGAGGCGGCGCAGCGCGCCAATTGCGGTGCCCGCATGAATGGTGCCGACGCCGCCGGGGTGGCCGGTGCCCCAGGCCTTGAGCAGATCGAGCGCTTCAGCGCCGCGCACCTCGCCGATCGGGATGCGATCGGGGCGCAGGCGCAGCGAGGATCGGACGAGATCGGAGAGCGACACGACGCCATCCTTCGTCCGCATGGCGACGAGGTTCGGCGCGGCGCATTGGAGCTCGCGCGTGTCCTCGATAAGCACCACGCGGTCGGACGTCTTTGACACCTCGGCGAGCAGCGCATTGGTGAGCGTGGTCTTGCCGGTCGAGGTGCCGCCGGCGACCAGGATATTGCGGCGCTCGGCGACGGCGATCCGTAGAGCCTCGGCCTGGTCGGCCGCCATCATGCCGGCCGCGACATAGTCGTTGAGGGTGAAGACGGCAACGGCAGGCTTGCGGATCGTGAAGGCCGGTGCGGTGACCACGGGGGGCAGAAGGCCCTCGAACCGCTCTTGTGTTTCCGGCAACTCGGCAGAGACGCGCGGGCTGCCTGGATGAACCTCGGCGCCGACATGGTGCGCGACGAGGCGAACGATGCGCTCGCCATCGGCCGGCGACACCCGTTCTCCCGTGTCGGAGAGTCCCTCGGAGAGGCGGTCGATCCAGAGCCGCCCATCGGGGTTGAGCATCACCTCGACGATCGCGGGATCTTCCAGAAACCGGGCGATGGCGGGGCCGAGCGCGGTGCGCAGCATGCGCGCACTGCGAAGGATCGCCTCCGATTTCTGGTGAGTGGCCGCCACGTCGTCCCCGTTCTCTTGCGGGTCCGCGACATGCGGCCCTGGATCGGGGATGAGTAGAAGAGGCAGAAATTATGGTCTGACAACAACCATTATGTGGTCGTCGTATTGTGGCGTACAAAGACAGGCAAACGGCGGGATGACCGAGGAAGCGCAACGTCTAAGGATGCATTGTTCGAATTCTACTGCCCACATTGTTGCGCTTCCGGATACTGTGGCCGTGGCGTTCCCGCAGGGACATGAAAATGTGTTTAGTGGCGCAGTAATCCCGAGCGCGCGCGGCGCTGAGCATTACTTGACGATTGGAACCCATCTCTGATCGCGGACGTAGTCGAGAAAAGCCCGCACGGCCGCACTGGTGTGCCGCCGGCTCGGATAATACAGATACCAGCTCGGCAGCTTCTGCTTCCAGTCGTAGAGCACTTCGATGAGCCTGCCTTGTTCGACATCATCACGGACATAGTCCTCGAACAGGTGAGCGACTCCCGATCCCGCAAGCGCGGCTTGGAGTTCTTGATGCGCTGAGCTCAGCGTCAATCGACCTTTCGGGGTGATTTCCACTTCATCATCGTCCCTCTCAAATTTCCACGTCACCATGGTTCCGCCGGGGAAACGGCGGCGAATACAATCGTGCTGTAAGAGATCGCGCGGTGAGTCGGGTCGACCGCGCTTGCGAAGATAATCAGGCGAGGCCACGATGGCATATCGCAAGGCAGGCCCCAGCGGCATGGCGATCATGTCTTGGGCGAGTTGGTTCCCGAAGCGCACGCCCGCGTCAAAACCCTGCTCCACAATATCGATGATCGCGGCATCACTGACGATCTCGACGTTGACGTCGGGATAAATTTTCATGAACTCGAAGGCCAGAGGGCACAGAATGTGGTCGGCGGCCGGACCCGGTGCATTGATCCGCACGGTGCCGGACGGGTGTTCGCGAAGCTGATTGAGATCGTCGACCGCTGTTCTGATGTCGTGAAGAGCGGGCCTGAGTCGCTCGAGAAGCTGCTCGCCTGCTTCTGTCGGCGCTACGCTACGTGTCGTTCGGTTCAGCAGCCGGATGCCTAGCGCTTCTTCAAGCAGGCTGATCGATTGACTGATGGCCGACGATGAGACGCCCCTGCCAAGCGCGGCAGCTCTAAAACCACCGCAGCGGACGACGTCCTCAAAAATCTCCAGGCTGTGGAGGCGAAGTGGTCGCATTGCAAAGCTCTACTTAATAAGCTGATCAATTTTGATTAGCTTATCCGCGCGCCGGTTCCGTGTCATCCTTAAAAACATTCGCGAGGCGGCGCCACGGATAACCGCGGCTTACCGCCGATCCTGAAACCAAACGGAACCTGCGATCAGGTATTTGGATGGGACCAAAACTATGGGTGAAATCACACTGAACCGCAGGAAGATCGTGCTGACAGCCGCATCGGCTGTGACGGGCCTGATCTTGCCGACCGGCCTGACCTTTGCGCAGACCGCTTCCACCACGTCGCTCCCGGCCCAGGCTGGAAATGCCGGCCATTACCGCTTTCGCGTCGGCGGTATATCAGTGACCGTATTGAGTGACGGGCTGATCGGCGGCCCTCCGCGGGTTTACGCCAGCGATGCGCCGGAAGCGGAACTGCAGGAGGTTCTGAGGCTCGCCTTCCTCCCGGCCGACCGCCTGACGCTCAATCTCAACACCCTGTTGATCGAGACGAATGGCAGGCGAATCCTGCTTGAAGCCGGAGCCGGCGAGACCATGGGTCAGCAAGGCGGTCGCATTTTCGAAAATATAGCCGCCATCGGTCTGCGCCCCGAGGATATCGACGTTGTCGTCGTCTCGCACACGCACCCGGACCATGTCGGCAACCTTCGAACGGCCGACGGCGGCAAGGCATTTCCACGGGCGACGATCTTTGCGCCTCGTGCCGATTGGGACTTCTTCGTCCGCAACGATCCGGACCTTTCCTATATGCCGGTGCCCGAGGAATTCCGCCGTAATTTCGCAGCCGCCATCAAGCGGAGCGTCGAACCGGTCACCAGCGGGATCGAGTTGTATGAAGCCGGCGCGGAGATCGTTCCTGGGCTGACGACGCTTCCCGCATTCGGCCATACCCCCGGTATGGCGAACTTCCTTGTTCACTCCGGCAACGATCAGCTGCTGCTAACGGCCGATCTCGCCTACCACCCGATCGTCAATGTCGATCGGCCATGGCTGCCCGGGCCAGATCGCGACAAGGACACCGCACTCGCCTCCCGTCGCCGCATCTTCGACATGGCGGCGGCAGACCGGCTTCTCGTCCTCGGCTTCCACTATCCGTTCCCGGGTCTTGGCCGAATGCTCAAGACGGACGCGGGCTATGCCTGGGTTCCGGTCAACTGGCAGTTCTGATCCGGCAAGCGGCGGAGGCCCCGCAATGACGACATCGAGGCGCACGCTTCTTTCGGGCTTTCTCGCCATGCCGCTCGTGCCGCTGACTGGCGTGATCGCTTTCGGGCAGGAGGCGCCGCCGCTGCCGCTGACGCGTGCCTGCACCGACGGAGATGAACCGACGCCCGCCCGTGAAGCCGGCCCGTTCTTCAAGCCAAACTCCCCGTTGAAGCAGCACCTCTTTCTGGAGGCGCCGCGCGGCGAGCGCATCACCGTCGCGGGCTACGTCCTCGACACTCGCTGCCGCCCTGTGCCGCGTAGCCTCGTCGAGATCTGGCAAGCCGACGAAAACGGCGAGTACGATCGTCAAGGCTTCCGCTTGCGGGGACATCAATTCGCCGACGAGCAGGGACGCTGGTGGTTCAACACCGTCGTGCCGGCACTGTATCCGGGACGCACGCGACACTTCCATTTAAGGGTTCAACGTCCGGGCGGGGATGTCCTGACAACGCAGCTCTTCTTTCCGGGGGAGCCAGGCAATGCGCGTGACCGGATTTTCGATGAAACGCTGCTCATGACGGTCGGCCCTGCGGATGACGGTCAGTTCGCACGTTTCGACTTCGTGGTCTGAGCCGCTGGCTTTTCTGCCAACCAGATCGCGCTCGTCACTGGCCCCTGGCCGCGGCGACTTCGGGAATTGCGATCTATATCGAGCATCTTTTGAAGGAGACTATCGCATGAGCGAACAGCAGGATTCAGGCCTTAACCGGCGCGGTTTCATTGGTGCTCTGGGCACGGGAGCCACCATACTGGCTACCACACCGTTTTTTTCTGGTGAAGCCCACGCGCAAGCCCAGCCAAGCGGGCCGGCGACGGCCTCCACGACGCCTGCACGAATGCGGACAATTCCGAGAACGGAGCAGACGCTCACCACACTCGGCCTCGGCACATTTCTCACCTTTGACGCCCGCCCCGGCGACGACCGGAGCAATCTCGGCGAGGTCTTTCGGCGCTACGTCGCGGGCGGTGGCCGGGTCGTCGATACGTCGCCCCTCTACGGATCGGCGGAAGTCTCTGTTGGCGCGTTTCTGGCGGGCACGCCGGAGGCATCCGAGATGTTCGTCGCCAACAAAATCTGGTCGACCGGCGAATATCTCGGCGACGAAAGCCATGCATTGGCAAGCTTCGAGCAGTCGAGGCTGCGCATCTGGCGCGATACGATCGACCTCATGCAGTGCCACAGCATCGTCAACGCGCCAGTCATCATCCCGCTGATGCAGGCCTGGAAGAAGGAAGGTCGCATTCGCTATGTCGGCGTGACCCACCATGAAGCAGGCGCCCAGGATCAACTCGCCGAACTGGTCGAGCGTGGCGGCGTCGATTTCATTCAGACGAACTACTCGATCTTCGATCGCAGCGCCGAGCGCCGCCTGCTGCCGGCGGCGGCCGCCCGCGGGGTCGGCGTCCTCATCAACCTTCCGCTCGAAAAGGCTCGCCTGATGAAGGTGGTGAAAGGTCGCTCATTACCGGACTTCGCTGGGGAATTCGAAGCGGCCACCTGGACGCAGTTCTTCCTCAAATGGGTCATGGCGCATCCGGCGGTTACGACGGTGCTGTGCGGTACCGCGAATCCGGAGCATGCCGAGGACAATGTCCAAGCCATGTACGGACCCTTGCCAGACGAGGCGATGCGCCGGCGCATGGTCCAGCATATGGAAACGATCTCGGGTTTCGCCGATATCGGGCGGATGCCCTGGTATCCCGGGAAGGACGCCCAGTATCAGGGATTGATCCGAGCGGCACAGGCTTTGGCTCGTACTCGTTTGATCCAATGACTTTGGAATTCGCAAAGCAGTTGCTTTCGCGAACTTTCCTTACAATGCGATATCCGCGAACGTTATCCGTCGCGCAGGAGCTCAAAGGTCCACACCCGGTAGCTGCTCGACAAGCGAGCGAGCATCCACAGTTTTAGAATAGCGCCGCGGTGACAACCCCATGACGCGAGTGAAGGCGGTGTTGAATGCGTTCTCGGATTCGTAGCCGACAGCGCGCGCGATATGCGCCAGCGTCTCATTTCCGCCAACAAGCTTCTCAGCGGCCAGCATCATCCGCCAGCGCGTGAGGTAAGCGACCGGCGTCTCTCCGGTTTTTTCGCGGAAACGTCGTGCGAATGCAGTTCGTGACATGCCGACATTCACGGCAAGCTCTTCGAGCGTCCAACCGTGTCCCGGATCGGCGTGAATGGCTCCGATGGCGGAGCCGACCTGTGGGTCGGCGAGGCCGGCGAACAATCCGATCTCCATGCCGGACTGTTGAGTCAGATATAAGCGGAGCGTCTGCGTCAGCATTATATGCGCTAGGTGCTGGGCTACGAGAGACGCGCCCGGCCGAGCCTCCCGCAGTTCCTGCATCATCAACTCGATCGACCAACGGAGGGCCACCTGATCCCCGGTAGACTTGAGGTGCATGACGGGCGGCAGCGTGCGGAGCAGCACATCCGCATGCCGACCGCTGACTTCGAACCGGCTTCCAGTCAGATGCACGTCTCCGCCGCCATTGTAGGTCACAGTTTCTCCATCCCGGTCCGGTGCAAGGGCTTTGCTTGCGAGCGTCGGCGTCAGCGCCGGGTCGCTTGAGATCCGAACCGGGCGTCCGCTCGGAAGCACGAAACATTCGCCGGCTACGATCTGGACCGGTTCTCCGGCGTCTTCCAGAGACAGCCAGCAACTGCCGTGCATTACCGCGTAGCATTTGATGCGGCCGGCAAGATCGTCCAGCCTCAGCGACCAGTCGCCGCCGGCGTCGAACCCGGCGGTGATGTAGCTGCGCGGCTTGAGGAGCGAGAGGATTTCAGACAGTGGATCCATGGGCGGGGTACGATCACGAAGAAAGTTGGTATCTCTAGCTAGAGAACGTACCGAAGATCCAAGCTATTTGCATCTCCTAACCGACAGTTCATCGGGCAATAAGGAGAAAAAAGATGAAAGCAGCAGTCGTTACAGATTTCGGAAAGGCGCCCGCCCACGGCGATTTCCGCGACCCCGTCGCGGGTGAAGGAGAAACGATCGTGCGGGTTCACGCGGCGCCCTTGAGCCCGATCGTCAAGGCCCTGGCATCAGGCAGGCACTACACGAGCGGCGCCCAGGCGGGTTTCGTACCAGGCGTGGACGGCGTTGGCACCGACCCCAAGGGCCGGCGGGTATATTTCCTGTTCCCCAAGGCCCCCTTCGGTTCGATGGGCGAACTGGCGCTGGTCTCGGACGAAATGATCGTTGCCATCCCCGATGACATATCGGACGTACGCGCCGCCGCGGTCGCGAGCGGCGGCCTGGCGTCCTGGGTCGCCCTGACGCGGAGGGCGCCGCTTCAGCCGGGTGCCACCGTTCTCGTCAACGGCGCGACGGGTGCTGCCGGGGGCATGGCCGTGCAAATCGCGCGGCACTTCGGCGCACACAGGGTCATCGCAGTTGGTCGCAACAAAACAGCGCTGGACCGGCTCGATGTCGCGTCGCGCATCGCACTCGACGACGGCGCCGACGAGGCCCTGCGCGCGGAATTCGACCGCGGCGTCGATGTCGTGCTTGATTTCCTATGGGGCGAGCCTGCCAGTCGCGTCATTGCGGCCGCCACGAAGAATCGCGGTTCCCGAATGGGCGAACCGAGGGTGCGGTATGTCCAGCTCGGCACCGTGGCGGGTGAAGAGATTTCGCTCCGTGGCGATGCCTTCCGCAGTTCGGGGCTCGAATTGATGGGCAGTGGCATCGGCAGCGTCGCCATCCGGGAATTGTTGGCCGGTGCGCGCGAGCTTCTGACGGAGACGAACGGTGCGGGGTTCGATGCCCCCGTCACGACGCTACCGCTCACGGCCGTCGCTGACGCGTGGACCGGCCCCTCGGATGTTCGCTACATCCTGTCGCCGGCAGGCCTCACACATTGACGCGCACGGGCAATGTCCGTCCGACCGTTGGTCGGGCGGGTAGGACTCGGACACGGTCGCTTTGAAAACGTCGGTCTAGACTGGGGGCGCGGAAGCGCACACGGCTGCGGCATGGCTTCTCTAGCGTCGGGGCCGCTGCGTCGTGCGAAAAATTCATAGCATTAGGCAGAGACTAGGTGTCCGCAGTCGGCGTCTCTGCCGGTCTGCTCCGCGGTTCGGAGGGCTATATCGCAGGCTTGTCAAGCCGGGCCGGTGCGGATGTGAGCGACTGGAGCATCGCCGACATTCCGCCCCAACAGGGCCGCAGGGTTCTCCTGACGGGTGGCAACGGCTATCGGGAAAATGGACGGAGTGGTCTCTGAACGCGAGCGGCGGTGATCACGTCGGCTGGTTTTTCACTTTCGCGGACAAGCAGCTTGGCGCTGCGATCAAGTCAATTCGCTCCGCCCCCGCTGATCAATGGACTCTGCAGGAACTTGGCGGGATCGACGGAATGTCGCGCTCGACATTCGCGCTCAGGTTCCAGGAGCGCGTCGGAGAGCCGCCGCCGATGCGGTATGTGGCGCGGTAGTGGATGCTGCTTGCCTGCGACAGGCGGGAGAATTCGAGCGATTCCGTTTTCGCGGTTGCCATCTCGCTCGGCTATAAATCGGAAAGCTCGTTCAACACGGCCTTTAAACGAGTCATGGACTGCTCGCCTCGACAGTATGGACGTTGGCGGAAGGTCAGATCGGAAACCAGTTCCGTTGCTGCAGGCGTGCCGCCCGATCGGCTGCGTCCCAATGCCGACAATGGGAGTCGATGCATCGAGCGCGCGGTCGCTGTGGCGGCAGCGGAGGCCGACCTGGTTGAGGCCAAAGGCTTACATCCGCCGCCAACGACTAGGACTGCGAGGACACGTCGCTATTGCTGAGTGCGTTACCGCTAAGGAAGGGCAGACTTTTTGTTGCAGATCCGGTCAGTGCCAGCATCGCGTTCGCCACCGCAGGCGCGATCGGCGGCACGCCGGGCTCGCCCATGCCGGTGGGTCGACGGGTGGACTTGATGATATGCGTTTCGACCGCCGGCATTTCGTTCATGCGCAAGACCGGATGACTGTCGAAATTGGTCTCCTGGACGATACCGTCCTTCAAGGTGACCGCCCCGTACAGCGCGGCCGATAGGCCGAAGCCGACGCCGCCCTCCATTTGTGCTGCGATCTGGTCTGGCGCGACTGCAATTCCGCAGTCGACGACAGCGACAACGCGGCGCACGATCGGACGGCCGTCGACCAGCCGCACCTCGGCGACCTGACCGACGACCGTACCGAAGGCCTCGGCAATTGCGAGGCCGCGGGCCCAGCCCGGTTGGAGCGGGCTGCCCCAGTCCGCCTTGTGACAAAGCTCATCGAGCACCCCGATCCGTCTCGTATCGCCGGCCCTCTCATAGAGGGTACGCCGATACGACGCCGGATCGCGATCGTCCCGCCGCGCGAGCTGATCGATGATATGCTCCATCACGAAGGCGGTGTGCGAAGCGCCGACAGAGCGCCAGAAGCCGACCACGACCGGAAAGCTCGGACTGAAGATCTTGCCGTCGACGGTCGAGGCGGTCGAAAAATAGGGTGAGTTGGTGATCCCCTCAGTCGCTTGAAAATTCGGCCCGATCGGCGTCAAAGCCTGGCAAACGCTGTGGACGCGCCAACGCGCCGGGAAGGCATCGGCCCCCATCTGGACCCAAACGCGGTGATGCGACATCGGCCGGTAGTAGCCAGACGTCATCTCGTCCTCCCGGCTCCAGATCAGCTTGATGGGACGCCCCTGGATCCGCTTTGCAATCCGTACACATTCGACAAGATAATCGGAAGACATGATGCCGCGGCGGCCGAACGAGCCGCCGGCCGGCACGACTTCGAGGTCGACCTTGCCGGGGATCGTGCGGGCGGCGATCGCCGCCATGACCTGGTCGAGTGTCGCCAGATGGGCGCCCGAGGTGATCGACACGTTCCAGCCGTCCACTTGAGCGACGCAATCGAGCGTTTCCATCGGAGCATGGGCCAGATAGGGAAAATCGAACGCGAACTCGACGGCGTCGCCGTCGAAGGGGGCCCCAGGATTTTCGCCCTTGGTCCCGAAGTCGCTCGGCTCCAGGTCGCCCCGCCCGGCCGCAATTTGATGATAATATTCGATGAGCTCCGGGGTTGACCGCATCTCGGCTTCGCCGTCGTTCCACTCGATACGCAGTGCGTCGCGTCCGAGCCTTGCGGCAAATGTCGTCTTCGCCACTACCGCGACACCGGTCTCGATTGCGAAGACGTCGACGATGTCCTTCACCTTCAGCGCGTCAGACGCATCGAACCGCGCCAGCGTTCCGCCGAAACGGGGGCTGTGCGCCACCATCGCAACCAGCATATCGGGACGTTGAATATCCTGAGTGTAGATCACGGCGCCGGTGCTTTTTGCCAGGCTGTCCTTGCGATGCACCCTATCGGTGCCGATCAGACGATAATCCTTAGGCTGTTTGAGCGTGGGCGACTGCGGAGGCGTCTGGCGAGACGCGTCTTCAAGAAGGTCGGCGAACGTCGCAGACCGGTTCGAGCCCGGATGCGACACAACGCCGTCCCGCACCTCGATGGACTGGCTCGAAACATTCCAGCGGTGCGCGGCGGCCGCGACAAACATCGCGCGCGCCGCAGCGCCTGCATTGCGCATTGCGTCCCAATTGCTGGCGATGGCGTTCGACCCCGCCGTCATTTGCAAGCCGTAAGCGCGGAAGTTGTTGCGCGCCTCAATCACGCGCACGCGATCCCAATCCGCGTCGAGTTCCTCAGCGACCATCGCGGCTATGCCGGCATGGATGCCCTGGCCCATCTCCTGCTGCTTGTTGACCACTGTCACCCATCCATCGGAGCCGATGCGAACGAAGGGCCCAAAGGCGCTCGGTTCCGGATCGCTGCCGCCGCCCTGAAGGATCGCGCCAGCGACTTGCATGGGGTGTGTGGCGGTATAGCCGACGATCAGCGCACCGCCGATCAGCGATCCGCCCAGGATCATCCGCCGACGCGTCATACGGAACCCTCGATTGGGGGCCTGTGGCTTGTTCACGGGCGTTTCCTCTTCCGAAAAATGGGCTGGTTCATGCAGGGCATTTTCCGCCGGTATCGAGCCAAGCCTTGATGATTGTCCCGAACTCCGCCTGCGTGCCCGGCGCGGGTTTGCGACCTCCGCCAGGGTGCCAGGCCCAACCAACAAGCGCATCCTCGCTCATGTGCTGAAGCAGCTCCTCGCGGCTCATATGAGAGCGTGCCGGGTCCAGAAGCTGCCGACAGATCTCGCCAAGCGTCTTGCCTTGCCAGGCCATTTCGATCGGTGCGAGCATCCACATTGGGTTTCCGGGCACGCCGGATGACTCGAAATTCGTGGCTCCATGGCATGTCGAGCAGCGGAGCGTCGGCTCTCCGGCGCCATCCGGACCGCGTGATACCCATGGCCTGTGCGGACGCATCGCGTCTGTCTGGGTAGGGCGATCCGTTCGCGGATGACAATTCATGCAGCGTGGGTGCTGGATCACGCGACCCGCTTCCTCGAATAGCGCGATCGAACGCTGGTCCAGATCGGCAATCGCAGCGAACTCCGCCACTGCGCGCAGACGCTCGAGGTCCAACTGCGGCTGGCGGATCTGAATAGCCTGCGTCTGCGGCATGGGCCGAGGATAGAGCGCATAGACGAGCGTTGCCGCGATCATCGCTGCGAATGTGGCGAACAGCCACCGGCCAATGCGAAGACGCCCGCGCCGTGGCTCGGAAGGGGATCGCCGCCACCTCATCGGGCTGTGCCGAGCTGGGCCGCAGCGTCATGGATCGCGGCACGAATCCGGTTGTACGTGGCGCAGCGACAGATGTTGCCGCTCATGGCCACATCGATGTCTCGGTCGGTCGGTGTCTTGAGGATGCGGAGCAACGCAACGGCACTCATGATCTGCCCGGACTGGCAGAATCCGCATTGCGGGACATCGCGCGCGACCCATGCACCCCGGATCGCCTGCGCCTCGACTCCTTCGATGGATTCGATTGTGGTGATTCGAGCCGAGGCAGCCACCTCCAGGGGGAGCGTACAGGAGCGCGTCGGCGTGCCGTCAACATGCACGGTGCACGCGCCACATTGCGCGACCCCGCAGCCATATTTGGTGCCTGTGAGCTTCAGCGTGTCGCGAAGCACCCAAAGAAGAGGAGTCTGCCCGTCATCTTCGACGTGGTGAATCTGGCCATTGACGGAGATCGCATAGGACATGAACAACTCTCAGGATTTCAACTGTGTCGCCTGAGAGGCTAATCTTTTCTCGCTCAGACCGACACGCGCGATCCTTCAGAAAAATTGCCCATTCCTACAAATTCTTGAATGGCCGCCCGCCGGCAGTGATTGAACAGGAGAGCCCATAGCCGCGATTCCGCGCGGCTATGGGAAGTCGTTCGCCGAGCCAGTTGTGGAGGGCTGCGTTGCCCAAAGAAGGTTTAAGTATCCAGAGCTGCCTTCACGCGTTCTGGCGTGAACGGGTAGTGGCGAAGCCGCACACCTCCGGTGAGCCGCGCGACAGCGTTTGCGATTGCCGGGCCGGTGGGTGGAAGACCTGCCTGACCAATGCCGCCAAAAGGACTCCCCGGCGTCGGCACCACGGCTACTTCTATCTCAGGCGCCTCGGACATTCGGATCACCCGGTACGTATCGAAATTCGACTCCTGTACCTCGCCGTCGATGACGTTGATTTGCTCGAACAACGCATGGCCGGTACCGTTGGTGATGCCGGTCATCATCATGGCCTCGATATGGAGAGGCTGGATCGCCACACCGGGATCGATCGCGCACCAGACCTTGTGCACCCGGATGGCGCCGGTGTCCCGGTTCAGCGAGACCTCGGCGACCTGGGCACAATGCGAGCCGAACGCATCGGAGTAAGCGACGCCGAGGCCCCGGCCGTCTCGCGCCCGGTCCCACTCAGCCATCCGGGCCACGGTCTCGATCACCTTGCGCGCGCGCGGCTGGTCCTTGAGAAGCTCCAGCCGCAACGCGACGGGATCGATGCCTCTGGCGGCGGCGATCTCGTCGACAACGCATTCTATTGCGAACCTCGTATAGCCGACCCCCACGGCGAACCAGAAACCGATGGCCAGACCGTTGTCCTGGCGTAGATATTCTATCTGATGGGCGGGAACAGTATAATTGAATTTAGCACCCTCGGTCACGACGTCGTCGTGGCCGCCTGCTTCTTCGAACACCGGTGGCAAAGTTCGTGCAAAGATCGAATCCGCCACAATGCGGTGACGCCAACCGACGATGTTCCCCTCGGCATCGAGGCCGACCTTGACGTGCTGCGCCTCGAGCGGCCGGAACTTGTCGTGCCGGACGTCGTCCTCGCGGCTCCAGATGACCTTAACCGGTCGGCCCTCCACGGCTTTGGCCAGCGACACTGCATCGATGATGAAGTCCGCCTCCGCCTTGCGTCCGAAGCCGCCGCCGAGCAGGGTTGTGTTCACCTTGACCTTGTCAGGCGTGGTGCCCACCACCTCTGCTGCGAAGCCCTGTGTGCCCGTCGGACCTTGCGTCGGCGCCCAGATCTCCACCCTGTCGCCGGTCACGAGCGCCGTGGCGTTCATCGGCTCCATGGTCGCGTGGGCGACATGGTCACTCATATAATCGGCTTCTATGACCGTCGTGGCGGCAGCGATCGCGGCCTCGGCGTCACCATTGGTATGCGCGGGAACGCCTTGCTGGCCAAAGTCGCGGCCGACGGCGCGATACTCGTCGAGCAGCCGCTGACTGCTATAGTTGCGAACCCTTGACGTTGTGCTCCAGGTCACATTGAGCAGATCTTTCGCGCGCCGCGTGGCTTCAACGGTTTCGCCGACAATGCCGACGCCATAGGACAGTGGGACTATATGGGTGATGCCGGGCACATCGCGCGCTTCGGCATCGTCGATGGTCTCAGGCCGTTCGTCCTGAATCGGCGCCCGCAGGACCGCGCCGTGGAGCATGTCCGGAAGCTGAACGTCGATACCGAAGACCGCGGTTCCATTGACCTTCGAGGGTACGTCGATGCGCTGGATCGTCCTGGTTCCGATATAGCGCCACCTGTCGCTTTGCTTCAGGTCGGCCTCTGTGGCCTGCGGCAACGGATCCGGAAGTAGCGCCCTGGCAGCGATCTCACCGTAGTCCAACGAGCGCCCCGAGGACGGATGCAGAACCCTGTGGGGCTCGGTCTCAAGCTCACTCACTGGCACGTTTAGCATCCCAGCTGCGCCCGCCAGCAGGATTAATCGTGTCTGGGCACCAGTCATGCGAAGCACCGCATTGTACCCGCGCGTCGACTCGCTGCCGCCGGTAAGCTGAATCCCGTAGAAACCAGGATTGCCGTAGGTTTCCGCGTCGGACGGCGCCTGGACCACCCGCACACGGCTCCAATCGGCATCCAGTTCCTCCGCGACGAGCAGAGGCAGCGTTGTCGTGATGCCCTGGCCCATTTCGACGGCCGGCGAAATGATGCTGACCGTGCCATCCGCGCCAATCGTGATCCAGGCGTTGGGACGGAAGTCGCCCTCGGCGGCGGATGCCATGGCTGCGCCGCTGGCAAGGTCGGGCACGCTCCCGAACGCGACAGCGATGCCGAGGCCGCCGGTCGTGACGAGAAAACTACGTCGCGACAGCACGCGGCTTTGAGGCTGGAGAATCGGGGTCATGGCTCAGCCCTCCCTTGCTGCGCGCTGGATCGCGCTGATGATGCGGACATAGGTCCCGCAACGGCAGATATTCCCGTCCATGTGGTCGACGATCTGTTCGCGGGTGGGGTTGGGCGTGGCAGCAAGAAGGGCGGCCGCCTGCATGATCTGGCCGGATTGGCAGTAGCCGCATTGCGGCACCTGCTCAGCGATCCAAGCCCTCTGCAGCGGATGGCTGGAATCCGGCGACAGACCTTCGATCGTTGTGACCTTGCGGCCGGCGACATCCTCCAGGAAAGTCTGACAGGAGCGCATCGGCTCGCCGTCGACGTGGACGGTGCAGGCTCCGCATTGAGCAATTCCACAGCCGAATTTGGTGCCGGTGAGCTTCAGATGTTCCCGGATCACCCAAAGAAGCGGTGTATCCGGTTCGGTGGCGACATTGACCGCTTGTCCGTTGATCGTGAAGGCTGTCATGAAGGCTTCTCCTCAATCTGGTGATTGGCTCTCGAGGTAGTTGATGATTGCAGCCCGCTGTGCGCCATCGGGGATGCTGACGGTCATCCGTGTCCCGCGGATCATTTGGCGCGGCGCGGTGAGAAAGGTCTCGAGTGACTGGCGATCCCAGGTGATGCCGGAAGATTGCATCGCTTGGGAATAGTTCGCGCCTTCGACACTGCCGGCAGTCCGGCCGATAATTCCAAGGAGTGAGGGGCCCATTTTGGTTTGTCCCGGCTCGATGTTGTGGCAGGCGGCGCAACGCTGCCGGAACAAGCGCTCTCCATCTACCTCCTGAGCGGCGGCTGAAGACCCGAAGAACAGTCCGATAGGCAAAATGATTGCAAGCAGAGCGACCGCCGGTCCTTTGATGCGACCTGCTGCAGGCGCGGTTATGGAATGGGTCATGGTGCAAATCATTGTATCGCCTCCTTAGTCAGGCGATACGATAGTTATGCCCGTGGAAACGATCTATGCTCGGAAATCCGTGATCTCTTTTCGATCGTCCGGCAATGATGTTTGATATCTTCGATGGATGCGCTCGCTATTATAGCCGTGTTGGCGGAAACTATTCTGCCCGATGCGCTTGATTGATATCCTCCGAAATCTCCTGCCGCAGCTTCGGCCCGCTCGCAAGTCGACGACCCAGAGCCGCGATGAACGCCTCGTATCGCTCGCTGGCCTTGGCACGAGCGGCCTGAGCGGCAGGCTCGGGCAATGCCGGCGTCGTGGTCAGCCAGAAGCGGACGAAGATCGCCAGCGTCTCGACAGAGATACCGACGTCGCGCTCCACGCGGGTCATGCGCCGGTCAATTTGGTCGAGCCGCTTAGTGATCGCCGCCTCCTGGCGCTCAGCCGCATCCGGCGAGAGGAAGGATGCGATGCCGGCCTCGGCCACTAGCGACATTGAGTGGCCACGCCGGGCCGCATGCGCCGAGAGAGCCCTCATGACGTCGGGCTCGAGATAGACGGAGAGCCGCTGCTTCTTCGGTGATTTCGTCATCGCGGCGTTCCTACAATTCGATGCCGTCGCCGGGGTCAAGCGAAGCCTGGCGCATGTTCTGGTTCATGCGACTGAGGCGCGCGGCGTCGTCATCCGCATCGTCCGCCGGGTCGATCTCGAACTCGTTCTCGATCGGCGCCACCTTGGCGATCGGCTGCACGCGACTCAGCTCCGGCTGGCGCCGCCGCTCGGACTCAGTCGTATCCTCCTCATCCGGATTGGCTCCCGTCGCCGCCGTCAGGACCTCCGGTGATGGCGGTAACGCCAGCTTGCTCCAGTCATCGGACGAGACCCCATCGGGCTTGATGATCCTAGGCGGTGGCAGCACCCGTTCCTGAAACCGGCGATCTTCATAATAGCGCGCCTTCTTCGCGCGGATCGGCGGCGTGCCGGCAACCATGACGATTTCATCGGAGGGCGGAAGCTGCATGATCTCACCAGGCGTGAGCAGCTGCCTGGCGGTTTCCGACCGCGACACCATCAGGTGGCCGAGCCAGGGCGAAAGCCGATGGCCGGCATAGTTCTTCATCGCCCGCATCTCGGTTGCGGTGCCGAGCGCGTCCGACACGCGCTTGGCGGTTCGCTCGTCATTGGTCGCGAAGCTGACGCGGACATGGCAGTTATCGAGGATCGAATTGTTGGGCCCGTAGGCCTTTTCAATCTGGTTGAGCGACTGGGCGATCAGGAAACTCTTCAGGCCGTAGCCCGCCATGAACGCGAGCGCGGACTCGAAGAAATCGAGCCGTCCCAGCGCTGGAAACTCGTCCAGCATGAGGAGCAGCCGGTGGCGACCGCCCTTGGCCTGCAGATCCTCGGTAAGACGCCGGCCGACCTGATTGAGGATCAGGCGGATCAGCGGCTTGGTCCGGTTGATGTCCGAGGGCGGCACCACGAGGTAAAGCGTTGACGGCCGCTTGCCGCCGACGATATCGGCGATCCGCCAGTCGCAGCGCCTTGTCACTTCGGCGACGACGGGATCGCGATAAAGGCCGAGGAACGACATGGCGGTCGAGAGCACGCCGGACCGCTCATTGTCCGATTTGTTCAGCAGCTCGCGCGCTGCGCTGGCGATGACGGGGTGGGGACCGGTTTCGCCAAGGTGCGCGGTCTTCATCATGGCGGCCAGCGTCGATTCGATCGGCCGCTTCGGATCAGAGAGGAAGGCGGCAACGCCGGCGAGCGTCTTGTCGGCTTCCGCATAGAGGACATGGAGGATCGCGCCGACCAGTAGCGCGTGACTGGTCTTTTCCCAGTGATTGCGCTTCTCGAGCGATCCTTCCGGATCGACCAGGATGTCGGCGATGTTCTGGACGTCGCGGACCTCCCACTCGCCACGGCGCACCTCGAGCAGCGGATTGTAACCGGCCGACTTCGGATTGGTCGGATCGAACAGCAGGACGCGGCCATGCCGCGATCGGAAGCCCGCGGTCAGCGTCCAGTTCTCGCCCTTGATGTCATGCACGATCGCCGAGCCTGGCCAGGTCAGGAGCGAAGGCACGACGAGCCCCACGCCCTTGCCGGAGCGGGTCGGGGCAAAGCACAGCACATGCTCTGGACCGTCATGGCGGAGATAGTCGCGATCGAGTTTGCCGAGCACCACGCCGTCGGGGCCGAGCAGGCCGGCCGCCTTTACTTCGTCATCCCGCGCCCAACGTGCCGAGCCATAGGTTTCGACGTTCTTGGCCTCGCGGGCCCGCCAGACCGACATGCCGATGGCGACGGCGATCGAGATGAACCCGCCCGACGCCGCGATATAGGCGCCCTCGACGAAGATCGGCGGCGCATAGGCATCGTAGAAATACCACCACCAAAAGAAGGCGGGCGGGTAATAGACCGGCCAACCGGCAAGCTCGAACCAGGGTGGGCCGAGCTGGGGCTGAAAACCGAGCCGATAGGCTGTCCACTCTGTCGCTGTCCACGTCGTGAACAGCACGATCAGGAAGACGGTGAGGATCTGGCCCCAGAGGATTTTGGTCGCCGACATGGCGGGGGTCCTTTCTTTTATTACGGGCTACAGGCCGAGGCCGCGCTTGCGGCCGAAACTCCAGTCGACCCCGCCATCGCCGCGGGCGACGCCGGAGACATGCTGGCCAAGATGCTTTTCAAGAGACGGCGACCAGGGCACGAGCTGGAAGCCGAGGCCGTCGTCGATCATGGCGAAGCGGCCCGAGGCGAGAGCGATGCGCTGCCGATAGGCGCCGGCGACATATTCCCCGGTCCCCGCCTTGACGAACGGGCGTCTGGTCTCGGCAGCGAGCTTTGCCCCGAGCCCTTCGACGTCGCGCTGACGCAGCGTGTCAATGAGGTTGCGGGAGAAGATGACGCTGCGGCCGTGGCGCTCAGCCAGGCGCTGCTCGATCAGATGTTCGGCGCGGCGGTCCATTGCGTCCCGCACCTCGGCGCCGAACCCGCCACCGCCAAGCGCCACCGGCTCGCGGGCGATCGCCTGCCG
>NZ_AYOY01000193.1 GCF_000508185.1 Sphingobium sp. C100 | reverse complement strand
GGGCGCCTGCCGGGACCGGTTGGGCGTTTCGGGCCGCCCGGGCCTGCCCCCCGACGGGGCGGTCCGGATTTTTTCGGCGGTTCCACGGGCAATTCCTTTTCTTGGGCACTGGTCCTTCCCATATTCGCGGAAAGCCAGCAACAGGCTGAAAATGTGCCACTCCGGCGCTGGGGCGAAAGGGCGTTTCGACGCCCTCGGGCAACCCAGCGGGGGTACACGGCGTTCATCGGTTGCATGGCGGAATCAGGGCGGACTTGGCAAATGTTTTTCGGGTTGGTGAAAGAGGAAGAGGCGCGCAGGCCCCGGCGTCAGGCCGTAAGCACCATATTGGTGGTGGAAGACGAGCCTCTGGTCGCCTTCGATAATGAACATGCTCTCGAACAGGCAGGCTATCGCGTTGCCGCGACCGTTGACGATCATGACCATGCCGTTCAGGTCATTGACGAGGGCGGTGTTGATCTGGTGATCGCCGATGTTGCCCTGCACGGAGAGAAGAGCGGTATCGATGTGGCGCGCTACGCTGCGGAGCGCGGGCTGGCGGTGTTGTTCGTAACCGGCTGCTGCCCGATCGAGGCCCGTGCCTTAGCGGTCGGCTGCCTCGCCAAACCCTATGCCCCGCGCGACCTTGTCGCCGCCATCCAAGTGGTAGACGCACTTCTGCGCGGCGCGCGGCGTCCCAAATTACCCCCCGGCCTCAGCCTGTTCGGCCCACGCGACTGATCGTCGCATTGCGTGCTTGCCTGGCGGCGATCAGGCCATATGGTGACGCCGAACTGACGCCACCGGGGGACGCGCGCATCTATGACTAACGCCATGCAGGGCAGCCGTAACTGGCTCGATGCCGTGAAACCCTATGCCCAGAAAGCGCCGCTCGCCGCCTTCTTTCTGGGTGTGTCATCGGGTTTCCCCTATGCGATGATTGGCGCGACGCTGACGACGCGATTGGCGCAGGACGGCATCGATAAAAAAGCGGTGACGGCGTTCACACTTGCCTTTCTTGTCTATAATCTCAAATGGCTTTGGGCCTGGATCGTCGATGGCGTCCGATTGCCGGTGATCGGCCGCATGGGGCAGCGCGTCTCCTGGCTGCTGGTGGCCGGGGTGCTGGTCATGGCAGCGGTCGCCAACTTGGCGCTGGTAGACCCCGGTTCCGGCCTGTTGCAGACCGCCTATGCCGCCATATTGGTGGGCATGGCCGGCGCCACATTCGACATCGTGATCGACGCCTATCGCATCGAGATGCTGAAGCCGGAGCAACTGGGCATCGGTTCGGGCATGTCGCAATATGGCTGGCGGATCGGGTCAGTGGCGGCAGGGGCGCTGGCGCTTGTGCTTGCAGCGCGGATTGGATGGCAGGGCGCATATATGGCGTGCGCGGTATTCGCGCTCCCCGCTATGCTCACAGGCTTGCTGCTGGGTGAGCCGGAACGGCATCGCGATCCGATTGCCCGGCGGGGCCTGGACGAAGTGTGGCAGTCGATTGCTGGGCCGCTGGTCGAATTCTTCCAGCGTCGAGGCGCGTTGCTCGTGCTGTTGTTCATCTTGTTGCACAAGATCGGCGACACGCTGGCGAACCTCACCTTCCGCCTGCTCTTCGACGATATGGGCTACACCAATGACGAAATCGCCATCTACGATGTCGGCATCGGCTTCTGGGCCTATTTGATCGGTATATTCGTCGGAGGCATCCTCTATGCCCGCATGGGCATGAAACGGTCGGTCCTGCTCAGCCTGGTCCTGATGTGCATATCCAATTTCAGTTTCGCGGCGCTTGCCGCACTGGGGAAAAGCAACTGGGGCATGGCTGGTGCGATCGGTTTCGAGAATTTTGCGAGCGGCATCGGCGGCGTGACGGTGGTCGCTTATTTCTCGGCGCTGTGCGACCTGCGTTTCACCGCCGCGCAATATGCGCTGATTTCTGCGGCAGCCAGCATCGTTGGACGCTTTCTGACTGGCACGACGGCTGGCGCGTTGATCGAACGGTTCGGCTATGTTGAATTCTATCTGTTCACAACAGCGCTGGCGGTGCCGGGCATTCTCCTCTTCTGGCTCATGATGCGGGCGGGGCTGATTGATGCCAGTGTCGGGACAGCCGCGACCGAAAATAGCAAGAGGGAGCCGATGGCATGATCCTCATCGTCGCATCGCTGTGCATCCAGATTCTCTGCGCGATCCATGTCATCAAATCGGGCCGCAACCAGATATGGCTGCTGTTCATCCTGCTCTTCTCGCTGCTGGGCTGCTTCGCCTATGTCATGCTGGAGGTCTTGCCCGGGCATTGGAACAATCGCCATGTCCGCACCGCCCGCGCGCAGTTGGTGGGCAAGGTCGACCCTGAACGGGCGGTGCGCGACGCCGAGCGCAATCTGGACCTGGCCGAAACCGCGTCCAATTACATAGCAATGGGCGACGCGCAGGCGGTTCGTCATCGTTATGTCGAAGCCGAAATCGCCTATCGCAAGGCGCTGTCGATGGGGCCAGGCAATGATTGGGGGACGCAGGTCAAGCTGGCTGGCGTGCTGTTCGAGCGGGGCGAAAGCAGGGAGGCGCTGCACCTGCTCGACGCGGCGCCGGAACTGATGCCCGGCGGCGAAGCGGATCGGCGCGCGCTGTTACGGGCGCGCATCCTGGCCGATCTGGAACGCACCGCCGAGGCGCGCAGCCTGTTCGAGGATGTGATGGAACGGATCGCGGGCGAGGAAGCGCGTTGCCATTATGCCGCCTTCCTGCTGCAACAGGCTGATCGCCCGCGCGCGCAATCGGTGCTGGAAGAGGTTGAGCGGCGGGCGCGGCGGATGGATCGGACCCAGCGCGCGGTGCAGGCGGACATGTATCGCTGGGCCGGGGAAAGACTGGCGGAACTGCGCGGCAATCAGCCTGCGGCGTAAAGATCGAGCGGGCGGCCCAGGTCCGCATGGGCCTGGGCAACCGCCTGAAGGCAGGTCAGCGCGCCTAATGCATGGTCGTTGCCCAGCAATTCGCCCACATGGTCATAAGCAGCATTGGGATCGCGTAGCGCTTTACCGGTGGCCTGCATCATCAATGCTTCGTCGGCGGTCATGCGCGCGCAGCAACAGGGGGCGACCAGGATCTTGCGGCTCGACGCGCGCGCCAGTTCCAGCATCATCGCTCGCATCAGGATCAGCGGCCGGCGATAGCTGCGGCCGAAAGCGCCCAGCATCGCATTGGCGGCATGGGCGTCATTGACTCCCGCACTGGCCATGCGGCGCATCACGAACAGGAAGAGGCGATTGCCATAGCCACCGGGAATGGGCCGGGGCAGGTCAAGGGGGGAGGTCTCTCCATAAGCCATAGAATCGCGCCTTCTGCGTTGATCGGATAGTGCAGAATACGCTATTGAGAGTCAGTCGCAAGATTATTCAGTCGGGCAATTGCTCGTTCAGCCGCAAAATTTCGCCCGCCAGATAAAGCGAGCCGCCGATCAGTAACTTGGGCGCGCCGTCCCCGGTGGCCACAGCGTCAGTGGCGATGGCGCGAATTGCTGCATCCGGCCGGTCATGGGCGGTGCAACCTATGCCCCATTTGTCGGCGATGGCAGCGAAGCGCGCAGGCGGATGATGGTCATGGCCCGGCACGGGCAGCACGTGGATATGCGCCACGCGTCCGGCGAAGGGGGCAAGGAACGCGTCAACTTCCTTATTGGCCAACATGCCGATGATGAGGTGAAGCTTTTGTCCTTCCAGTCGTTCGGGCGTGAAATAGGCGGCGATCGCCTCGCCCGCGCCGGCATTATGCCCGCCGTCGAGCCAGGCCGTGGCGCCCTTTGGCAGGGGCGCCAGCAGTGGACCATGGTCGAGCCGCTGGAGCCGTGCGGGCCAGTGCGCCCAGAGCGGCGCGGCCTTGAGCGCGGCCTCGGGCAGCGGCACGGCTTGCTGATGGCGCAACATGGCAAAGGCGAGTGCGGCATTTTGCACCTGATGCGCGCCGGCGAGCCGGGGGAGGGGCGTTTCCAGCCGCCCCAGTTCATCACGATAGTGGAGGCGGTCGCGATAGGTCGCTGCGTCCCAGCCGTCACCCTGCCCGACCCAACGCGTGCCGGCCTTGTCGGCTGCATCCATCATGACCGGGAGAAGGGATTCGGGGTAACCCTGGGTCACCAGCGGCGCACCATGTTTGGCGATGCCGGCCTTTTCGGCGGCGATCTGCGCGAGCGTGTCGCCGAGAAAGGCCTGATGGTCGATGCCCAGTTGAGCGATGCCGCATACGACCGGATCGACGATGACATTGGTTGCGTCAAGCCGGCCGCCCAGACCGACCTCTATGATGCAGGCGTCCGCGTCATGTTCCGCGAAAGCGAGGAAAGCGGCGGCGGTCGTGACTTCGAAGAAGCTGGCGCTGATCCCTTCGGCGACATTCAGCACACGGTCGAGATAATGCGCGAGTTGCGCATCAACGATGAGTTGGCCCGCCACGCGGATTCGTTCATTGAAACGGACCAGATGGGGGGAGGTGAAGACATGGACGCTCTTGCCGCCCGCCTCCATTGCCGCGCGCAGAAAGGCGCAGGTCGATCCCTTGCCATTGGTCCCCGCGACATGGAATATTGGCGGCAGGGCCAGGTGCGGATCGCCCAACCGTTGGAGCAACTGCGTGATGCGCTCCAGCCCCAATATGTCGGCGCCCGGGGACAGCGACCACAGCCGATCGAGTTGGGCCTGGACCTGCGGATCGTCGGAAACGGCATGGTCGGCCATCGCGCTTGTCCCCCGTTGCGCGTCTATATGTGGATCAGGCTGCGGCGCGCGGGCTAAGATACCCGATTACCCGCGCCAGCGTGTCGCGCAGTTCATTGCGGTGGACCACCATGTCGAGCATCCCATGGTCGAGCAGATATTCTGCGCGCTGGAAGCCTTCGGGCAGCTTCTCGCGGATCGTGCTCTCGATCACCCGCTGGCCGGCGAAGCCGATCAGCGCATTGGGTTCGGCGATCTGAACGTCGCCCAGCATCGCGTAGCTGGCGGTGACGCCGCCGGTGGTCGGATCGGTCAGCACGACGATATAGGGCAGACCCGCCGCGTGCAGTTTCTGGATGGCGACGGTCGCGCGGGGCATCTGCATCAGCGAAAGAATGCCCTCCTGCATCCGCGCGCCGCCCGCCGCAGTGAAGATGACATAGGGGCATTGATGCGCGATCGCGTCATTGACGCCCTGGATAAAGGCCGCGCCTACGCCCATGCCCATGGAGCCGCCCATGAAAGCGAAATTCTGCACGCCCATGACGAGCGGCACGTCGTCGATAGCGCCGCGCGCGTTGATGAGCGCATCCTGATCGCCGGTCGCGGCGCGCGCGGCCCTTATGCGGTCGGGATAGCGTTTGGAGTCGCGAAACTTGAGCGGATCTTCCGCGACATGCGGGGTCGGCAGCAGGATGAAACCGGCGTCGAGTATCTGGCCGAAACGCTCATTGGGGCCGATCCGACCATGATGGTCGCAGCGTGGGCAGACCGAGAGATTTTCTTCCCATTCCTTGATGAAGATCATTTCAGCGCAGGACGGGCATTTGTGCCACAGCATCTCGGCTGTGGTTTCCTTCTTGGCGATGAACGGCAGGGCGTTGCGAACGCGGTTGATCCAGCTCATGCGGCGGTCTCTTGGGCTTGAGTGGTGAGCGCACCGCTCAGGGCGGCGACGAAATCCTGAACGAAGGGCGCTGCGGCATCACCATGGCTGCCGACAATATCGACAATCGCAGAGCCCACAACGACGCCATCGGCCACCCGGCCGATAGCGGCGGCCTGTTCGGGCGAGCGAACGCCAAAGCCGACTGCGATCGGCAGGTCGGTAGCTGCCTTGAGCTTCCTCACCGCTATTTCAATCGATGCTTGCGCTGCCTGCTGCTTGCCGGTGATGCCGGCGACCGCGACATGATAGAGAAAACCGCTGGCGCCATCGAGCACGGCGGGCAGGCGCGTCGCGTCGGTAGTCGGCGTAGCGAGGCGGACGAGGTGGACCCCGGCCGCGCGCAGGGCGGGGCCGATTTCGGCATCCTCTTCGGGCGGCACATCGACGCAGATCACGCCATCTACACCCGCTATCCGGCACTGGTCCGCAAACCAGTCGGCGCCGCGGACCAGCATCGGGTTGGCATAGCCCATCAGGATCAGCGGCACGTCAGGATGGCGCGCGCGGAAATCGGCGGCGAGGGCGAAGATATGTTTCGTCTTCGTGCCCGAACCAAGGCTGCGCAGGTTCGCCAGTTCGATGGCCGGACCATCGGCCATCGGATCGGTGAAGGGCATCCCCAATTCAATGATGTCCGCGCCGCCCGCGACCAGCGCATCCAGGATGGCGGGCGTTGCAGCAATGTCGGGATCGCCGGCGGTCATGAAGGTGATAAGCGCCGCGCGGCCCTGCGCCTTGCAGGCGGCGAAGCGAGAGGAAAGACGATCCCTGTTCATATCCGGGCTCACATCTCCACTCCCAGCGCGTCGGCGACGGTGAAGATGTCCTTGTCCCCCCGGCCCGACAGGTTGACGACGATGATCTTGTCCGCGTCCATCGTCGGCGCGATCTGCTCGGCGGCCGCGATGGCATGGGCGGATTCGAGGGCCGGAATGATTCCTTCCAGCTTCGCCAGCGTCTGGAAACTGGCGAGCGCCTCGTCATCGGTCACAGGCAGATATCGGACCCGGCCGATTTCGTGCAGCCAGCTATGTTCCGGGCCGATGCCGGGATAGTCTAGCCCGGCTGAAATGCTATGCGCCTCGGTAATCTGGCCATCCTCATCCTGGAGCAGATAGGTGCGGTTGCCGTGGAGGATGCCCGACGCGCCACCGGCCAGCGAGGCGGCATGTTTCTTGTCGAGTCCTTCGCCCGCCGCTTCGACGCCGATCATCGCGACCTCGGGATCGTCCAGGAAAGGGTGGAACATGCCGATGGCGTTGGAGCCACCACCCACCGGCGCGATCAGCATGTCGGGCAGGCGGCCTTCGGCTTCCATCATCTGTGCGCGGGTTTCCTTGCCGATGATCGACTGAAAATCGCGCACCAGTTCGGGATAGGGATGCGGCCCGGCGGCGGTGCCGATGATGTAGAATGTGTCATGGACGTTGGACACCCAATGGCGCAGCGCGTCGTTCATCGCGTCCTTGAGCGTCTGCGAGCCGGAGGTGACCGGGATCACTTCGGCCCCCAGCAGCTTCATGCGGAAGACGTTGGGCCTTTGCCGCTCGACATCCTTGGCGCCCATGAAGATCTTGCATTCCATGCCGAACAGGGCGGCGACGGTGGCGGTGGCGACGCCATGCTGGCCCGCGCCGGTTTCGGCGATGACCTTTTTCTTGCCCATCCGGCGGGCAAGAAGGGCCTGGCCGATGCAATTGTTGATCTTGTGCGCGCCGGTGTGGTTCAGTTCCTCGCGCTTCAGATAGATTTTCGCGCCTTTGCCCGCAGCCGCCTTATCGCGAAGCATTTCGGTCAGCCGTCCGGCATAGTAAAGCGGGTTGGGGCGGCCGACATAGCTGCGCAGCAACTCGGCAAATTCGGCGTCGAAGGCGGGGTCGGCCTTGGCGGTCCGATATACCTTATCCAGTTCCAGGATCAGCGGCATCAGCGTTTCGGCGACATAACGGCCGCCGAAGGCGCCGAAATGGCCGCTGCTATCGGGTTGGCTGCGCAGGCTGTTGGGCAAATTGATGGTGTCGGTCATGATGTCAGTCTTTCCGGGACATGGATGGGCGTTCGCTTCGATGGATGGGAAGCGTTCAGCGCCATCGTTGTCCGATGCGCACGACAAAGGGCGTCTGCGTCAACATGCGGATACCGCTTTGCAGAAGGCCATGATCTTGTCCACACTCTTGATGCCTGGCGCGTCCTCGACACCGGAAGAAACGTCGATAAGGGGCGCGCCGGTCAGGCGGATCGCCTCGCACAGATTGTCGATCGACAGGCCACCCGACAGACCCCAGGGGGCCGGGATCGCAACCCCGCGCAGCAGCATCCAGTCGAAACGCAGGCCCATGCCACCCGGCAATGCGGCGCCGTCCGGCGTCTTGGCATCGAACAGCAAACGGTCGGCCGCCCCGGCAAAGGCCGCCGCGCTGTCGATATCGGCGCGGGACTTGACCGGGATAGCTTTCCAGACGGGCAGGCCAAAGCGCTGGCGAACGGCGGCGACGCGTTGGGGGCTTTCCTTGCCATGCAACTGGATCGCGCTCAGCGCGCCCGTGGCCACCAAACGCGCCAACTGGTCGTCGTCCGGGTCAACCACCACCGCGACGCGCTCTACATGAGCGGGAACGGTGGCGGCCAGCGCCTCGATCCGGTCCGGCTCCACATGGCGCGGGCTTTTGGGAAAATGAACGAAGCCGACATGGCTCGCCCCCGCGCGCACGGCCGCACCCACCGTTTCGGGAGTCGACAGGCCGCAAATCTTGATCGCGAGTCGGGACATGGACCGGCGCTTTAGCGCCGATGTTGCAGGAAGTCACATGATGGCCGATGCCCGTCCTGGGTCAGGTCCATATCGTGCAGCGCCAGCCACTGGTCGGCGTGGGTAATGCAGGCCTCGCCCAGGAAGCGGTCGAGCGCAGCCACAATCTCTACATCGCTCATCGTTCCGGGATCGAGCGGCGGACGCCAATGAAGTTCGAAGCGCGGGCCGCTGGTGCGGGCGAGGTAGAAGGGCAGAAAGCGCGCGCCGGCCTTGCGCGCAAGACGCAGTGCGATCGACAGATTGCCCGAGGGTTCGAGCGGACGGCCGAAGGTCGGAAACCAGACTTGCCGGTCCCGCCGTTCATCGGCGAGGATATACAGCGTCGCGCGGTCCTTCTGGGTCAGATGCTTGAGTACGCCGCGCGCCGCGCCTTCGCCCCCGATCGCTTCGCCCATATAGCTTTGCCGCGCCTTTTTGAGCATGGCGGCCTGCCGTGGATCATCGGGCGCTTCATAGACGCCCAGGCCGGGGCGGTCGGTCGACCATTTGATATGGGCGGCCAGCAGATCCCAGTTGCCGATATGGCAGGTCAGCGCGATCAACGGGCCGGGGCCGTCCAGCACCGCCTGATAGCCGGCGCGGTCGATGACGGTCACATGGGCATCATTCACCAGCCGATCGACATTGGCGAGTTCGGCGAGCGTTCGGCCAACATTGAACCAGCGGCGAGTCAATATCGCCTCACGCGCCGCTTCCGGCAGGTCTGGGCGCAGGATCGCCAGATTGGCGCGGGCGCGCGCATCGCGCAGCTTCATGGTACGCCGCGCGACATGCGCCGAGAGCCAGCCACCGAACCAGGACGCGAGCCGCGTGGGCAGCAACCGTAACAGCATGAAGAGAAAGGGGTTGGAGAGCATCGCCCAAGCGTCATACAGCAGCATTGCGGACGGTAAAGGGGCAGGCAGGCACGACAATGTTCTGGGTGTGGATCTTGTTGCAGGCGCTCACGCTGTTGGGCGTGCTCAATTATCTTCAGAATCTGCCAAAAGAGCGGCACATTGAGACGCCCGAGGGAGCCGTAGCGATCCTGAGCGTTCGCGACGACTGGGATGGCGGGCCGACACTGATCGAGCGGTTGAAGGCGCAGAGCGCGCCGTTCCGGCTCCTGATCGCGACGTCCGGCTCTTGTCCGGCGGCTGAAGCGCTGGCGGCGCGGGACCGGAATTGGGTCCAGATCGTGCGCGCCGGCGTGGCGCGGGACGAGGGGCAGAAGGTCCACAAGCTGCGCGCGGCATTGGCCGCCCTGCGCGAGGGGGACCGGTATCTCCTGTTCATCGACGCGGACATAGAACCGCCTGCCCGCCTGATCGGCCGGCTGCTTTTTCCGCTGGTGCGGGGCAAGGCGGACATTGTCACGGGCTATCGGCTGCTGCTGCCGGGGATGGGCTGGATGCCGGCGCTCGTAGGCGCAGTGGAGATGCAGCTCGCCACGATGCCACGCCTCGCCAATGCCACCCTGCCCTGGGGTGGAGCGATGGCGATGAGCCGGGATGTCGCGGAACGGCTGGACCTCTACGCCGCGTTAAAGGGGCGACTGTCGGATGATCTGGCGATCGGGCTGGCGGGATGGCGCGCGAAACTGAGGCTACGACCGGTGCGCGACCTGCTGGTGGGCAGTCCGCTTGAGGGCGGTGTCGGCCCATTATGGGCTTTTGGCGTGCGGCAATATCGGCATGTCTTCACCAACAGTCCCGGCATGTGGTCACTGGCGATGATCGGCGTCGCCATCCAGTCTGCGGCCTGGCTCTGGGCCTTGATGGCGGGCGGATGGACCGCGATAATGATGGGCTATGGGGCGGCGTGGTGTCGGGCGCTGCTGCGCCGGCGAATCCTGTGCCGGGTGCTGGAGCCTGATCAGGCGCGCAAGGCGCAGCGATCATTGCTGTGGGACGTGGCCGCACCCTTTCTGCCGCTCTGGATGCATCTGGCAGTGCAGTTGCAGGCGGCCAGCTCCCGTCATATCCGTTGGGGCGCCTGGGACTATTGGGTGCAGCGTGGGCGGGTGGCGCGAATGGAGCGTGTCCAACGCTGAAGGGCATATGCTCGGGTAGGGCGGAGGAAACGGCCCACGGAGGCCGGATCAGAAGCCCGCCGGAAAGACATGCCTTCCCTGTTCGTCCAGGCGCAGCACCACCTTGCCAGCCACCGCGCTGATTGGCAGGTCTCCGTAGAGATGCGGGAAGAGCGCGCCGCCGCGCGACACTTCCCATTTGATCGCCCCGCCGAACGGGGCGAGGTCGATCATCAGCATGACCAGCCGGTCCTGTCCCGCAAAATGCTTCGCGACCGTTTCGGCCGCCTGATCGCGGGTCGACATATGAATATAGCCGTCCGTCAGGTCGATCGGTGCGCCCTTGAACACGGCATCGGCCTTGAACTGTTCATATTGTTCGGCGGTCAGTACCTTGTAGGCGAAGAGGTCGCTCACGCCTCCTCGCCGTCCATCACCTCGGCCGCGTCGCTTTCCTCGATCTTGGCCGCGCTCACGACATGTTCGTCATCGGCGACGTTGAACAGGCGAACGCCCGCCGAGTTGCGACCAATGACGCGCAGGCTTTCGAGACCCATGCGGATGAGCTTGGCCTGGTCGGTGACGAGCATCAACTGGTCCGCCCGTGTCGTCGGGAAGCTCGCGACGACGGGGCCGTTGCGGCCGATATTATCGATATTGGTGATGCCCTGGCCGCCGCGCCCGGTGCGGCGATATTCATAGGCGGAACTCAGCTTGCCATAGCCATTGGCGCATACGGTTAGGATGAACTGTTCCCGCTCCTTCAGTTCCTCGTAGCGGGAATCTTCCATGCGACGCGGCGCGCGATCGGCATCCTCGCCCTTCCAGGGCGCGTGGCGCAGATAATCCTCACGCTCATCCTGGTCGGCGATGCCCGCCTTGTGCAGGATGGACAGGGAGATCACATCATCTCCTTCGGCCAGCCGGATACCGCGCACGCCGGTCGAATTGCGGCTCTGGAACTCGCGGACATCGTCGGCCGGGAAGCGGATCGCCTTGCCGGTGCGGGTGGCGAGCAGCACGTCATCGCTCTCGTCGAGCAGGGCAACGCCGATCAACCGGTCCCCCTCGTCCTCGCCCTCGAACTTCATCGCGATCTTGCCGTTGCTGGGCACGTTGGAGAACGCATCCATGCTGTTGCGCCGGACCGATCCCTTGGCGGTCGCGAACATGACGTGAAGCTTGCTCCACTCCGCTTCGTCCTCGGGCAGAGGCAGGACTGTGGAAATCGTCTCGCCCGGACCGAGCGGCAGCAGGTTGACCATCGGCCGGCCGCGCGTGGCCGGGCCGCCTTCGGGCAGGCGCCAGACCTTCATGCGGTAGACTTTGCCGATGGTGGAGAAGAACAGCACCGGCGTGTGGGTCGAGGTCACGAACAGTTCCGTGATGGCGTCCTCGTCCTTGGTCGCCATGCCGGACCGGCCCTTGCCCCCGCGCGCCTGGGCGCGGAAGGTGTCGAGCGGGGTGCGCTTGATATAGCCCTGCATGGTCACGGTAACGACCATGTCCTCGCGCTCGATCAGGTCTTCGTCCTCGATCCCGTCGGCCGCCGCCGTGATTTCCGATCGGCGCGGGGTCGCGAACTCACGCTCGATCGCCTCAAGTTCCTCGCGCATGATGGCGTAGAGCTTCGTACGGTCGCCCAGGATGGCGAGATATTCCGCGATGGCTTCGGCGAGTTCGGCCAGTTCCTTGCCGATCTCGTCCCGCCCAAGTGCGGTCAGGCGGTGCAGGCGCAGGTCCAGAATGGCGCGGACCTGAATATCGGACAATTGGTAGAAGTCGCCGGAAACGTCTGTCTCGACCGCTTCAACCAGCCGCAGATAGGGCGCGATCTCACCAATCGGCCATTCGCGCGCCAACAGCGCCTCGCGGGCTTCGGCGGGGCTGGCCGAGCCGCGAATGATCTTCACCACCTCGTCGAGGTTAGTGACCGCTACGACGAGCCCGAGCAAGATGTGGGCACGGTCGCGCGCCTTGTTCAGTTCGAATTTGGTGCGGCGGGTGATGACTTCTTCGCGGAACTTGATGAAAGCTTCGATGATCTCGCGCAGGCCCAGCAACTCGGGGCGACCGCCGCGAATGGCGAGCATGTTGGCCGGGAAGCTCGACTGGGCCGGGGTGTTGCGCCACAACTGGTTGAGCACGACCTCGGGCGTCGCGTCGCGCTTCAGGTCCATGACGATCCGCACGCCTTCGCGGTTCGATTCGTCGCGAATATCGCTGATGCCCTCGATCCGCTTGTCCTTGGCGGCCTCTGCGATCTTTTCGACCAGGCCGTTCTTGCCGACCTGATAGGGAATGGCGGTCAGCACGATCGAGCGGCGGTCGCCGCGCCCTTCCTCGACCTCATGGCGCGAGCGCATCATGATCGAGCCGCGCCCGGTATGATAGGCGCTGCGCGCGCCCGACTGGCCCAGGATCAGCGGTGCGGTGGGGAAGTCGGGACCGGGGACGATCTGGATCAACTCGTCCGTGGTGATGCCGGGATTGTCGATATAAGCGAGACAGGCGCGCAGCACTTCGCCCAGATTATGCGGCGGAATATTGGTCGCCATGCCGACCGCGATGCCGCCCGCGCCGTTGACCAGCAGGTTGGGGAAGCGCGCGGGGAGCACTTGCGGCTCATGTTCCGAGGCATCGTAATTGGGCTGGAAATCGACCGTGTCCTTGTCGAGATCCTCCAGCAGCGCGCCCGCAACCTTGGCCAGGCGTGCTTCGGTATAGCGCATCGCTGCCGGCGGATCGGGGTCCATCGAGCCGAAATTGCCCTGGCCGTCTATCAGCGGCACGCGCATCGACCAGTCTTGGGTCATGCGCGCCAACGCGTCGTAGATCGAACTGTCGCCATGGGGGTGATATTTACCCATCACCTCGCCGACGAGGCGCGCGGACTTGCGATAGGGACGGTTGTAGAGGAAGCCCGATTCCTGGGCGGAAAAGAGAATGCGGCGATGGACCGGCTTCAGCCCGTCGCGCACGTCCGGCAGGGCGCGGGCGACGATGACCGACATGGCATAGTCGAGATAGCTGGCCTTCATCTCCTCGACGATGGAAATGGGGCTGATGTCCGAAGGGTCGGCGAGGACGGTCTCGTCGGTCAATGCGATTCTCTTTTTGGATGATGCGGTTCGATCTGCCAGCACTAGCGGAGCGAAACAAATCTGTCACCCCTCGCACATGCGCGCAGGCTCCCCCATGTTGGCAAGGCGGTGGGCGGCCGGGATATGATCGCGGCCGGAACGAAGATCGAGCATAGATGTTGCAAATCGTGCCGATTTAGGCTTGTTCAATGCCCATTCACGCGCCGCCCCCTAACCGGCGCTTAACCCCGAAAGGCCGCCCGTGCCCCTTGGCCGGCGCGCAGAAGGAGATGAGGATTATGCGTTTTGTGACCCCGGTGGCGCTCGCCCTGGCTTTGGCATTGACGAGCGGTGCGGTTTCGGCCCCCGCCTTCGCTGCGAAGAAAGAAAAGAAGGAAGAGAAGCAGGGCATGAAGCTCAACGTCTCTCCCGATGTCATAAAGGCGCTGCAGACAGCGCAGCAGGCCAGCGAAAAGCAGGACTTCGCCACCGCCAAGACGGCGCTGGCCGAAGCAGACAGCAAGGCGGCGTCCAACGACGACAAATATCAGATCGGCGCGGTCAAGCTGAACACCGGCATCGGCGCAAAGGATGAAGCGCTCAAGATGGAAGGGCTCAACCAGATGCTCGATAGCGGCTTGACGCCGCCGGAGCAGGCCGGTCAGTTCAACGCCGTCGCTGCTGACGCTGCGCTATCGCAGAAAAATTATGACGTTGCGATCCAGCGCGGTCAGGCCGCGCTGGCGGCCGGTTACAAGGCCGAAGCGGTGCAGCCGACGATCGCGCAAGCCTATTTCGGCAAGGCCGGCACGACCAACACGGCGACAGAGCCGGCGCGCGGGTTCACGCAGCAGGGGCTTGCGGCGCTGAAGGCTGCCGCTGAGGCGAGCAAGGCAGCGGGCCAGCCCGTGCCCGCGCAATGGTATCAGATCGGCGTCAGCCGTGCCGAAGCGGCAAAGCTGCCGGATGTGACGGAATGGGCCAAGATGGCCTATCAGGCTGAACCGAGCGGTCAAAATCTGCGCACGCTGGTCCGCCTGTTCCAGCGCGCCAACCCCAACATCACCAATCGCGAAAATCTTGACGTGCTCCGCCTGCTCGGCGCTTCCGATGGCCTGGTGATCGCCGCCGACTATACGGAATATGCCGAAATGGCGTCGAAGACCGGCATCTACGGCGAGGTCAAGTCGGTCATCGACAAGGGCCGTTCCAAGGGCGTACTGAACGCCAGCCAGGGCGGGGACGTCTACCAGACTGCGGTGGGCCGGATCGCAGGCGACAAGAGCACGCTGGGTGCGGCGGAGGCCGACGCGCAAAAAGCGGCCACCGGCAAGATCGCGGCCGCAACCGCCGACGCCTATCTGGGCTATGGCGACTATGCCAAGGCCGCTTCGATGTTCGAACTGGCCAAACAGAAGGGGGGGGTCGACGCCGATGAGGTGAACACCCGCCTGGGCATCGCCAAGATGATGGGCGGTGACACCGCAGGGGCCAAGGCAGCTTTTGAAGCCGTGCAAGGTGGCGCGCGCAAGCAGATTGCCGGCCTTTGGATCGCCTATCTGGGCACCAAGGGCGCCTGACGATCCGCGTCGCCGTCGCTCATCGGGGCGACGGCGGCGCTTCAGGGCGCAGGCAGGATATGATGAGACAGGGCGCCGGCCTTCCGGCGTCCAAAAAGGGGAGCCGGGGCGGCAATGCGTGGACTGACGATATTTACAGCTGGCGTCGTGCTGGTCGCAACGGCGGGAATGATGGCGGCGACGCCGGCGTCGGCGAAAAAGAAGAAGCTGGTCGTGGCCGGGCCACCGATCAGCATGTCGGATAGTTTTCGCGCCAATGTCCAGTCCGCCGAGGCCGCTCTCAAAGCGCGCGACACGACGAGCGCCGCGAGCCGCATCGGGGCGTTGGTCCCCACCACCGACTTCGAGGCCTATGTGACAGCGGGTCTGCGCTACCAGCTCGCAGTCCAGCGTCGAGATGTGCAGGCGCAGCGAATTGCATTGACCGACCTGTTCAAGACGACTGCCGTCCCGCGCAGCGAAGCGCCCCGTCTACGTTTCATCGCCGGCTATCTGTCTTACCTTGTCGGCAATTATGACGATGCGACGGCCCAGCTCGATTACGCCAAGACGCTGGGCTATGATGGCGTGGATGCCGTCATGTTGCGGGCCGACATCGCGTTACGTCGCAACAAGCCCAAGGAGGCGCGCCCATTCCTGCAGGCGGCGATCATGCAGCAACGCACGTCAGGGCAGCCGGTGCCGCTCGCCTGGATCGACCGCGCCATCTCTATGGCCTATCAGGCGAAGGACTGGACGCAGGTCAGCGAACTGTATCGCGAGCGGCTGGAACGCACGGCCACCCCGGAAGATTGGCGGTCGGCGCTCACCACCTATCTTTCGGTAGCGAGCCTTGAATCGCAAGCGCAACTCGATCTCTATCGGCTTCAGGCCGCGAACGGCGCGATGGCGAGCGAGCGCGACTATCAATCCTACGCCCAACTCGCTGAGAAAGCGGGCTGCTACGCGGAGGCGAAGGCGATCATCGAAGCTGGCCGCAAGGCGGGTAAATTGACAGCGAAGCAGACAGCCACCAGCCAGTTGCTCAAAAGCGTCACGCCCAAGGCAACCAAGGAAATTGCCAGCCTGCCCGCCCTTGCGAAGAAGGCGGCGGCGGCTTCGACCGGTAAGGAGGCGCTGGCATTAGCCGACAATTATGTGTCGCTCGGCCAGTTCCCCCAGGCTGTCGAGCAATATCGACTGGCACTCACAAAGGGCGGGGTCGATGCGGATCGGATCAATGCGCGGCTGGGCATAGCGCTCGCTCGCTCCGGCGACCTGGCAAGCGCCCAGGCCGCCCTGGATGCGGCCAAGGGCAGCGACTGGGCCAGCGTCGCGGGCTTCTGGTCCGTATGGGTGGAGCAGCAGAGCAGGAAGGCCACCGCCGCGTGAGACGAGGGAGCCGCTGACCGGTATCAGACCGGCAGCGGCACGCCCGGCAGATTTTTCGACGTTCGGATCGTCAACGATGTCTTGACGCTCACGACGTTGGGCGCAGGTGTCAATTTCGATGTCAGGAATTGCTGGAAGCTCTGGAGATCGCGCGCCACCACCTTCAAGATGAAGTCGATCTCGCCATTGAGCATATGACATTCGCGCACCTCAGGCAGCGCGTCCACATGCTCCTGAAAAGCCTTGAGATCGGCTTCGGCCTGGCTTTTCAGGCTGACCATCGCGAAGACGGTGATGGTATATCCCAGCATCGCCGGGTCCACCACGGCATGATAGGATGTGATCGCGCCGGCTTCCTCCAGCGCGCGAACGCGGCGCAGGCATGGCGGGGCTGTCAGCCCCACCTTGCGCGCCAGTTCGACATTGGTCATTCGCCCGTCGTTTTGCAGTTCACCCAGGATCTGCAAGTCAATGTCGTCGATATTGGGGCCGGCCATTATTCTGATTATTTCCTATCCTGTCTGGTCCCTCCATCATAATAATGTTTCAGGGCATTGCAATTGTCCCACTATGCAACGATCGATTCTTGTTGCTGCTCGCCCCCTTTCCCTTTGGGCGACGAGCGCCTATCCATGGGCAGGACGGCGCGCGTGGGCGTGGCAGATGGGGATTTTTAGTGCGTTTCAACGATCTCATGCAAACAGTGCTGGCAGCGGAAAACCGCTCGGGACTGAGCGCTGTGACGTTGTGGCGCCAGTGCGTCGATCTGCTGGCGCAGCATGACCGGGCCGATCGTCAACCCATGCCTTCGCAAGAGCGCGATGCTTTGCTCGACCGCCTCCTGGCGCTGCGGCCCAAGCTGACGGAAACGCAGCGAATCGCGACTGTCGTGGAACTGGGCGGCCGCCTGCGTTCGCCGGCGCTGGTGATTTTTTTCGCAGGCGATCGTCCGGCTGTGGCTGCGGCGGCGACCGCGCGCGCGCAATTACCCGACCGGTGCTGGGCGGATTTGGTACCGCAGCTTACCCCCACCACGCGCGGCGTGTTGCGCGGCCGGCGCGATGTCGGTCCGGCGACGCGTCAGGCGCTCGAAGTTTTCGGCCCTGCGGATCTGGTGCTGACGACGATCCGGCAAGAGATGGTGGGAGACGACGCCCTGCTGCTGACGGAAGGCATGGCGCCGCAAGCCCCTGATCCGACCGTCGAACGGCAAGGCGGCGTGGTGACGCCGCTTCGGCCGGTGGCAAAGGACGAAGATCAGATTCGCAATCTGGTGGATCGCATCGCCCAGTTCACCAGCAACCGGCGCCCTGGCACTGCAGGTTCAGTCGCTGCCGAGCAGGAAAAGCCGGAAGCGCCCCGGGCCTTCGCATTCGAAACCGATGCGACGGGCGTTATCCTGTGGATCGACGAGGGGCCGCGCGCGGCTCTGGTCGGGCTGACCCTGGGGGAGGCTGCGCTGGAAGGCGGAAGTGGTCCCGATGGCCATGTGGCCGGCGCCTTCGCACGCCGCAGCGGTTTCCAGAATGGGCGTTACATGATCGTTGGCGGCGCGATGGCCGGGGAATGGCGCATGTCCGCAGCTCCCTTTTTCGATCCGCGCTCGGGCCGTTTTCAGGGCTTTCGCGGACAGGCGCGTCGTCCCTATCTGCATGAGGTCGCTACGCGGCCTGCGCCCGCGTCGATGGCTATCACCGGCCTGTCGGCGGATTCGCTGCGCCAGCTCGTGCATGAGTTGCGCACGCCGCTGAACGCGATTCTGGGCTTTGCCGAAATCATCGAGCAGGAATTGTTCGGCCCGGCCGGCACCCAATATCGTGACATGGCCGGCAAGATCGCGGTGGATGCGCGCCATCTGCTGTCCGCGTTCGACGATCTGGACCTGGCGGCGCGTGTGTCGCGCGGTGATGGGAGCGGCGCGCCGAGGTTGATCGATCCCGACCATCTGGTGTCCCAGGTTGTCGCGCGCTTCAGCGAGCAGGGCGGGGCGGGCCTGCCGCCGATCGAAATCGCGGTTGCGGGTGACTTGCCGCAGATATTGGTCGATCCCGTGCAGGGTGAACGCATGGTGCAGCACCTGTTCCGCACTCTGGTGTCGGTAGTGCCGCAGGGCGAAACGGTGACCGGCGCCTGCTGGTTGCGGCCCGACGGCGGGCAGGGCTGTGTGGTGCTGGCGGTGGATCGGCCTTCCGCTCTGGCCGGGCTGGATGAAGCGCAGTTGCTCGATCCGGGTTATAGCGCGGATGGCGACTGGGTCGACGGGCCGCTTCTGGGGCTGGGGTTTTCGCTGCGGCTGATCCGCAGCCTGGCGAACGCGTGCGGCGGCGCGCTGGAGATCGAGCCGGGTCGGGTGCTGCTGGTCATCCCGGTGGCCGGCGCGGCGAACGGGGCAGTCGACATCGGTTGAGGTCGTCGCGGGACGGGGAAACCCTATGGCAACCATTGCGCGCTAGGGAAGCTGCATGACTGCTTCTTTGCATGACGGCAATCTGCTCGCTGCTCCGCTGGAGCAGGACATGATCGTCCTCGATCCGGCCTTTGGCACGCGGTTCACGCTCTTCGTCGATACCGAGGAAGAGTTTGACTGGAACGCGCCGTTCAGCCGTACCGGGCATGGCGTGACCGCCCTCGACGGCATGGCGCGGGGCCAGGCCTATTTCACAGCCGTGGGGGTGAAACCCATCTATGTGACCGACTATCCCGTCGTGGAAAGCGACGCGGCGGCAGCGATGATGGGACAGTGGGCAGCCGATGGCGCGGCGGACATCGGCGCGCATCTTCACCCCTGGGTCAATCCGCCCCATGTCGAGGACATCAATATCGCCAACAGCTATGCCGGCTTTCTGCCGGAAGCGGTAGAGCGCGCCAAGCTGGAGGCATTGTGCAGCCGGATGGAGGCGCGTTTCGGTGCCCGCCCGATCGCCTATCGCGCCGGCCGCTATGGCGTTGGGCCGAACAGCGCGCGGCTGCTTGAGGAAGCCGGTTTTCGCCTCGACAGCTCGGTGCGGAGTCGGTTTGACTATAGCGGCCAGCATGGCCCCGATTTCCATGGCTTGCCGCAACATCCCTATTGGGCCGGGCCAACGCGGGCATTGATCGAACTGCCGCCGTCGACGGCCTTCGTCGGCATGTTGCGTGGCGGCGGCGAGCGGCTCTATCGTGCGGCGCAAAAGGCAGGGCCGCTTGCCGGCGCGCTGTCACGGGCGCGGATGCTGAGCCGCGTCCCGCTGACACCCGAAGGCGTGCCGGTGCAGGAGGCGATCGCGGCGGTCGACGCGCTGATCGAAGAAGGCGTGCCGGTGCTGAATTTCAGCTTCCACTCGCCCACGCTGGAACCCGGCCACACGCCCTATGTCCGCTCCGAGGCCGACCGGACGGCCTTTTATCGCTGGTGGGATGCAATATTGGCGCATCTGGCGCGGCGTGGCGTGCGCGCCGCCAGCCTGACGGATGTGCTCGCGGCCGCGCCGGAACGCGGGGAGGCTTGCAAAGCGGCGTGATGCTGCCTAATCCCGGCGCGTTCACAGGTGGGGCCTGTAGCTCAATGGTTAGAGCTGGCCGCTCATAACGGCTAGGTTGCGGGTTCGAGTCCTGCCGGGCCCACCAGAGAAAATGCCATAATCTCAATAAATTATGGAAAATGGAATGGGTTGCGAAGAGCGCTCCTAAATCCTCTAGAGCGTGATGACATTGCATTGATCCGACTGCGTCTGATTTTACGCAGCATGCTCTAGAATCTGATTCACGATGTCTGCTGAGCATGAGGGCCAGCATGACCTGGTGCGCACCTATTCGGTGGCCCCTTCGCGAGCGTTTTCTTGCGGCAGTGTTGGATGAAGGCATGTCGACGCGTGGCGCGGCGGCGGGTGACGATCCTTCAACAAAAAACCAAAGCGCGTCCTTGGCTTTTCAAAACGGCACTTCTGAGCCTTCGAAATCGAAAAAGCCTCCGCTGTCGGTCACTTTCAACGCTTCGATCACGTCCAGCAATTGCAAGGCGGCTCGTTCAGGATCGAACAACCGCCCTGGCGCAACATTGCCCTGGAATGGGTGGGAGAGGGCGGTATCGACCGTCCCGGGATGCAACGCCACGACGATCGCGCGGTCGTTGCGACGGCGCTCCTCAATGGCCAGCGTGCGGATCATCATGTTGAGCGCCGCTTTCGATGCGCGATAGCCGTGCCAGCCGCCCAGTCTGTTGTCGCCAATCGATCCCACCCGCGCGGAGAGTGCCGCGAAAACGGTTCTGCCGGTCTTCGGCATGAGGGGCAGGAAATGCTTGGCGATCAGCGCCGGACCAATGGCATTCACGGCATGGACTTTTGCCAGCCAATCCGGATCGAGGTCGCGCAGCGCCTTTTCCGGGCCATGCCTGTCTGCATGTAGCAGGCCGGTCGCAACGATCACCAATGTGGGCGCCGGCCCTTTGGCGACCTGTGCGGCGGCCGCCGCGATACTTGCTTCGTCGAGAAGGTCGATATGCTGCGACCCGGTCCGCGACCGGGCCAAGCCATGGACGACCGCGAACGTCCCTTCCTCGATCAGCGCTGCCTCGAACGCGGAGCCGATACCGCCGGACGCGCCGATCACGACGGCGGAGTTCTTGCCGCCGCTCATGCGCGGGTGAACCGCCACCGATCGCCATCGCTTTCCTGCGCATCAAAGCGATAGCCATCGCTATCAAAGCCGCGCATTGCGTCGATGTCGGTCACATGGTGCTCGCACATCCAGCGCGCCATCATGCCGCGCGCGCGTTTGGCGTTAAAGCTGATGAAGCGGGGGCCATCAGGCCCCGGCTCGCGGAAATCAACGTCGATAATCCGAACATTGGGAAGTTGGCCGTCGATGGCCGCAAAATATTCCTGGCTTGCCAGATTGAGGATTACGCCCGAACCCTCTTCGCGGAGTTGGGCGAGCAAATGCCGCGCAATCCGGTCGCCCCACCAGTCGGTCAGTTTCTTGTGGCGTGGCGCCCAGCGGGTGCCCATTTCTAGCCGGTAAGGCCTGATCGCATCCAGCGGACGCAACAGACCATAGAGGCCGGAAAGCATACGGACATGATCCTGCGCGAAAGCCAGGCCCGGTTCTTCGAGCGTATGAGCTTCGAACCCCGTATAAACGTCACCGGCGAAGGCGAACAGCGCTTGCCGTTCAGGCAGGTGGGGAAAGTCGCGGAAGCGCTCGGCATTGAGCTGGGCCAGTCGCGGCGAGATATGCATGAGATCGGCAAGACGCTTTTGCGTCAGGTTGGCGGCTGACCGCGCGAGGCTATGCGCTTCCTCCGCAAAATGCGGCGTCGTGACGGCGAGAGGCGGCAGCGCGCGCGCGAAGTCGAGGGTCTTGGCGGGAGAGAGAAGGGCAATCATCGCGAGCGGCTGTAGCCGCGGCATCAGCCCGCGTCAAAGGCAGGACAGGCTTACGGGCAGGTCGTAGGACTTCCAGCCGGTTCGCCGCAATCATTTCAGCCGAAGGGGCAAGCCCGCGGCGACCAGCATGACTTCGTCGGCGATGGCCGCGATGGCCTGGTTCAGTCGTCCCGCTTCGTCCCGGAAGCGCCGGGCAAGATGATTGTCCGGGACGATGCCGAAGCCCACTTCGTTAGCCACCAGGATCAGGTGGCCGTCGAACCGCTCGACCCCCTGGACCAGGCGAGCGGCGGCCGCGTCCAGATCAGCCTCCGCCAGCAGCAGGTTCGACAGCCATAGCGTCAGGCAATCGACCAGCACGACATGGTGCTGGCCACTTAGCGACGCGACGGTCTCCGGGAGAGTGCGGGGCGCTTCGATGCAGGTCCAGCGCGCGTCCCGGTCGGCGCGATGACGGGCGATGCGGTCGCGCATTTCAGCGTCGAACGCTTCGGCTGTCGCGACGAAGACGGGAGGATGGCCGGTCGCCTCGGCCCGTTGCTGCGCATAGCGGCTCTTGCCTGAGCGCGCGCCGCCCAGCACGAAAAGACGATGGCCGGTCATGATCGCTCGCTCCTTCCTCTGGGGCGGGCGCGGATCAGATGAGCCATGTCACGCCTGCCGTCGTCACCCATAGCAACAGGCACGCGCGGATATAGAGGCGCAGCGCCCGGTCAATGTCCCGCGCCCGTGCCTCGGCCCCTTCCGCGCCGATCCAGGGCTTGTCGTGACGCACGCCATCATAGGCGACGGGGCCTGCTAGCCTGAGCCGCAATGCGCCAGCCATCGCGGCTTCGGGCCAGCCGGCGTTGGGGGACGCATGTTTGCGCGCGTCGCGGCGCAGCACCTGCCAGCCGCCTGCGCCCGCCAGGCAAAGCAAGAGAGCGGCGATGCGGGCAGGGAGCAGGTTCATCCCATCGTCCAGCCGCGCAGCCGCCCAGCCGAAAGCGCGCCAGCGCGGTTCTTGATGGCCGATCAGGCTGTCGGCGGTATTGACTGCTTTATAGACCCAGATGCCGGGCAGACCGAGCAACAGAAGCCAGAACAGCGGCGCCACGACCCCGTCGCAATAGCTTTCCGCCAGGCTTTCGATCGCGGCGCGGGCGATGCCGGCCTCGTCCAGTTCATCCGTGTCGCGTCCGACGATGGCGGCCACGGCGCGGCGGG
>NZ_AYOY01000192.1 GCF_000508185.1 Sphingobium sp. C100 | reverse complement strand
CTTCCACGCGATGCCCTCGAGAAGATCGCGGCCGACCCGCGCATTGCGCTCGACGGCATCACGCGGCAACAGGCGACCTTCACCATCCGCGATCTTGCCGCGTTCGCCTTCCGTCATTCGGACGGCAAGGAGCAGTTCGACCAGGTGATGGCGGCGGTGCGCGCCAGTCCCGAGCTGGTGGCATTGGGCAAGGACGGGCGCGACCAGGAGCGGTTCACCTCCCGCGAGATGATCGCTACCGAAGCGAAGCTTGAGCGCGCCGGTGACGAGCTGGCGCGTGGCGCCGGGCATGGCGTGTCCGTGTCCCATCGCACCGGAGCGCTGGAGACGGCGGAAGGGCGCGGCCTGGTGCTGTCGGGCGAGCAGCGCGACGCCTTCGACCATATCACGGAGGGCCGAGGGCTGGCGTCGGTCATCGGCTATGCCGGCACCGGCAAGTCGGCGATGCTGGGCGTCGCGCGCGAGGCGTGGGAGCGCGAGGGCTATCAGGTGCGCGGCGCGGCCTTGTCCGGGATCGCGGCCGAGAACCTTGAGGGCGGATCGGGCATCCAGTCCCGCACCATCGCCAGCCTTGAACATGCGTGGGCGCAGGGGCGTGACCAGCTGACCCGCAATGACGTGCTGGTGGTGGACGAAGCGGGCATGATCGGCACCCGCCAGATGGAGCGGGTGCTGTCCCATGCCCGTGACGCCGGCGCGAAGGTGGTGCTAGTGGGCGATCCCGAGCAGTTGCAGGCGATCGAAGCCGGCGCGGCGTTCCGGTCGATCAGCGAGCGCCACGGCGCGGCCGAGATCACCGAGGTTCGCCGGCAGCGCGACAACTGGCAGAAGGACGCGACGCGTGCGCTCGCCACGGGCCGCACGGCCGAGGCGCTGCACGCCTATGCCGATCACGGCATGGTTAATGCGGCGGAAACCAGAGAAGCTGCGCGCGCCGCGCTGGTCGATGGCTGGGACCGCCAGCGCCAGGCTGCGCCGGAGCAGAGCCGGATCATCCTCACCCATACCAATGCCGAGGTGCGGGAGCTGAACCAGGAAGCGCGCGAGCGGGTGCGCGCATCGGGCGGGCTGGGCGAGGACGTGGGCACCACGGTCGATCGCGGCCGGCGCGACTTCGCGTCCGGCGACCGGATCATGTTCCTGCGCAACGAGCGTTCGCTTGGCGTGAAGAACGGCACGCTGGGCACGCTGGAGCAAGTCAGCGAGGGACGCATGGCGGTGCGGCTCGATGGCGGCAGCCGTGTCGCGTTCGACCTCAAGGACTATGCCGCTGTCGATCACGGCTATGCGGCGACCATCCATAAATCGCAGGGTGTGACCGTCGATCGCGCGCATGTGCTGGCGACGCCGGGGATGGACCGGCACGGGGCCTATGTCGCCTTGTCCCGGCACCGTGAGGGCGTGCAGCTCCACTATGGCCGCGACGACTTCACAGACCAGCGCCAGCTCGCCCGCGTCCTGTCGCGTGACCGCGCCAAGGACATGGCCAGCGACTATACCGCGCCGTCCGACAATGACCGGGCACGCGCGTTCGCCGAGCGGCGCGAGATCCGGTTCCCGGAACTCGCGCGGGAGATCGCCGCCAAAGTGCGCGACAAGGCCAAGGGCATGTTCGACGGCTTCCGGCCCAAGCCGGCAGCCGAGAAGGCGTCCGCGCCCAAACGGGAGCCTATGATCGGCGACAAGCCGGGCCAGGACAAAGCGATCGAACGCTATGCGCGCGCCACGGCCGATATAGGCCGGATGCGCGCCAAGGGCCTGCCCGTGCTGCCCCACCAGGAGAGCGCATTGCGCAAGGCCGGCGAGGCGCTGGACGCAGGCCGCCCCCATGCCGCGCGCGACCTCGCTTCCGCGCTCCGGCGTGACCCGAAGCTCATCGAGCAGGCCGCCGGCGGCAACACCGGCGGGGCGGCGCGCGCGATGGCCGAGGAGCAGCGCGTGCGGCTCGACCCGGAGGCGCGCGCGGGCCGCTTCGTGGAAGCTTGGCAGGCGATGCAGCGCGATCGTGCCACCCTTGAGCGGGCGGGCGACCGCGCCGGCGCGGAGCGGATGCGCGGCAACATGGCGAAGGTCGCCGGCGCGATCGGGCGCGATCCGCAGCTGGAATCCGCGCTGCGCCGTCGCGCGCCCGAGCTGGCGCTGAAACTGGAGAAGGACCGCGCGATCGGCGACGCGCTGGCGAAATCGCTGGGGCCGGACCGCGAGCGCGACCGGGGATTGAGCCGATAGGTTTCGCGCTTTCGGGTGCGTGAGGGAGACAGGATGAGCGAGGACGAGCACGAACCCGAGACAGCCCAGGAAGCCTTCGCGCGGGTGGAGGGCGAGCTGGCGCTGCTGCGCCGTGCCGTGGAGCGGATGGCGATCGAGCGCGTCGAACTTCCCGAGCAGCCCGACTATAGCGAGACGCTGGCGGGCCTGTTGCAGACGATCAACGCCACCTTCCAGCGCGCGGACGCTCTGGTGGTCGCAGCCAAGGAGGGAGCGACCCCGCGCCATATCGTTGACCGGATCGTGGCGGCGGGCGCGGACGCCAGCGCCGAGGACCGGCGGACGATCGCGACCGCCGCTGCTGAGCTGAAGGACGCGACCCGGATGCTTCAGGGCGTCGTCGCATCGGCGCGGCGCCGCGACGAGCAGAACCGATGGGTGATGTGGACGGCGACCGGCGGGGTGGTGCTCGGCATGGTGCTTTGGGCGACGTTCGCCGGGATTGTGGCACGCGCCGTGCCGGCGAGCTGGCAATGGCCCGAGAAGATGGCGGCGCACACGCTCGACATGCCGATGTGGGAAGGCGGGCAGCGCATGATGCAGAGCGCCTCGCCTGGTGCGTTCACTGCACTGGCGGCGGGCGACCGGATCGTTGCCGCCAATCGTGAGGCGCTGGAGGCGTGCCGGAAGCGTGCAGACAAAGCGCGCGAGGCGGTGCGTTGCACCATCGATGTTGAGGCAGACGAGAGGACGAAGCGTTAGGGGGCTAGCACCCCTTCCGCCCCTTCCTCAGCAATCGAGCAGATCGTCGAGGTTGTTCTTGGTCGAGCCGTCGCGGCGGGTGCGGAGGTACTTGCCGCTGGGGCCGTTAACGACCGTGATGGGCGTCTCCTGACCATCGGTCCATGAGACGTAATACTGGTGATCGCCGTTCTCGATATCCCGAATAGCGTCCGCCTTGAAGCGGGGCGACCAGCTCTGCCCGGCATTGCAGAGCTTGGTGATATCACCGTCCCTGTCCTTGCCGGTCTTGTTCACATAGCGCTTGGCCATGATGGTCCCCTCCTTTTGTCAGCTCTCGCGGACGGTGGTGTGGGGGCTGGCCTTGCCATGTGCGGTGGTGACGTAGCGGCCGCTGATCGCGCTCCGATAGTGACCGCCGGAGCTGCCGCCCGAGTTGGATTCCCGCACCGTCGTACGGGGGCTGGCCTTGCCGTGAGCCGAGGTCACGAACCGACCGCTGATTGCGCTGCGGTAATGACCACCGCCGCCCTTGCTACCTGCCATTCTTCAAACTCCTTGAACCATGATGTCCGGCATCCAGTTCGGACTACCGGTACAAGCAATATGGCTACTACGAGTTCGCTGTTCAAGTAGGAAAAATGAGGCTATCACCGAACGAACGAATTTTCACGGAGAAACCATGTCATCGACTCTCGGTCGGAAGGTTCGGGAGCTACGGCAGGAGAAGAAGCTGACCCTTGATCAGCTCGCCCAGGCTACCGGCAGCAGCAAGAGCTACATGTGGGAGATAGAGAACAAGCCGGTCGCGCGTCCCTCGGCCGATAAGCTGAATCGTATTGCGGCCGTGCTGGGGGTGACCCCCGAGTACCTAGCTGACGAGGAGCGAACTCAGCCCACCGCTGACGAACATGATGAGGCGTTCTATCGCAAGTATCAGGGAGCCAATCCCGACGTGAAAGAAAAGCTCAAACGTATCCTGGACGTTCTGGACGACGAGTGATGCCCGATCCCACACAACCGAGAGCATGGGCCAATCTGCTGAGCCAGCTATGGGGGCCACGTTTCCCGGTTGATGTGAGAACCATCGCACTCGACTATACGCAGCGCAAATTTGCCGATCCGATCAAGACGATCAAGGAGGCACCAGTAGACCATTTCGAGGGTGCGCTGGCGCCGTTACCCAAAAGCGGAAAATGGGCGATCCTCTATAACCCTAACATTGTGTCGGCGGGACGCATCAACTTTACCTTGGCCCATGAGCTGGGGCATTATTTTGTCCATCGCCAGATCAGCCCCGGCGGGTTTGAATGCGGGGAGAAGCAGATTCTGGGTGTTGATCGCGATGCAGAGCGGCGTCGCATCGAACAGGAGGCAGATGCCTTCGCGTCATACCTGTTAATGCCGATGAACGATTATCGGGATCAGGTTGGCCGCGACGACATGACGCTGGAGCTGCTGCGGCAATGCGCCGATCGCTACGGCGTCTCGATGACCGCAGCGGCGATCAAGTGGCTGGACTTCACACCCAAGTGCGCCGTCCTCGTCGTGGCAACCAACGGTTTCGTGCTGTGGTGCTGGCGCAGCACGTCGGCGAAGAAGCGACGGCTATACTATCCGAGCGGGATGGAACTGCCGGCAGGATCATTGGCGACGCGGCCCATGTTGATTCTTCCCGATCCGGATCGGGGGACCATGCTTGATCGGAGCGTATGGGGTGGCGTCAGTGACGTACGAGAGATGGCGATCTTCGCCGATCGCTATGAAATGACGATATCTCTTTTGGTGTTTGATGACGCTGAGGACAGCAGGACCTCCTGGGAGCAGGAGTCCGATGAAGAAGATGCTTTTGATCGATTTACCCAAGCCGCTTCCGGCCGGTAGTCATCCACCTTGAGGCAGGACGCGGTGTCAACCATTCGGCTTTGACCTGTACATCAGCATGGTAGCTTGCTTCTAGATCCCAGCGTTTGTGCATTCTTGTGTTGCGGCGGCTAATGTGGATGAAAACGCTGCTAGACCGCCTGGTCGTGCAATACCGGACACTCCAGTTGTTATCGCGAGAAGGCTGCCAGTTGGCAGCTGTTCACGTTGGAACACCTTCGCTTCCTCGCCGACATCGGCGGCATTCAGGCTGGGGTAGGCGAGGATTGCCTTGGAGCTACCCGTCGCGTGCATGAATGCAATCACTTCGTACCGGTCGGCAGCCGACACCGTATTGCGTCCGCGTTCTTCGTTGCCTTTGTACTTCGCGTCGAAAACGATGGGGCCGTCCACGTCCACGAGCGCGTCTGGTCTAACGAGGCTTGAAGTTGCCCGTCCTGCCCGGTGTATTATGCCAAGCTGGAAATCTTTTTGGAGCTGGACGCGATTTGCGCCGAGGCGCATCACGAGTGAGCGCTCGACGAGCGCTTCCCAGGTTCGCCATGTGTCGAGGGTGAATTCAAAGGTAGCAAAGGCGCCGGAACCTGGAGCGAACCCTGCATTTTTCAGCAGTTCGAGCGCGAGATCGTAGGCTCTTTGCCAAGCGGAGAGACGGGGCGGTAGGATGCGTCTGATCCGGCTCGGTCGAACGGCGGGGGAGCCCCAGCGTCCTACCGCATCTCTGAGCATAACGGCTACCTGGACATCGCGGACATGACCCAGCAGCGCATGTGCACCGGCATGTATGGTCGCCCAGTACTCGTTGTCGCGGCTCATTGCGTAGAAAGTCTGCCGCCAGCCCTCCTCCCCTGGGTTTAGAAGAGTGTCGGGATCAATCTCTCCAAGCGGCTCGAAGGTTTCGGTTGTGACCCGCCGACGCGCCTTGAGGGGGGTCCTGTGATTGCGCCGGAGCTCATTCAGTAGCGTCCTTGCGATTAAATCGGCGAGGCTGTTCGGGGTAGACTTGTCGGAAGCAATGGTGCGGATCGGATCGATGCGCCCATGGGCAGCAAACAGGGCGAGAAACAGGAGGTCCGCTCGCCAATCGTCACCTTCACCCGCGTATTTTGGGCGTATTTCGAGTTCCACTCCGGGTGCGAGCGCCACGATGCCGGCCACACCTTTTGCCATCACCCGATCGCCAACGATCTCAATAGGGTTGAAGGCCAATCCATGGTAGCGTTGGATGCGCTCGCCAGTTGCTCGCAGGCGCTTCTCGGCTTGCGCAACAGTCTCGCGTAGTGCCCCGGCGACGACAGGGAGGATGTCCCTCGGTGCGCCGTACTCGACGATTCCAACGGTGAGCCTGCTAGGCACCCGCGATCCGTCTGAGAACAGCGTAGATGCTGGCCGGGCTGATCGTCGGTTCGATCAGCGTGAGGCGGTCATCGTTGCCGTAGGCGGCGTTCTCGAGCCGGTAGCCGGTGGGGTCATCGCCCGCGTTTAGCGCAACGCCGGTGCCGATGAGGTCGCCATAGAACACTTCGCGGACATGAACGTACACCTTCTTCCACCAGCTAGCAGCTAGAGTAAGCGCTTCGTCAACAGTCGCCAGCTCGGCCCTGGCGAAGATGCCATGGCCGAGCTGGTGGTCGGCCGATCGCCCGAGCGAAATCCGGGCATTAACTGCCGCCCACGCCCGCACTGCTGCCTCAGTCACCTCGCCCGCCATGGTCGGCGCGTCTGGGAGGGTTGCGGCCGCGCCTACAGCCTGGACGAAGCTCCTGGCCTTCTCGGCGTCCGGCATTATCGCGATTGTCTCAAAGCGACGTAGGAACGCTACGTCGAGCGGTTCGATCGAGCTGTCTGCCTGGTTCACCGCCGAGAGGATGTAGAGGTGGGTCGAGAGGTAGAGGTCCACGGTAGCGCCGGTCTCGTCGAGCACTTTCATGGGCCAGCTCTGCGCCGTGGGCTTGTCGTCTGGGCCAAGCCGCTTATCGCTCTCGATAGAGACTACGGCGTCGCCAAACAGCTGCACCGCAGGGCCGCGGTTCATCTCGTCGATGATCAGCAGTGCCGCCCCACCATCTAATGCAAACGCGTTTGTCTTCACGAGTGAACCATGCGCGACGCTGAAGGACGGACCGCCGGCGCCGGCATCGGTGCTGGGAACGAAAGCCGTCGTGAAATCACGGGCTTTAGTGTTTGCCGAGAAGGCGATGCGTTCGACGTGGCGGTTCGATCGACCTCCGCTCGGCATGTGCGCGTCCGCTGTGGTCGCAAGCGGCACCTGCGCCGGCATGGCGATGCGCCCGCTGGACGTAATGGGTTTAGGTGGCGGGGCCGGTGCGGCCGTCACCTGCTGGAAGGCTTCCGCAACCTCCTGCATCAAATGTGTCTTACCGCAGGAAGGTGGGCCTGACAGAAGTACGTTGTGTTTGTCCTTGAGCGCCTGGAGGACAGCGCGCGCTTCGTTCGAGATAGCCATCACTTCACGAACGAGGTCTTGGCCTCGAAGTCCTTGAAGCCCATCGTGGCGTTAGTGCCCGGTGGCTGGGCCAGGATAGGTCGAAAGAAGTCGGTAACCTCTGCGTTCCAAAGATTATTCTGGATTGCCTGTTCTGTAATGAATGCAAGCCGCGGCGAGACCTGGGCGTCGCTCTGGATTACCAACAGGAACACCCGGCCTTCGTTCGTCGGCGGCGTGAGCCTGAGTGCAGCGACGCGCCCGAGGCGAACCTCAGTAGGTCTGGCTTTTGTCGGCGGCCAGTATTCCATTCTCATGACAACGTAGTCCTCGCCATCAACAGACCTTACCTCAAGTTCGGTTGCTGCTCTGTCGATGGCAGTATCATCAATGTGAACGAAAACGTCTGCGGCATGGACGTTTGAGACCTTTTTCTTACCGCCCCACTCGGTTCGTTGCCTGGGCGTAGCGCTCGGGAAGATTTTTGAGAACACGGGCGCGAACGTTCCGCCAGGGCTAAAGCGTTGATCGCGCGCGCCGCCACCGGTCCCGCTATCTGCGGACGCTGCCTCAAACTTCCTGAGATCCCCCGCCTTCAGCTCCTTATAAACGAAGCGCTGTACCTGACCCGTTCCCGTCACACGCTGTCCCCCCTCAACTATCTTATTAGAGACCGTGGGCGACTTGAGAAGTCGTAGGCTCGTCGGCATCGACCTGTGACGGGACATAGGCCCGAGCGCCAAGCGTCGAGGCTGCGAGCACACGCTGCCGAGCGATGTCCTGCTGCGATCCGCTAATCTCGGAAAGAATGAAGTCGCGCGTAATGGTTGAACGCTTCTCTCCCGGCAAGGCAGGCTGGCTGCGGTCGAGGCTCGGAAAATCATCTAAGATACGAATGACATCGGCATCACTCCTAATGCCATATGCGCGCAAGCAGATAAGGTCGATGTCACGCCGGGCGGCCGCAATGGTTGCGGCCGCATCTCCTCCCCTACTTACATCGGCCTGCGCAATACGGCGGGCGGCCGCAACGATACGCCGCGCCGGCAGGGAGTCTGGCAGGATTGGAGGGAGCGGTACACTCTGGAGTAGGAAGTAGTTGACAGTGGTGGTGAGCACCCGCCGAAGGAGCCAGTCAAAGGCTATGCTGTTGACCATGCCGCACCACAAGTGCAGCGCGTCCTCTCCAAGGGCATTTGGAAATAGGATCGTAGGGACTTTGTTGCCGCACGCGACGCCAGCTGGAATAACAGCGGCCAGCATCGAACGCTCGTTAGTTTGGCCGGCGATGTCGCAGAAGCCTGCCCGCACTTGAGACAGGCGCGGACGTGCCGTGGCTGGAACATCAGAAGCCTTGATCCAGAACTGCGGCTTAATTGTTGCTTTGCCGATCGGAGCGCTGCTCCAGATCGCACGTCTGCCAGTGCCGCTAAGATACACCTTTGCACCAAATCGGTGCTGATGGACCATTCGTCCCTCTACCAGCGGTATAGCGCCGGGCGTGGGCTTCGTCTTGAAAAGACGTCGCTCCCTAGTCATGTCGACTTCGCGCGAAAACTCGGGCGCCCATGTGTCATCAGCTTCTGCCCAGCGCTGGCCGGCTTTGCTCATCCTAGCGAACAAGCGCCATTCTGCGCTTGAGCTAACTTCTGGTATCGACAGATCGGGGCGGAGGCGGCGAAGGCTCGACAGCGGAATGGAAACGGGCTCACCACTTTCTGCAGCGCCCCGCGAGCCGAGCCCGCGCGATAAAGTGAGTTGGGCTGTTCGGGACCCGGCTAGCTTTGCGGTGCCTGCCCCGGTCACGGCGAGAAACTTGAAGCGACTGTCGATACCAAAAAACCGGGCGCTGTTATCGAAGACAGCGATGTCTATCCGCTCGAATCTATCCAACAGGAGTTTGCGTAGAGCCGTGGTAGATTTAGAGCGGATAAGGCCGGCGGGAAGCAGGGCGGATATCGCGCCTCCGGGGCCAGAAATTTCTAGGAAAAGTTGTGTGAAGGCTGCGAACAGATCCTGTTCACCACTCGCCAGTCCGAAGCGCTCCGAGACGGCTTGGGCGTAGTTCCTAACTTCCTTCTTTCGCTGCTCCGTCGCGATCGAGATCGCACCTTCGTGCACCGCGCCGTAGTGACGCGACGATCCCGTAGCACGCTCTTCCTCGTGCCTGTGCACCTTCAGCTTTTCCCAAGGAGGATTGCCGACCACCATCGCGGACGCAGCCCCGATGTTCTCTCTCCATTGCCGTGCGGAGCGCATCAGGCTGTCCCCGGCGTGCCAGCGCGCTGTCATCGATTTAATCACAGTGAGATCGCCGGTGAGCGACGCCAGCGAAAGTCGGGCGCCTCGCAGTGCAGTGGAGGATTGGTCGGCAGCGATTACACCTTCCGCAAGGCGCTTGGCCGCGGCTCGCCGGTCCTGGTTGCAAAGTGCGAGGACAGACGCGACTAGGAGGATGCCGGTGCCGCTTGCTGGATCAACTAACGGAAGTTTTGGCGAGCCAGCGACAGCGATATTTCGGCCGATCAATCCTGCGAGACGAAAGTCGGTATAGTGCGCGCCAGTAGTGCGCTGAGCATGGACGCTCAATCGTTCTCTAGCTAGAGACGACAAGGCGAGAGACGGATGAATGTTTGTGTCGCGGATGGCACTGAGAAGTTTTGACGCAACCTCATCCAAAGTACTGTAATCGTGCGTGTCGATACCAAAGGTGCGATGGAAGGACCTTAGATCATATCCTCCCAGTCGCGCAGACGCTGCTTCAAGAACTTGCATCCTGCGCTCGGCATCTGGCTTCTTAGACCTGATGCATGCGGCGTCGAGAATGCGTTCGGCTGGCCCTAACAATGAATGTTCGAGCGGGATAGGACCGGTCATGCGGTCGCGCCTTCTAAAATCACGTTCCGAGGCATTGGGGAGCTCTTTCGCGCCCCGCGTCGTGCATATGTAAGAATGTACTCTGTGACGGTGTCACCATTGGCGCTCGCCGAACGGTTTGGCCGGTAGCGGCCCACCTCCTCAATCGGAGTAGTGACTATTTTACCACTGCGGGAAAGCATCTCCTCCAGCTCTAGTAAGTCGACGTGGCCTTCTGCGCTGTATGACAGAATGACGTGACGTGAGCCGATGTTTTCGACAAGTGAAACAAGCGCATCAAGCGCACGACGCTTGTAGCAGAAGGCCGAGGCTTTGTGCTGCCAAGGCCTTAGGCCGCTCACACCTTCAACGCGGGGTTCATCGCCAAGCACCAAGGTTTCAATGATGTGGTAGTATGAGGCGTATTGGCGCTTAGTGTAAGGTGGATCGAGATACACTAGATCGTTTTCGGCCGTTACTAAATCAGCGACATCGTGCGTGGTAGTATCAAGCTCCGTCGCAAAGTCCTTTAGCAATCGAGGTTGCAGAACTATGGGACGCAGTGCTGCGCTCTGCCACTTGGATAGGAAGCAGCCGTATGTCCCGGCAATATTAGCGCATCTGTTTACGCCCGCAATTAGGTCTGCGAGTAGCAGCTTTTCCTCATCAGGGCTTATATCGCCACCCTCACGCCAGTCAGAGATCAATGACCGCATGGCATCAATTCGGGCAGCATTCTCCTCTGTGAAATACCTGCGCGCGGTTCCAGCGTGCAGCGCGGAGGCAGGGCTGTACGTCCGGTGAAAGTAGCCAGTCCGAGCCGGCGTTTGGTTCAATCGATTGATGGCACCGTCATAACCGTCAAGACGGCTGAAGCTGACTTGGTCATGTGAAAGAAGCCGAGCTGCCGTCATGATGGTAGCGCTGACCATGGTGTCGTTTGCCCAGACATCGCGTCCGAGCAGGCCAGCTACCTCTGATACCGCCCCGGTCCCGCAAAACGCATCCACGAAGCGATCGCAGTTGTCATACGAGGAGATAACCCGACTCAAGGGGCTAGTTAGGCGCGCTTTTGAGCCAATGTACCGGAACGTCACCCTTGCACCTCGTTAAGTTGGTGCGCCGCCCCTAGCGATGTCTCGCTTCGGGTCACGGTTTTACCGCCATGTGTGTCATAAATCCGGGACCTATCGCTGATCGGAAGGCTCGTGCGCGTGGATAGCGCTCGGTAGAGAGTGGCGTGGTGGCACTTGAGCAGCTTAGCTGCTTCTCGGACGGATGTGCCCTCCTCCACCAGACGTTCGCCTAGAGCGACTTGGTCTGAAGTAAGTTTAGGCGGCCGGCCGAAGCGCACGCCTCGCGCTCTGGCGGCAACCCGCCCACTGCTTGTACGCTGATAGATTAGCTCGCGCTCGAACTCGGCAATGCCGGCAAAGACGGTCAAAACCATGCGACCCGCTGGGGAGGTTGTATCGGCCCAAGGCTCGGCCATCGAACGCAACCCCGCGCCAGCTTCCTTTAAGCGCTCAGCGATGTCGAGCAGGTCTCTGGTTGATCGTGCGAGCCGATCAAGCCGCGTGACTACTACTACGTCATCGTCACGGAGATGTTCGAGCATGCGTTCCAGCTCGGGCCGGTTGCGCCTTGCGCCCGAAACCTTCTCCTCAAAAGTGCGGCGACAGCCGGCCTCCTTCAGTGCGGCGCGCTGCACCCGCAAATCCTGATCGTCAGTTGAGACACGCGCATAGCCAATGAGCATGTTGCAAATGTGCCTATAAAGGAATCTGTTTTGCAAACGAATTTTGCGACATGCTCGTTGGCCCAAGAGCGTGACCGTGTTCTATGTCGCAAAACTCAGGACTTCCGCGACAAGCCGTGGCCGCTGCGATCCATTCTCTGTCGTTCCGCTCGCGCTGATGGGCGCCTGAAAGCCACCGTTGACTCGGTCGAGCACGGCTGTTCAGAAAAATGACCGGTTGTGACACTAGGTATCGTCATCGTGGTGAGTTCGACGGACACGGCCAGGTCTCACTCATCGCGCGCTCCGCGCCCGCCATCATGTGCTTGTCATGGAAGTACGTGTTGACTTCCGCCCAGCGCACATAGGCGGTCCGCAACCGGTGACGGTTATAACGAGGCGGATTACAGACACTCTGCTGGGCGATCATCATGTCAACGATGCCCTGAAGGTAAGCTCCGCAGCCCGACTCGCCTGCCCGGCAGCTCGTGAGCAGCGCCAGACCCTGCATATCGCTCGGCGTTTCGTCTTGAGCGAGCGCGCCTGTAGGCGCCAGCGCGGCTGCGGCGAACAGCGCCGTCCACCAGTTTCGTGTCATAGGTCAGCTCCGTTGCACATTGGTTTTATCCAGTGCTGCACGGAGCCCGCGTGCGAGCTTCTGGGCGTCGTCATTCGCCCAAAAGTGCATGAAGAAGAGCCGGGGCTGGTCATCCAGCATGTGATTGTGAAGCGCGGTGACCTCGATGCCCCCCGCGCGTAGTGCGCGGAGCACGGGATCGACCTCGGCGGCGGTGAGCACGAAGTCACCGGTGATCGCCGCCCGGCCCGAGCCGGTCGGCTGGAAGTTGATCGCGGTTGCGGTGCCCATGGACGCTGGCGCGGGCATGCCGCCGTCGCTCAGCTTCTCCGCGCGGGGAAAGCTGAACTGATAGACCCCACCGTTGGGCTTACCCTTGCCATCCATCAGCCGGTCAAGCGCGGCGGTGTCGAGGGCGATTGGCTGCGACGACCCCGCGCCGGCGGACGGCGGTTGCGAATCCCTGGATGGTGCCGTCATCGGTGTCCGGCTGGCGGCGAGCGCTTCACGGAGGGCGGCCGCAAGCTTCACGGGGTCACCATGGCCGCCGATGTGCATGTACATGGTCGCGGGCGCGGAACGAAGCAGATGGTTGTGGAGCGCGGTGATCGTGAAGCCGGATGCCAGCAACCGGCTCATGACCGGATTTACCTCCTCATGCGTCAGCACGAGGTCACCCATGACCATCACGTCATTGCCCATGGGGTGGAACGCCGCCCAGGAGCCGAGGGCAAGCGCCGGCTTGATTGCCACACCGTCGAGCTGGACGTTAAGATCGCTGCGCGGGAACCCATACCGGCGAACGCCGTCGGGCTGCGTCGTTCCCGCTCGGCCGAGGCTCTTGTCCACGAGCGCCCACCTGTCGCCGTGCGCCTCGGGCGGTGTCGCTTGCGGGTTTGTCTGGGCGGCGGCCGGTGCGGCGAGCGCGATCGCCAGCGGGAGCAACAAGTGACGCAATGCTTCTCTCCTCGATCTCAATTGGTTTGTCGGCATGGGAAGCGCTGGCGTAGCGCCATCGTCACACCCGCCAACCGGGGCAGGTTGGCTGCGTGACGGTTCTCTACCGCCCACGCCGGGAAGATACGGCTCAACTCGCCCGATCGGACGCCCCGGCCGCAGATTCCGGCTTCGCTGCCGCCGTTGCCGAAAGCGGAAAGCGTCTCGGCGGCACCAGCGAGATACGCTTCGCACCGACCGTTCACCTTCCTTTTCGTCTCGTCGACACACGTCCGATAGAACTGCGTAACCGTCTCATAGCGAGGTTGGGCCGCGGCAGACGAGGCCGCTGGGCACGCCAGGCACGCCAGCATGGCGGCAGCACCTGATCCAACAGCTCGCATTGCGGTCTCCTCACCCCAACTTTTAATCCACCCAAGCAAACGATACAAGTGTACGTTCGTTGCGTCGCTATGTTACAGTTGCTTCATGGCTGATGCTTCTTCGCCCGAGCCCCGTGACTGGCTGCTCCTGATCCCACAGCTCCCGGCCAAGCCCGCCTATCTGCGCGTGCGGGTCTGGCGGCGCTTGCAAGCAATGGGAGCCGCTCCCCTCAAGAATGCCGTTCACGCGCTCCCTGCTCGCGACGACACCCGCGCGCTCTTCGAGGAACTCAGAGCGGAGATCACCGCAGGGGGTGGCGAGGCGTTGATCCTGAAAGCCCGGCTAGTTGAGGGGATGGTTGATGCGGAGCTTCGCGCCGTGTTCGACGCGGCCCGCGACGCGGATTACGAGGAGTTGGCGCGCGAAGCGCGTATGATCGCCGAGGCGGAATACGTGTCGTCCGCCGACGTCCGCCGCCTGCGTAAACGCCTGGACGAGATCGCAGCGGTCGACTTCTTCGGCGCGCATGGACGGCAGGCGGCGGACGCCGCGATAGCCCAAGCGGAGGGGCGCGCCGGCCGCCACCCGGACGTGAGCGGGCCGGGAGCGCCGGAGCTGACGCCGGCGGAGCTGAAAGGCCGCACTTGGGTCACGCGCCGGCACGTGCATGTCGATCGCATCGCCTCGGCCTGGCTTATCCGCCGGTTCATCGACCCGAGCCCCAGCTTCAAGTTCGTGGACGGCAAGGACTACCAGCCCGAGCCCGGCGAGCTTCGCTTCGACATGGCGGACGCGGAGTTCACGCACGAAGGCGACCACTGCACCTTCGAAACGCTGACATATCGGACGGGGCTCGACGGCGATCAGGCGCTCGTTGCACTTGCCGAGATCATCCACGACCTCGACATCGCCGACGACAAGTTCGGTAGGCCGGAGACCGCCGGCATCGCCGCGCTCATCAATGGCATCTGCGCGAGCACCGACGGCGACAACGAGCGCATTGCCCAAGGGTCGGGCGCGCTCGATGGCTTCTACGCACATTTCACCAAGCGACGCGGCGCATAAGGGGAGCAGAACATGTCGAGCATCGAACATCCTGCCCCGGCGAGCGCGGCTCTGGATGAAGCCCAGCCGCCAGAGCTAAGTTATCCCGCGCTATTCTTGCGCTTCTTGCGCTTCGGCATGATGGCGTTCGGCGGCCCCGTAGCGCAGATCGCAATGATCCGGCGCGAGCTGGTGGACGAGGAACGCTGGATACCCAGCGACCGATTCAACAAGCTGCTCGCAGTTATGCAGGTGCTTCCCGGGCCGGAGGCGCATGAACTCTGCGTCCATCTCGGCATCCGCGCCAAGGGGCGACTGGGCGGCCTTCTGGCAGGGCTCGGCTTTATGTTGCCCGGCCTCGTGCTCATGCTCGCGCTTGCCTGGGCGTACACGCGGCTCCCGATTCAAGGAACGCTCCTCGGAGCCGCATTCTTGGGCATCCAAGCAGCGGTGATCGCTGTCATTGTCCGCGCGGTCCATCGCATCGGTGAGCACATCTTGTTCGACCCGTGGCTTTGGGCCGCAGCGATTGCGGCGGCGGCCGCCTCGCTCGCCGGCGTCAGCTTCTGGATCGTGCTTCCGGCGGCCGGCGCGGCCTACGCGCTCGGATCAACCGGGCGCTACGCGCTCGCCGCGGTCGTGGTCGCGCTTGCCGTTGGCCTGGCGGCTCTGACCTGGGCAGGAAGTCCCGGGGGTGCCGAAATAATGACGGGCACCAAGGAACCAGCGCCTGCCATCGCCGCGCTGTTCTGGGCGGGATTGAAGGGTGGACTCCTGACCTTCGGCGGAGCCTACACCGCCATCCCGTTCATCCGCAACGATACGGTCGGCCGGGGATGGATGACCGACGCGCAGTTCCTTGATGGCTTGGGTCTGTCGGGCATCCTGCCAGCCCCCCTCGTGATCTTCGCTACCTTCGTGGGTTGGATCAGCGGCGGCCTTGCTGGCGCGCTTGCCATGACCGCTGGCATGTTTTTGCCCGCCTTCGCGTTCTCGCTCCTGCTCTACGATCGACTGGAAGCGGTGGTCGAACATAAGCGATTGCAACTCTTCCTGGCGGGCGTGGCGGCCGGCGTCGTCGGCCTGATTGTGGTCACCGTTGTTGATCTTGCCCGAACCACGGGCGCACGCACGCCGAACCTGATCGTAAGCGCGCTCATCTTCGCGGTCTCGCTGGCGATTATGTACCGGTGGAAGAGCAAGCTCGCCACGCCGGTTGTGCTGGCGATTGGGGCGGCAATCGGTGCCATTGCGCTGAGCTGACGGTTGTTGATGACTAAGGCTGTTCCTTCTCGCCCCAGCGTTGTCGCAGAAGCGGCGACGCTGGGAAGTCAGAATATTTGCGACATTGACTAAGCGAATAAGCTGTTAAGCGACAAACTGCTTTTCGCCCTTTTAGGCTCCAGCAGCCAGCGGTTTCCGAGGCTACCCGCTCTTGCGGCCGTTCTCGCGTGAAGCGGCGATCTTGGCTGCGGTCGGTCACCTCCTCCCCCATGCCAGACTCGATACAGGCAGCGCGACCACTCGGCCCAGGAAGCAGGCGGCGCGGATGCTGAAATGCGAGTGCTCGACGTGCGGCTATACCGTCAGGACCGCGCGCAAATGGCTGGAGACAGTGGGCGCACCTTTGTGCCCGATTGAGGGGGCATGGCCCGATGCGCCACGATCTGATCGGCGACGAAACTGAGGACGGACGTGACTAAGCGACTAATGCCCTTTACGACTAAGCGGCTAAGCTCCATAAGCCGCTTAGCCGCTTAGTAGGAGCAGCAGCTATGCAAGTATGGGCCGTCATCGCGCAAAAGGGCGGGCAATCCAAAACCACCCTCTCAACCGGATTCGCCGTCGAGGCGGCGCGGGAGGGGGCGTCGGTCGTTATCCTCGATGCCGACGATCGCCAGGGATCGGCGCTCTACTGGTCCGAACGCCGCGACGAGGACGACGTGATGGTGAAGGACAGCAGCGTTGCCGGTCTGCCGCTCCACGTCTCGCGCGGGCGCAGCAGCGGCAAGGTCGACCTCATCATCATCGACACGCCGGCGAACTCCAAGGACATTGCCATGCTCGCAGCCGAGCAGGCGGATTTCGTCATCATCCCTGTCGCGCCGCGAGGGCTGGACGTTCATTCGGTGTTGCAGACCGTCAAGCAGGTGCAGCAGGCAGGCACGCCGTTCGCTGTTATACTGACGCAGGTTCCGCATCAGGGCGGGGAGGGGCAGGAGGCCCATGCCGGTTTCGCGGCGAAGGGCGTGACGATGTTCGACAGCCGCCTCCACTTCCGCAAGGATTTCTACAAGGCCACGCCGCTCGGCAGAACGGCGGCCGAGACGGACCCGGACAGCAAGGCGGCGACCGAGTTGCGCGCCGCCTATGATGAGGCTAAGCGACTAAGCGGCTTTACGACTAAGCAAGTAAGCGAGGTTGGATGATGGCGAAGAAAACTTCCGCGCTCGCCGGCATCTTCGATGACGAGCCCGAGGCACCGGCACCGGCACCGGCTCCCGTTGCCGATGCAACTCCCGCGCCGCAGCCTGCCGTCCCGCGTCGGTCGCGGCGTGCGGCGGACACGTCGGCCCCGGCAGTACCTGCCCGGCGCAGCAGCCATCCTGGCAAGAAGCCGGTGCTGATCCACATTCCCGAAGACATGCACCGCACACTGCGCCAGCTCAGCGTCGAGGAGGGCGGGGAGCCCCTTACCGTCATCACCGAGCGGTTGCTGCGCCAGTATCTGGTCCAGCGGGGACACACCAGGTTCGCGCCGTGAGCAAGCGGCGTGATCCCAATCCCGAGTTCGACCTGTTCATTCCGGCGCTCGGCGATCTTCCGCTCAAGGACCAGCGGGAGGTCATGGAGCGCCCGTTCTTCTCGCTCCAGAAGCGCAAGCGGCTGAAGCCGATCGAGTATCGCAGCCCGGATGGCGAGGCCTGGGTGCGCGTGCAGGCCATTCCCGACTACGGCATGGCCACGATCTGGGACGCCGATATCCTGATATGGGCCGCGTCCACGCTCAACCGCATGAAGCAGCAGGGGCTGAACGATCTGCCCCGCACGCTGACAACCACGCCCTACGACCTACTGCGGGCGATCAAGCGCAGCACAGGGGGCAGGGACTATCAGGAGCTGCAAGCTGCGCTCCTCCGGCTCCAGACGACTTCGATCACAACTTCGATCCGCGCGACGAAGCGCCGGCAGAAGGCTGGCTTCAACTGGCTCGACAGCTGGACCTTCGACACCGACGCCGAAACGGAGCAGCCGCGCGGCATGACGCTGACCCTCTCGGATTGGGTCTATGAGGGCATCGTCAACGAGAAGTCGCTGCTCACCATGCACCCCGACTATTTCCTACTCTCCGGAGGGTTGGAGCGGGCGCTCTATCGTATCGCGCGAAAGCACGCCGGCACGCAGCGCGGTGGGTGGACTTGCCGGGTAGAGGTGCTTCGCGACAAAACCGGCAGCGATGCCCAGCCCAAGGAGTTCAACCGGATGCTTCGGCGGGTGATCGAGGCCGACCAGCTCCCCGACTATGCGATGGAGCTGACCGAGACGACGGACAAAAGCCCGGCCGTGTTGTTCAGGCTCCGCGGCGAGGCCGAGGCACTGGCACTCGCCGAGAGAATGCGCGCCGAGGAGGAGCGGCGCGCCCGTTTCGACGCCGAGCGCAAGCGGGCCGAGGAAGTCGATGCACAGATGGACCGGCTTGCCGGCCGCCGCTGACTATCGGGGTTTCACACACCGCAAGCCCAACTATCGGGGTTTCACACACCGGCCAGCGATGCTGCCTGAACCCTGACATGCTTCGGGCGATGCCGGAGCCACCAGCCAGGCTGTGGATAACTGGCACCGGAGGCCCCTTTTCGGCTCCAGAGTCTCGGGGTTTCACCCACCTTGGCGTCGGGGTATCACCCACCGCACTATCGGGGTATCACACACCGAATCACGGGGTTTCACCCACCGGGCCGGCTGGCAAGCAGTTGATAAACAAAGCAAGATTCCGCTTTTTGAGCGGCTTAACTTGTTTAACGATTCCTATTTAACAGAATCTCTTAACGACAGGGCTCACCCAAAACCGTCAACCTGAGAAGGGCAAGCGGAATTGGCCTACGGCCAATGCGCCTTCGATCCGTGACGGCTATCGCCGTCACCAGAGCGGCCTAACGGCCGCAAGGCTTCCGGAAGAAGCCAAGCGAAACTGGCGGTGTGTGCCTTCAACGTTTCGCCGGCAGAGAGGGCGATGAGGCGCTACCCCAAAGCTCACTTTCGATCTTCAAGGACCGGTGTGTGCGATCATGCCGGATCGAACAGGCCGGCGAACTCGCGCTGGTCATAGTAGCGGACCTTGCCGGCCCAGAGTGGGCGTTCACCCTGGCGCAGCAACAGGAGCGTGTCGGTGGGCATTCGCATGATTTCATCAGGTGTGACGAGCCGCCGCGCCGTGACATGCGTGCTGACGCTTTCCGAAGGGCCGGCGCGATTATCGCCCCAGCCAGTGCCGCGTGACGTGCTGAGGGTCGCATATTCCAGCGTCGTGTCGCCGATCGTGCGCGAGAGCATGTCGGCGGTGGCGTGATCGTTGACCCCGAAGGTCTGGATCACGCCGGCATTGGACAGGAAGGTGCCGGCGCGCTCGCCGTAGAGCGCGCGGAGCTGGTGCATGTCCTGGAGGATCGGCCAGAGCTGGAGGCCGTAACCCGCCATCAGCCCCATCGCTCGCTCCACCGGCTCCAGTCGGCCAAGCGCGGCGAACTCATCGAGCAGGAACAGCACGGGGCGTTCCGGCCGGGCAGGGGAGCGCGCCATGTCGGTGACGGCCTGAGCTACCAGCAGCCGCAGCCATCGGGCATAGGTATCAAGCCGGTCGGGCGGGAGGCACAGGAACACGGTGCCGGGCCGCTCCTTCAGGTCCGCGAAGCGGAAATCGGACGCGGACGTGCTTTCGACCAGGCGCGGGCTGTCGAGAAAGTGGGTGTGGCGCTGCGCCGAGGACAGCACGCCGGCCGCTTCCCGATCGGATTTGCCGAGCTGGCGATTGGCGGCGCGTGCGATCAGGCCATGCGCACCATTGCTAGCCTGCATGTCCGCCAGCAACGCGGCGAAGCCGGCGGGCTCGCGGGTGAGCTTATCGCGCACCGTGGCGAGCGTGACGCGGGCAGGGGGCTCGTGGACGACGGTGTGCAGGATCACGCCGGCGATCAGCGCCTTCGCCTCCTCGTTCCAGTGCGCCTCGCCCGATTGCCCCGGCGCGTCGTGGACCAGGGCGTCGGCGATCGTCTGCGCATCTTCCGCGAGGTCCGGGCTTGCCGGGTCGAGCTGCGCCAGGGGGTTGTAGCGGGCCGCAGGACGCCCGGAGACGCCGAAGGGGTCCAGGCACCACACAAGGCCCTTCCTGGCCCTCCCACGGGCCGTGACGCGGGCATTCTCGCCCTTGGGGTCGATGCAGACCACCGAGCGGTCGAGCAGCAGCAGGTTGGGGATGATCGTGCCCACCCCCTTGCCCGACCGGGTTGGGGCGATCGTCAGCAGGTGCGCCGCGCCATCATAGCGGAGCAGCTTGCCGGATTCCTTGGCGCGGCCGATCAGGAGATCTCCATTCGCCTCCAGCTTGCGCACGTCGGCGCGGTCGCCAAAGCGCGCCGACCCGAGTAGCTCGTTCCTGCGCTTGCCGACGCGGCTGTTGATCCACCAGGTCGCGCCGATCAGGCCGACCAGGACCAGGAACGAAACAGTGCCGGAAATCTGCCCGACGCCGAAGATGCCTTCCAGCCATCGCGCGGTCGCATAGGCCGCGATGAACGCAACGACGATTGCGAGCCGCCAGCTGATCGGCCGACGCCCGCCGATGAGTGGACCAGCCATCAGCAGGCCTGTTCCAGCGGCGTAATCGCAAGCGCCGGATCGGCGTCGGGATGCCCGAGCAGCTTGAGGATGATTTGCGTGGCGAGGGGAGGGGGCACCGCCTCGTCGCGCAGCATGTCGAACAGCGCCTCGTCATCCCCGCTCAGCGTCATGCCCTCGATCGCGAGGTTGGCGCGGGATTCGGCATCGGCTTCGCGCCATTCCGCCACATCAGCCGGCGTGCCGCGCTCAAACTCCAGCGCGCGAACCTCCCGGCGGATCGCATCGAGGTCGAGGAGGGGCGTCACGGCTTCATCCTTTCTCGCGGTATGGTGGCTAGGTGTTCATTTGAGGGCCAGCGCGAAGTTCACGCGCACCGTCACCATTCCGGCATTGGTCCCCGCCATTACAGTAGCCGACGCCTGTTCCGCCTGCACAGACACGGGCGGCGGCGCGACCATGCGGGCATCCATTGCCCCCATTTGCGGCATGTAGCCGCCCTGGCCGCCATCGTGGATCGCGAGCACTCGGTCGATGCGCAGGCCAGCGGCCTTGGCATAAGCCTCGGCCTTGGCGCGGGCAGACTTGTAGGCAGCATCATAGCCGCTCAGGTTCGCCTTCTCGGGATCGGTAACGGAGAGGTCGGGGCCAGACACGATGTTCGCGCCGGCATCGGTGACGGCGGCGATCGCCTCACCGACCCGCGCCGTGTCACGCATCCGCACGGTGAGGGTATTGCTCGCCTCGAAGCGGCCCTTGTTGGGGCCATAGTCCAAGCGATTGACCGACAGGCTGCGCGTCTGGATATCGCGCGCGGGCACGTTCAGCCGGGCAAGGGCGGCCGTGATCCGGCTCATGGCTTCCGCATTCTTCGCGCTGGCGCTTTTCGCATCAGCCGCCACGCTCGACAGGCCGGCGGTGAACAGCGCCTGGTCGGGCGCGGCTTCGGTGCGTCCGGTGCCTGTTACCGTCAACAAAGTCTCACCGGTTTCGAGGCCTTGCGGATCGGCAGGGCCTCGACCGCAACCGGCGATGATGACGCAGAGCGGCAAGGCCCATAGAGTCTTCCTCAAGACAGCTCCTCCACATTGTTTTCCGCATCGAACGCGCGTTTGCCGCGCCGCTTCCAGAGCGCAAGCGAGTCGCCGGCCTCGCCGCGAGCGCGGCCGACCAGCTCCAGCAGCGCGCCGTAAATCGTTGCGCGATCGTCGTCGGCGAGATCGACCAGGCCAGCCTTCTGGACGAGGCCGCCCAGCTCGATCAGGTGGCGGGTGCGTTCGCGCCGAGCCAAGACCCAGCCCCGCGTATCAGTCCGACGCCGTGCCGCTTCCAGACGCTGGATCAGCGCCCGGTTGCGTACCTGCGCTGTCGCCGTTGCCGCCAGCAGTCCGCCCAGCTTTGCGCCCGCGCCGTTGAAAGAAAGTGGAGCCCTTCGCGCGCCAAGCCTCCTTCGCTTCCGCATCCTTCGACGCAACGGCATCGAGCAGCGCGCCGGCGAGCATTTCCATGTCGAGCGCATCGGCCCCGGTTGCGGTGACGAGCTGGCCGAGCTGTTCGATGCGACGCGCCTTGATCGCCTTGGCGCGGCTCTCCAGCGCTTTCAGTTCCGCGTCATAGTCGCGCACCTTGCGCATGGTGCTCTCTCCTTCCGCGTCTGGTTCACCGCAGCCTAGCAAACAGGAGCAGGCAGGCAACCCATAATGAAAACGCACCGCAGTCAATCAGCGGGAGCGAAGCGAATGATGAGTGCGCGCTTATACGTCGTTGCCGACGTGCGCTAAGTAAGGCAGTGTGCGTAGCGTCATGGCGATCTACCATTTCTCCGCCAAGGTTGTGAGCCGCGCGAACGGATCGAGCGCCGTTGCGAGCGCGGCCTATCGTTCCGCGTCCGAGCTGCACGATGATCGGCTTGGGCGTAACCACGATTTCAGCAACAAGGCGGGTGTCATTCACTCGGAAGTGATGTTGCCGGAGGGCGCGCCGGAGCGTTTAAACGATCGCTCGACCTTGTGGAACGAGGTGGAGGCCGGCGAGAAGCGCAAGGACGCGCAGCTTGCCCGCGAGGTGGAGTTCTCGATTCCGCGCGAGATGAACGAGAAGCAGGGCGTGCAGCTCGCGCGCGATTTCGTGAAGAAGCAGTTTGTCGATCGCGGCATGGTCGCGGACCTGAACGTGCATTGGGACAAGGCGAAGGACGGCACGCCCAAGCCGCACGCGCATGTGATGATGACGATGCGCGACGTAGGGCCGGAGGGGTTCGGGAAGAAGAACCGTGACTGGAACAGCACCGAGCTGTTGAAGGACTGGCGCGAGGCATGGAGCGCGCATGTCAACGAGCGCATGGCCGAGCTGGGGCTTGAGGGCCGGATCGACCATCGCTCCTATGAAGACCAGGGCATCGCGCTGGAGCCGCAGCACAAGATTGGGCCAGCGGGAATGCGGCGGCTCGACCGCGGCGAGGATGCCGAGCGCGCCGACGATCACCGGCGGATCGCGCGGGAGAATGG
>NZ_AYOY01000191.1 GCF_000508185.1 Sphingobium sp. C100 | reverse complement strand
CCCGCCGATGCGGCTGGCGGCGGCATCCCCCGAAGACCTCGCTGCCATCGCACGCCCCGTCCTGCCACGCCTGCTCTTCTTCGGCACGATCCGCCCCTATAAGGGCGTCGATCTGTTGATTGAGGCCTGCCTCATCCTGTGGCGCGCGGGCCACCGGTTCGAACTGGTGCTGGCGGGCAAGCCCTTCATGGATGTCGCGCCGCTGCTGGATGCCGTGGCGCGCGCAGGTTTCGCCGACCGCCTCGTCACCGACCTGGGATTTCTGACCGAAGGCCGGCTCGACGCGCATATGGCCCGCGCCGACATGCTCGCCTTTCCCTATCGCCAGATCGATTCGAGCGGTGCCTTCCTCTCTGCCCTTCACCATGGCAAGGCGATGGTGACGTCGGACGCGGGCATGTTCGGCCAGTTGCCCGATGGCGTCGCGGTCAAGGCGCCGGCGGGAAATGCGCCAGCGCTCGCCCAAGCCCTCTTGCCGCTGATCGAAAGCCCGGCCATCAGACAGGATTATGGCGCGCGGGCGCGGGCTTATGGTGAAGATATGGGATCTTGGAAGGATATGGCGGTGGCGACGATCGGCATCTACGAAACCGTGCTGGCCGCGCGCGCATGAACCGCTATCTCCGCGAACTGGCTGACCGCAGGCTGGCCGTCCGTCTCGCCTTGTCTGGGCGCGTCCATCAATATCCCGAAATCCAGGCGCTCCGTCGCTTCCTGTCCACCTTCGCGGTCGACTGCCTGTTCGACGTCGGCGCCAATCGCGGTCAATATGCGACCATGGTGCGCCGCGATGCGGGCTATAGGGGCCTGATCCTCTCCTTCGAGCCGAACCCGGACGTGTTCGCCGAACTCCAGAAACATGCGGCATCCGACGGCCACTGGCACGTCTTCAACATGGCGCTGTCCGATTTTGACGGCACCGCCAGTTTCAACATCATGGCCGCCGATCAGTTCAGCTCGCTTAAAAAACCATCCGGCGCGCAGGACGCCATCTTTGCCGAGCGCAACAAAGTGACGAAGACGGTGGACATGCAATGCCGCCGGCTCGACGGCCTGCTGCCCGAACTGACGGCGCGGCATGGCTTTGCGCGACCCTTCCTGAAGATGGATACGCAGGGCCATGACCTGTCCGTGTGCGAAGGCGCGGGCGATGCGCTGGGCGTCATGCTGGGGGTGCAGACTGAATTGGGCGTGCGGCCCATTTACGAAGGCGGCGCGGGCTATCGCGCGATGATCGACTGGCTCGAAGCGCGCAGCTTCGTCCCTTCCGCCTTCTTCGCCAACAATAAGGGGCATTTCCCGTTGCTGGTCGAAATGGACGGAATTTTCGTCAATCGGGCGCTGGTGCAGGATTGACCATGGGCGCGCCCGCCAGTGCTATATCGGCGCGCCGCTTGTTCCTGGCGGGTGCGCTCGGTCTCACATTATGGCTGGGCGCAACCTTCCTGTGGCATGTGACCTATCGCCAGGGCATCAGCCTGGCGGTCATCCTGCTGCTGGACCAGGATTTCCCCGCTTTGCTTGGATCGCTGCTGCTGCTGGCGCTCGCCGCGCCCTTTGCGGAAGGCAGGGGCTTCACGCTTCCCCGACCAGGTGCGCGGATCGTGGTGCCGCTGATCCTGCTGCTGGGGCTGGCCGCCTGGGTCGGGCATTATGCCCTGTTTCAGGATTATGCGATCAGCCGGGATGAGGAAGTGGCCCGCTTCGCCGCCGCCTATATGCGCGAAGGCCTGTTCGCGCGGCCCATCCCGATCGAATGGGAACCCTATCGCCGGGCGATCATGCCCGAATTTTTCTCCCCCTTCGGCGCGGCGGATTATTGGACGGCGGCCTATCTGCCGGTGAACAGTGCGATCCAGGCGCTGTTCTGGCAATTGGGTGATCCCAACCTGGCCGGTCCCGTGCTGCTGATGGCGGGGCTGTTCGCGCTGTGGCGCGTGGCGCTGCACCTGATGCCCGATCGCCCCGATGCGGTATGGGTGACGATGCTGCTGGGCTTTTCGTCCAGCCAGCTTTGGGTGACGGCGATGACGCCCTATGCCATGACCGGCCATTTCGCGCTCAACCTGGTCTGGCTGGCGCTGGTGCTGCGCGGCGGCGTGATCGGACATGGGAGCGCGGGAGTGGTCGCGCTGATCGCCGCGGGCCTGCATCAATGGCATTTTCCGCCGATCTTCATCGCACCCTTCATCCTTTGGATGTTGCTGGCGCGGCGCTGGGCGGCGGCGGCTTTCCATGCGCTCACCATTGTCGCTATCGTGATCGTCTGGGCAAAGCTGTGGCCTGAATTTCTGCTCCACGCCCTTGGCGCCCCCGCCGATGTCCGGCCTTCGGCCGGGGTGGCGGATAAGGTGGGCAGCCTGTTCGAACGGCTGGGCGATCGTTGGCAACCTCTGGTCAACCTGACCCGCTATATCGCCTGGAACAACATATTGATGGTGCCGCTCGCCGCTCTGGGCGTGGCGGCCATGCGCTGGCGGCGGCTGTTGCGGGGGCAGGAGATTGCGCTGCCGCTGACGCTGGGCTGCGTCGCGGGATGCGGGCTGGCGCTGGCGCAGGGCTATGGCTGGGGTTTCCGCTATGCCCATGGTTTCATCGGCCCCTTCTGCCTGCTCGCGGGACTGGGATGGGCACGCTTCCGGCCGCAGGGCGCGTTACGCCCGGTGTTGATCGGGCTTCTCATCACCGGCCTGTCCAGCGCCTTCCTGGTCTGGCGCACCTATGAATTCGTCGCGCCCTATGCCGCCAGCCACGAGCTGATCGATTCGAGCGAGGCCGATGTCGTGCTGGTCGATCCGCGCGGCGGCCTCTATGTCACGGACCTTGTGCGCGGGCGCAATGGCGTGCCGGGGCGGCCCATGGTCATGAACCTAGGGATGCTGAGGCTCGATCAGGTGGACGAACTATGCCGGGACTATGTGGTCGAACTGTTCGAACGGGCCGATTTCCGCCCGCTCGGCGTGCCGCTGGCGCGCTGGAATATCGGCCGGCTGGACATGCTGCGCGCGCATATGAAGGATGTCGGCTGCGACAAGCCGGTCCAGCCGCCGCTGCCCGAAGATTTCGACGATGCGATGAACGTCGCCGACAACGCCATGTGATGGAAGGGGCTATTGCCCCTTCACATAGACCCGCTTGCCCCCGATCCACGTCTCCAACACCTGCGTCTGCCGGATGTCGGCAGGCCGTGTGGTGGAAATGTCGCGGTCGATCAACAGGAAGTCGGCGCGCTGGCCGGGCACCAGGCTGCCGAACTTCTTCTCCGCGAAACCGGCATAGGCCGCCTGCCGGGTGAAGCCGTCCAGCGCCGCCTGAAAGCTCACCCGTTGTTCGGGCATCCAGCCGCCAAAGGGCTCGCCCTTGGCATCCTCGCGGGTCATGGCGACGGCGATGCCGGGGAAGGGATTGGCGCTTTCCACCGGCACGTCGGAGCCGAAGGCGAGCGGCACGCGATTGTCCAGCATCGATTTCCACGCATAGGCGCCCTGCAACCGGCCCAGGCCCACGCGCGTCGTCGCCATGCGCCAGTCCGATGCTTCATGCACCGGCTGCATCGACGCAATCGCGCCCAGCGGGCCGAAGCGGGGCAGGTCCGCCGGATCGACGATCTGCGCATGTTCGATCCGCCAGCGCCGGTCGCCCTTGTAGGTGTCATTAAGTTCCGCGATCGCGTCGAGAATCTCGTGATTTGCCGCGTCGCCGATCGCGTGGACGGCGACCTGGAAATTGTCCATCGCCGCGCGGCTCATGATGTTGCGCAACTGCGTGCCGGGGATGATGTTCAACCCGCGCTCGCCCGGCGCATCGGCATAGTCAGCCTTCAGCCATGCCCCGCGCGATCCCAACGCGCCGTCGAGCAGCAGTTTGATCCCGCCCATGCGCAGATGATCGTCATAAAGCCAGGGCGTCGGCTCCGGCCCGGCGATCAGCACCATATTGTCGAGGCCAGCGGCATAGGCCATGATCCGCACCCGCAGCGCGCCGCGGTCGGCCGAACGGCGGAACGCCTGCCAGTCCTCGATGCTGGTGCCCATGTCGGCGATGCCGGTGATGCCCATGGCCAGCAGCGCGCGTTGCGCCTTTTCCAGCGCTAGGTCGCGGTCCTTGGGGGCAGGGGGCGGCACGAATTTCTGGATCAGGTCCATCGCCTTGTCGATGAAGACGCCGGCAGGCTTGCCCGCCGCCATTTCGACGCGGCCGCCGGCCGGTGCCTTGGTCGCGGCCGTCACCCCGGCCGCACGGATGGCGGCGCTGTTGGCCCAGCCGGCATGGCCGTCGATCCGTTCCAGCCAGACCGGGATGTCGCTGACCGCCGCGTCCAGTTCAGCGGCGGTGGGAAAGCGGCCCAGGCCCCATTGTTCCTGGTTCCAGCCGGTGCCGATGATCCATTTGCGCCCCGGATTGGCGGCGACATAGGCGCGGATCTTCTCTTGCGCCTGCGCCAGCGACCGGGTGTCAGACAGGTCCAGCGTGATGAGCGAAAGGCCAAGCCCCATGACATGACCATGGGCGTCGATCAGGCCGGGGATCAGGGTCTTGCCGCCCGCGTCCAGCTTGAAGCTCGGCCCCTTGGGACGCTCGGGCCAAGGCTGGCCCCGCTTGGGCTTTTTGGGCTTATATTCAGGTTCTTGATAACGGCCGGGGATCAGTTTTTCGACCTTGCCCTCGTCATCGATCAGCAGCGCGCCAAAATGGACGATCTGGCCGTTCGCGTCGAGCGCGATGCCGTTCACATTGTCGATCACGCCCGAAGCCAGCGCGGGCAGGGGGCAAAGGGCAAGCGCCATGGCGGCGCCTGCCAGTGCGCGCGACGAGGAAAATCCAATCATGCTCGGGTCAGTCTCCGTACCAGCGCGCTGGTGTCCTGCCGCTGGCCGCCCATGGCCTGCACATCGGCATAATATTGATCGACCAGCGCCGTGACCGGCAGGGTCGCCCCATTGGCTCGCGCCTCTTCCAACGCCAGGCCCAGATCCTTGCGCATCCAATCGACGGCGAAGCCGAAATCAAATTCGTCTTGCGCCATCGTCTTCCAGCGATGGTCCATCTGCCAGCTTTGCGCCGCGCCGCCGGAAATCGCCTCGAACACCGCGTCGATGTCCAGTTCGGCCGCCTGCGCGAACCGCAGCGCCTCCGACAGGCCCTGGATGAGGCTCGCGATGCAAATCTGGTTCACCATCTTGGTCGTCTGGCCTGCGCCGGCGCCGCCGACATGGACAATCCGCGCCGCATAGGCCTGCATCACGATCTTCGCTGCCGTCACCGCCGGTTCGCTGCCGCCGCACATGATCGACAGCCGTCCGCTTTCCGCGCCGGCCTGTCCGCCGGACACCGGCGCATCGACGCTATGGATGCCCAGGCTTTCGCCTTCGACGGACAATTGCCGCGCAATACGGGCGGAAACCGTGGTGTGATCGATGAACAGGCTGCCCGGCTCCATGGCGCGGAAAGCGCCCTCGCGGCCCAGTGTGATTTGGGCCAGGTCATCGTCGGTGCCCACGCAACTGATGACGATTTCGGCATCCTCGGCGGCCTTGGCCGGGCTGATCGCGACTTGCCCGCCATAGGCTTCCGCCCAGCTTTTCGCCTTGCCCATCGACCGGTTATAGACGGTCAGCTCATGCCCGGCCCTTGCCAAATGCCCCGCCATCGGACCACCCATGATCCCCAGGCCGATAAACGCGATCCTAGCCATCAAGCCCCATTCATTTTGTGCGTCCGCCCTTGCCATAGGGCCAGTTACCGGACAGTTCCAGTTTCTTCACCGGCAATTTTCGTTTACGGGCCGTGCCCATGAACACGTTAGCCAAGATCGAAAGCGCCCTGCCGCTGCCCGTCACCGTCGATGACATTCTTGCCGCCCGCACCCGGATTGCGGGCGCGATCGTCAAGACGCCGACGCTGATCAGCCAGACTTTTTCCGACATGCTTGGCTGCAACGTCTATCTCAAGTTCGAAAATCTCCAATTTACCGCCGCTTACAAGGAGCGTGGCGCGCTCAATCGCCTGTTGCAACTGGATGATGAGTCGAAGGCGAAGGGCGTCATCGCCGCGTCCGCCGGCAATCATGCGCAGGGCCTTGCCTATCACGGCAAGCGGCTGGGCGTTCCGGTCACTATCGTCATGCCCACGACGACGCCGATCGTGAAAGTGACGCAGACGCGCGGTCATGGCGCGACTGTCGTGCAACATGGTGAAAAATTCGACGACGCCTATGCCCATGCCCGCAAGCTGGAGGTGGAACAGGGCCTGACCTTCGTCCATCCCTTCGACGAACCCGACATCATCGCGGGCCAGGGCACGGTCGCGCTCGAAATGCTGGAGGATGCACCCGAAATCGACACCCTGGTCATCCCGATCGGCGGTGGCGGCCTGTTTTCTGGCATGGGGACCGCCGCGCGGGCGATGAAGCCGGACATCAGGCTGGTCGGTGTCCAAGCCGAACTCTACCCGTCCATGTATGACTTCATCAAGGGCGCCGACCTGGCCTGTGACGGCGACACGCTGGCCGAAGGCATTGCGGTGAAGCAGCCGGGCGACATCACCCGCCGCTTCGTGGAGCGATTGGCCGACGATGTGGTGCTGGTGAGTGAGCGCCGGCTGGAGGAGTCGCTGAGCCTGCTGCTCCAGATCGAGAAGACCGTGGTCGAAGGGGCGGGGGCGGCAGGCCTGGCGGCGCTGCTGACGCATCGCGCCCAATTTGCGGGGCGCAATGTCGGACTGGTGCTGACCGGCGGCAATATCGACACCCGGCTGCTGGCCAACGTGCTGCTCCGCGACCTCGCCCGATCGGGGCGGCTGGCGCGGCTGCGCATCATCCTGCAAGATCGGCCCGGCGCGCTGTTCCACGTCGCGCGCATTTTCGATCAGGAAGCAGTCAACATCCTTGAACTGGCGCACCAGCGCATCTTCACCAACCTGCCGGCCAAAGGGCTGAGCCTCGACGTGGAATGTGAGACGCGGGATCGGGGGCATCTCCAGGGGTTGATCGCCGCTTTGCGCGAAGCGGGTTATGAGGTCGCGCCGATCGAGGTTGCATAATGGGACGCGCCGGCCCCGTGATTTCATAGTAAATGCCCTTTTCATGCGGGCATCGGGGCGGCATAGTTCAGGCATGAAGCAACAGCATGGCAGCGTAGGAACGGAGGATGGAGCATGACCGCACCCTTCCGTTTCCCGCGTTTCTTTGTCACCAATCCCAGCCCTTGTCCCTATCTGCCGGGCAAGAGCGAGCGGAAGGTGTTCACGGAACTGAGCGGCGACAATGCGCCGGAACTCAATGACGCGCTGAGCCGGATCGGCTTTCGGCGCAGCCAGAATGTCGCCTACCGGCCAAGTTGCCCGGATTGTTCGGCGTGCATATCCGTCCGCGTCGTCGCCGGCGAATTTCGGCCGAACGCGACTCAGCGCAAATTGCTGCGCAGGAACGAGGATCTGGTCGTCAGCGCCTGCAAGCCTTGGTCGACCGAAGAACAGTTCGCCTTGTTGCAACGCTATCTGCGGGTGCGTCATCCCGGCGGTGGCATGACCGAAATGGACGAAATGGATTTTGCCGACATGGTCGAACAGACCCCGGTGGACAGCCAGGTCGTGGAATATCGGGAGCCGGGAACCGGGGGGCGTCCAGGCAAACTTGTCGGGGCCTGCCTCACCGACCGGCAGGGTGACGGACTGTCGATGATCTACAGTTTCTTCGACACCGACCTGCCGCATCGCCAGGGGCTGGGCAACTATATCATCATGGATCATATCCTGCGTGCCGCAGCGGCGGACCTGCCCTATGTCTATCTCGGCTATTGGGTGAAGGGTTCGGCCAGGATGCAATATAAGGTTCGCTATGGCCCGCTTGAAAAGCTGGGACGGACCGGGTGGACGCGCTTCGATCCTGCCGAACGGGAAGCAGCATTGCGCGACAGTCCGTCGCGCAATGCATCGCCATTACCGGTCGAACTGGCGACTATCCTGCGTAAATAGGGCGAAATCGCCGCGCTATAATCCTAATTCTTTAACTTTTTCCGGTAGCTGCCTTCTGTGATGAGGAAGGATGCAGCAAAAATGGTCGGGGGCGGTGGATCGGTTCGCTGATCGTCGCTTTGAAGATGCGCGGCTCATTGCCACGCAGGGGCAGTCGCATCAGGATTCGTTGCGATTTCGCAATAACCTGCTGTTTTCTTCGGCCTTCGACCTTGTTTCGCCAACTCTTTTTCGGTGGGTCGCCGATGATCGCGGCCATATTCTGGCATGGCGTCGCGAATCAGGTCGGGCGCGTTTGCGATTCGCGGGCCGTCCGTCCGGACTGGCATGGAGGGCTGCGCTAGATCGCGGCGACCGGCGTCAACTGCTGCACGCCGCGCAGCAGGAAAATCCACCGCCGCTGACACTGCGCCTGCGCGGGGCAGCGGGGGAGCGGCGTTGGTGCCGTGTCCGAATGCAGCGCGCCCGCACGGCCGATGGCGATACCATCATCGTAGGGACGGTCGAGGATGTAGAGGATTTCCAGCGGACACAGGCGCAGGCGCTCGAGACGGCCCTTACAGAAAGCCGGGAACATTATCGCTGGTCGGTCGAATTAAGTCCTCAGGTGCCCTGGACTGCGGCGCCAGACGGCCGGATCGAGGAAGTGGGACCGCGCTTCACGGACCTGACGGGCTTGCCCGTGGAGCAGGCATTGGGCTTGGGTTGGCTCAGGGTTCTTCACGAAGAGGATGTGCCGCGCGTCTCTGCGCTGTGGACCGATCATCTTGTCAGCGGTGATCCGATCGACGTCGATTATCGCATCAAGCTACGCGACGGCGGATATCGATGGATGCGTGCTCGAGCGGGCGCGCGTCGCGATGATCAGGGCCGAATCATTCGCTGGTATGGCACGCTGGAGGACGTCCACGCCCGCCGTGTGGCCCAGCGCGACCTGGCCGAGAGCGAGGAACGGTTCCGGCTTGCGGTCCAATCTGCGCGGTTGGGTATCTGGGATTTCGACGCCGCGACAGGCACGCGCAATTGGTCGGCCGAACTTCGCAGGATGCTGGGCGTGGCCCGGGATGTCGAACCGACCGCCGGCCTCGCTCTGTCGCTGGTGCACCCGGAAGATCGGGATCGCCTGCGCGCCATGCTGGAATCGGTCGCCGCCGGCACGTTGCCGGCGCATTTCGAAGATATGTTGAGGATACATCGCGCTAATGACGGCGCGTTGCGCTGGATCAAGAGTACGAGCTGGACCACCCGGACCGAAGCCGGACGACCGATGCGCATCATCGTCACCTTCCTTGATGTCACCGAAGAGCATGACAGCGAGGAGCGTATTCGGTGGGCCGCGACCCATGATCCGATGACGAGGCTCCCCAATCGCGCCCTATGGCAAGCCGGCCTGGATAGCATGGCTGAAGAAGCCCGGGCGCGAGGTGAAAGCTTCGCATTGTTGCTGCTCGACATTGACGATCTCAAGCGCACCAATGATTCGCTCGGGCACGATGCGGGTGACGCTCTATTGTGTGCCTTCGCTGCGCGGCTGGCCGCCGCTGCGCCACCCGATGCGGTGATCGGCCGGTTGGGCGGGGACGAGTTCGGGCTGATCGCGCCGTCGCTTCACAATGGTTCGCTGGTGGAGGCATGGGGCAGCGCCTTGATCGAGGAATTGCGTCGGCCGCATCTTCATCAGGGCCGATCACTCGACTGTGGGGTCAGCATGGGTGCTGCCCTGTTCGGTGCGGACGGGGACCGGGGGGACGAACTGCTCAAGGCTGCCGACCTTGCGCTCTATGCGTCGAAGGCGGCGGGACGGGGTCGCCTTACGCTATTCCACTCCAGCCTCCGTGCTGAAGCGCAGCAGCGCGGCTCGATGATCCATATGGCGCGGGCGGTGATCGCGGACGACCTGTTGATGCCCTATTACCAGCCCAAGGTGGATCTGCGCACCCGCAAGGTGACGGGCTATGAGGCCTTGTTGCGGTGGCGCCACCCGCGTCTGGGCGTTCAGTTGCCCGGCAGCATCGCGGCGGCTTTCGATCATGGGGAAATTGCCGTTGCCCTGACGCGCAAGATGCTGGCCGCCGTGCTCCACGATCTGGTGCGGTGGCTGGATGCGGGCTACGATCCGGGCCGCATCGCGATCAATGCGTCGGCGGCGGATTTCACGCATTCGGGATTTGCCGACTTCGTTCTCGAACGGCTTTTGGCTGCCAATGTGCCGACGGACCGGCTTGAGATCGAGGTGACCGAGACCGTTTTCCTGGGCCGGGGAGCGGATCAGGTCGCCAGCGCCTTGCGCTGCTTCGCCCATGCCGGCGTCCGGGTTGCGCTCGACGATTTCGGCACCGGCTATGCCTCGCTCAGCCATCTGAAACATTATCCGGTCAACGTGCTCAAGATCGACCGCAGCTTCGTCAGCAATATGGATCATGATGCGGGCGATGCCGCGATCGCCGACGCCATCGTGAAACTGGGCGCCAGCTTCGGCATGGAAGTCGTGGCCGAGGGGGTGGAGACCGAGGCGCAGGCGCAACTCCTCCGTGACCGCGGCTGTCCGATCGGCCAGGGGTTTCACTTGGGCCGCCCGAAACCTTTCGACGCCATCCGCCCTGGAAACTGATCCGGGGCGGGCGGGGCGGTTAAAAACGCAGGGAATGGACCAGGCGGCACCCTGGGACCGGTCCTTATTTGCAGCGGCAGGCGCGGCGGGCCTTGGGGGCCGCTTTGCGATAACGGACCTGTTCGGTCACATAGGTGGTGGTTGTCGTCGTCGTGACTGCCGGCTGCACCGTCACGGTCGTTACGACGGGCGCGGGATAATAATAGCCGCCGGCCACATAGCCACCGCCCCCCATCGGTGCGGTCCCGTTCCAATGCGGTGGGGGATAGTCGACGCCCGCGCCACGGACATCGCCTTCGAACCGGCCGTCATAGGTGCCTGACACCGTGCGGCCGTCATCCGTGGTCCAGGTGCCGGTCCAGCGGCCTTCATATTCATTGGCGCTGGTCACGGCATCGTCGGCATAGCCATAGCCATAATCATAGCTGGCGCCCGGGCGGCGCGGCGGAGCGTGACGGCGGTCATCCTCCGCCTTGTCGATCGCCATGCCGGCGACCGCGCCGACGCCAGCCCCGATCAGTGTGCCTTCGGTGCGGTTGCCGCGACCCGCGATGCGATTGCCCGCGACGCCGCCGACCACGGCGCCGATCGCCGCGCCGCCTAAACCGTTGTCGCGTTGGTCACGGGGATCATCGTTCCCAGGGCCATAGCCCCCTTCGTAACGGTCCCAATCGATACCCGCGCGATAGTCATAGACCCGCCCGTAGCGGTCGGTCATGACCGCATCGTCATAATAGCGCGACCAGCCATAGCCATAGGTGGGCGCGGGCAAGCCATAGGCAGGATAATTGGCGATATAATAGCTTGGGCTGATCCAGTAGCGCGGCAGGATGAAGCCCCGGATCGGTCGGCGATAGGCGGTCCAGCCACCCGGTGCGCGCCAACCGGCATACCAGCGGCCGTCATGTCGCGGTCCCCAGCGATGGCTGACATTGCCCTGCGTGGCCGGTCGGCTGGCGTGCACCCCTGTCTTGCCCGCCGCGACGGTGGGCGCGGCGGCGCCCGCCATCGTCATGCCGGCGCCGATCAGGACGAGATGGAACATCCGCATGGTCAAGTCTCCCTGTTGCCCCGGGCGCGCGTCAAGGCGCGTCCGAAATGCTAACGTCTCGTTTAGCATGATGATCCGCAGCTATCCATGCGGGGCAGGGTGAATTTCCGTCCCGAAACGGGTCAGGGCGCCCCTTCTGGGGGAAGGTTTAACCGATCCGCGCGGCAATCCGGGCGGCGAGTGCCTCCAGTCCGGTGGCGTCCTGCGCGTCGAAGCGGGCGGGCTGTGGGCTGTCCAGATCGATCACGCCGATCAGCCGGCCTTCGTGCAGGAGGGGCACCACGATTTCCGACGCACTGTCGGCGTCGCATGCGATGTGACCGGGAAAGGCATGGACATCCTCCACCAGTTGCGTCTCGCGCGTGGCCGCAGCCGCACCACATACGCCCCGCCCGACCGGGATGCGAATGCAGGCCGGCTTGCCCTGGAACGGCCCAAGCACCAGTTCGTCGCCGATCATGCGATAAAAGCCCGCCCAGTTGAGATCAGGCAGAAACTGCCAGAGCAGCGCGGACAAGTTCGCCATATTGGCCACCGGGTCCGGCTCGGTCGCGGTCAACGCGTCGGCGGCGGACAGCAGGTCGGTGTAAAGGGTCGCCTTGTCGGCGGTCGCGGCGGGGGAGAAGTCGTACATGGTTGATGCTAAGCCTTAGCAAATGTTCTGGCCGGTGTAGTTTCATGGCTGCCTATTGCGTGTTTGACCAAGACGATCAAGCCAGCCAGCAGGGCAATAGGAGCGATGAGATTATAGACCATAACCAGCAATGGGGACGCGAAGGCCAGCCACAAAATGATCCTTTCGCCGAGGGTGAGAGAGGTCCATCGGTCGTAGAGCAAGATGGCAAAGCCCAGGCTGACGACGGTGAGATCATAGTTGAATATATAGGGAAGGATGATCGCCGTGGCAGTCGCACAGATGAAAGCGAACTGTTGGATGTCGGCGTTGCGCGCGCGCCAGGTCAACCATATCGCAACCGTGGCGAAGCCGATTTGCACGATCACTGCGATCATCGCCGGATACTCTCTTAGAGCGATATAGGCTGACGGCATCATGAGGAAGTAGAATTTATTGCCCGACGCATTCATGATCCGGTTTTGCAAAGCCGAAGTTTCAACTATCCACTGACGCCATAAATCGAAGCCGAAGGCAAAGCTACTTAGCAGAATTAATGCGAGGGTGACTATAATGGCAAAGCCAATGACTTTTCCTTTACGGCGATAGATGAGCGTGGCTGCGATGAGTAAACCGAGATGCGGTTTTAGCGTCATCAATCCGGCGATGACACCCGATCGGATCGGTGCGCGATTGAGGCTGCGAAAAAATAACAGCCACAAAGCTCCTATGACGAAACCATAATGTCCGCACCAGATGTTCACTACGGCTGCCGGGGTCGCTATCGCCAGCCAATTTGGTAGCGAGGCCATATAGGGCTTTGCTGCCCACATGAAGAATGTCGCACCCGCCACCGTCCAGAGGATGAGCGCCGGAAGATAGGGTAGTTCGGCAAAGGGCATTGCCAGAAACAGGCTTTGCGGCGGATAAGAGTAATTATAGGGGTCCAATACGCCGAAGATCGCCATCTGCCATGTTCTGTAGGCATCATAATCGTAGAGCTTGTCCAACTGCCCGGATAGTGCGAGATTTCCGCCGGTCCACACGTTCAGAAAATCGCGTCCAACGATCAAGCGAGCCTTGCTCAGACGTAAGCCGTCTAACTGCATCAGGTCGAGCAGGATGAGTACGACACCCAACACGGTAGCCGATGCCCACATGAACCAGTTGAGGGGGCGGGGTACAGCTGGCCCTTGTATCGGTTTATCCATGCATCCATCACCAGTTTCAAATCGACGATCTGACCATCATGGCAGAGCAAAATGGGTAATTGGTAAAGGCTGCCGTCAGTCCAACCGCACTTTGCCGCGGCCCTGTTTTATCGAGCCGCGTGCCTTCTTCGCGTCGGTGCGGCGGGCTTTGGCGGCTTTTCCGGGTTTGGTGGCGATGCGGCGGGGGTCGCGTTCATGGGCTTTGGCGATCATCTCGCTCAGCCGTTCGCGCGCGTCCTGCCGGTTGGCTTCCTGGGTACGGAAGCGGTTGGCCTGGATCAGGATTTCGTTGGCGGAGGTCAGGCGCGATCCCGCCAGTTCGCGGATCTTGCGATAGGCGTAGGGCGGCAGGCCGAGCCGGAACAGGTTGACGCGCAGCTGCACGGCGGTCGCGACCTTGTTCACATTCTGCCCGCCGGGTCCGCCGCCGGAGAGGAAGCGCTCTTCCAGCGCGTCCTCTGGGATGTCAAAGACCGGCATCGTCCAGTATCTCCGGGCCGAACCCGGCTGCGACGAAGGTTTCGGGCAGGGGAGCGGTGGCCTGCGCCGGCGGTTTTTCACCGCGCGGCACACTCAGGAAGCGGCTGTGCAGCAGCATCGGCCCGACGCCGTCGCCATAGACCGGATCGCCCATGATGCCGAACCCCAGCCCATGCTGGGCGTGGACGCGGATCTGGTGGGTCCGGCCGGTTTCGGGGGTGAAGGCGATCAGCGCCCGGCCGTCCTTTTCCGCCAGCTTGCGCCAGTGGGTGACGGCGGCCTTGCCCGCCTTTGCCGGGATCATGCGCCATCCTTGGGCGGGCGTGCTGACCTTCTTGAGCGCGAGTTCGATCGTGCCCTCGTCATCGGCGGGCACACCGTCCACCACCGCGACATAGCGTTTGGTCACGGTGCCGGCTTCGAACGCGGCGGCGAAACGCTTGTGCGCCTTGGGATTGCGGGCGAGCAGCAGGCAGCCGCTGGTGTCGCGATCCAGCCGGTGGACCGCCAGCGGCCAGCGCTGGAAGCCGAAAGTCAGCGACGCCAGATGATTTTCCAGGCTCATGGACCCGTCGCGCGGGGCATCGACCGGCAAACCGGCCGGTTTGTCGAGGATCAACGCCTCGCCGTCGAGGAACAGGACATGGTCGGTCAGCAGGGCCAAAAGAAGGGGTCCGATCGGAAAAAAGGGGCAATTGACGGGCGCGCGGCATCCTATAGGGCGTGGAGCCGATGGAAAACAGGGGGCATGACGCGGCGCAGGCGCAATTTCGGCTGGATTGGGTCGATGTGGCGCGCGGGCTGGGCATAGTGGCGGTCGTGGTGGGGCATGTGTGGACGCGCGGGCCGCTGCGCGATGCGATGTACAGTTTCCATATGCCGCTGTTTTTCCTGCTGTCGGGGATGTTGTCCCGGCCGCACCCGGTCCGCGCCTTCACCTGGCGACAGATTTCGGGGCAGATGCGGCCCTATTTCGCCTTTCTGATCCTGCTGCTGCTGGCCGACCAGATCATCGAGCCGATCAAGGGCAATGTCCCGATATTCCGCCGATGGCCCCATGACATCGGGCCGATCCTGCTGGGCGGCACCTGGTTGGGCGGTCCGTTCATCATCTTCTGGTTCGTGCCGTGCCTGATGATGGCGCGCATCCTGTTCAACATTGTGCTGGGCCGCTGGCCCGACCCGCTCGACCGGCGCTGGGCGATGATCCTGATGCCGATACTGCTGCTGGCCTATGGCCTGGGCTGGTGGACCAGCGCTTCGCCGCTGGGGCTTTTGAGCGTGCCGATGGCCTTCGCGTTGTTGTGGGTGGGCGCGGCCTGGCCGCATATCCGTTGGCATAACGGCATGATCCTGCCGCTGGGGACACTCGCGCTGCTGGGGCTGGGCGGCGTGTTTCCGCCGCTCAACATGAAGGTCGCCGATTATGGCTGGCCCTTGCTGTCGATCGGCGCGGCAGTGGCGACATGCCTGCTGATCTTTCGCCTGTCCGCGCTGGCCGCTCCGTTCGCCTGGCCGATCGCGGCGCTGGGGCGGGCGTCGCTGGTCATCATGTATCTGCACGGCGCGCTGATCCATTATGGCGCGCCCTATCTCCCCCGGCCCTGGCTGCTGGCCCTGGCGCTGGCGGCGCCGTTCCTGGCATGGCACCTGTTGCGGGCGACCCTGCTGCGGCGGATATTCCTGTGACATTCAGTGCAGGTGGCGCAATTTGTCGGGGTTGCGCATCACGTAGATGGCGCTGACCTTGCCATCCTCTATGGCGAGCGCGGTCGTCTGGACCTGCCCATCGGCTTCGCGGGTGACGAAGCCGGGCAGGCCGTTGATCTGGCAGGTGCGCAGCAGCGTCGAGCCATATTTCCCGAACAGGATGGCGAGCGCCTTGTGCACCTGCATCACCTGGCGCAGGCCGATGGCGGGTCGGATCGCGGCGGGCCGCTTGCCGCCGCCGTCACTGTGCAGGCTGACATCCTGCGCCAGCATCGCGCCCAAGGCCGTCATGTCGCCGCTGCGCGACGCGGCGAAGAAGGCGCCGGCGATTTCCAGCCCGCGTTCCCGTTCCAGCCGGTAGCGCGGGCGCGCGTCGCGGACATGGGTGCGGGCGCGCGCCGCAAGCTGACGGCAGGCGGCGGCATCGCGGCTGATGGTGGTGGCGATTTCCTCAAAGTCCAGGCCAAAGACATCGTGCAGCAGGAAGGCGGCACGCTCCAGCGGCGACAATCTTTCAAGCGCCAGCATCAGCGGCAGGGTGACGTCCTCCGCATCGTCCTCTTCCTCGACCAGCGGTTCGGGCAACCAGGGGCCGACATAGGTCTCGCGCTGCACCCGTGCCGATTTGAGCTGATCCAGGCAAAGCCGCGTCACGATGCGGCGCAGAAAGGCTTCGGGTTCGCGAATATCCTCGCGGTCGGCGCCCATCCAGCGGATGAATGCCTCCTGCACCACATCCTCCGCATCGGCGAGCGAGCCGAGCATCCGGTAGGCGACGCGGGTCAGGCGGGGACGCAGCGGGTCGAAGCGAGCCGCCGCGTCCATCTGCGTCCCCCGCGCCATCAGGCCGCTGCCTTCATCGGCATGTCATACCAAAGGTCGAAACCGACCGCGAGGCGGTTCCAGCCATTGATGATGTTGATCATCAGGGTCAGCTTCACTTGCTCTTCCTCGGTGAATTCCCAGTTCAGCGCCTCTTTGGCGGCTTGATGGCTATGGCCTTGCGCGATGGTGGTGAGCGCTTCGGTCCAGGCCAGCGCGGCGCGCTCGCGGTCGGTGTAGCAAGGCGCCTCGCGCCAGGCCGACAACAGGTAGATGCGCTGTTCGCTCTCGCCCTTTTCGCGGGCTTCATAGGTGTGCATGTTGATGCAGTTGGCGCAGGCGTTGATCTGCGACGCGCGGATCTTGACCAGTTCGATCAGCGCGGGTTCCAGGCTGTCGGCCACGGCGGTGGACAGGGCGGTCCAGCTTTTCATCAGCTGCGGCGCGGCGGCGTAGGGATTGAAGCTGTCGGTCATGATGCAGTCCTTTCGTTTGGGGTCTGCTGACATGACGAGATGGCGCGGCGGGATGTGACATGGCGGCTCGGAAATTTTCGCCGTGAGAGAGATTTTTTCCGCCACAGGCCAAAGTTCACACCGTTGTCGGGTAATTTCGACCAATAGTCACAGGAAAGTAAGGCCGACGCCACGGTGAGGGCGCGCCTAAGCGACAGGGACGCGCCGATCGGGTCACAGCGACGCGCCGCCGACGCGACAGGAACGCGCCAGCCAGGCGACAGGCAGGCGTCACTTGCGCGCCAGTTTCGAGGCAGGGGGAAGGGAGGGTGCCGCCGGTCCATCGCGCAGGATAGATCAGACGAAATCCTATTTTGGAAGGATGTTTTTGGCGGGCGCACGGCGACCAAAGCCAGACTGTCGAGCGCGTTTCAAGGCTGCTCTAAAGCGCCGCTCCCATTATCGTCACCCCGGATTTGATCGGGGGTTCCGCTTGCCCATGCTTTGCGTTGGAAAGGAAGCGGGATGCCGGGTCAAGCCCGGCATGACGACAAGGGATTGGTTGAGAGCGATCATATTCCCTCATCCCGGCGAAAGCGGGGCGTGCGCAGGCGAAGAGATGTTGGGGAAGTGCTGCCCCGGCCGCTGCGCGCTTTCGCCCGAGATGCCAGCCTGCGCTGGCATCTCGGGGGGAAATAGGGGCGCTTGCCGCCTCATGTTCGTCATCCCGGCGAAAGCTGGGATATCAGGCAATGACGCGCCAGACCCACTGAGACCCAAGCTTTCGCTGGGGTGACGACCAAGGCTCAAGAAAAGCTGCCAGCCCGCAACCCATCCTTATCGTCAATCCCAAACGCAAAAGGGGCTGGCGCATTGTCCCGATGCACCAGCCCCTTGCGGCGTGTTTCAAGCCTTGATGCGACACAAAGGCGCTCGCCGTCGCATAGTGCAGACGTCGTGGTCCGCGATCAGCCGTGCAGTTTGATCGCGGTTTCGGCAATGCGGCGGCCCTGATAGCGAGCGCCGTCCAGTTCTTCCTCGCTCGGCTGGCGGCTGCCGTCGCCATCGGCCAGCGTGGTCGCGCCATAGGGCGATCCGCCGCGCACCTTGTCCACGCCCATCTGGCCCTGGAAGCCATAGTCGAGGCCGACGATGGTCATGCCGAAGTGCAGCAGGTTGGTGATGATCGAGAAGAGGGTGGTTTCCTGCCCGCCATGCTGCGACGCAGTGGAGGTGAAGGCGCCGCCGACCTTGCCGTTGAGCGCGCCGCGCATCCAAAGACCGCCGGCCTGATCGAGGAAGGCCGCCATCTGGCTGGACATGCGGCCAAAGCGCGTGCCGGTGCCAACGATGATGGCGTCATAATCGGCCAGATCCGCGATGGCCGCGACCGGGGCGTCCTGGTCCAGCTTGAAATGGGCGTTCTTCGCCACTTCGAGCGGGGCGGTTTCGGGCACGCGCTTGACATCGACCTGCGCGCCGGCGGCCGCCGCGCCTTCGGCCACGGCCTTGGCCATGGTTTCGATATGACCGTAGGACGAATAATAGAGAACCAGAACCTTAGCCATGGGAATATCTCCTTATCAGAAAAATCGTGGAAGAAAGGGTGGCCGCCTGCATGAGGGAGGGGATGCAGGCGGCCCGGCCCGCCCGCAGGGGAGGGAGAAAGGACGGGCCAAAAGGGTTGAAGAGGTCAGATACTGTCCACCAATATGATTTCGGCATCCTCCAGCGCCGTGATGGTGAGGGGCGCGCCGCCGATGATCGCCGCGCCGTCGCGGGCTTCGAACACGGTGCCGTCAATGTCGATCCGGCCCGTTGCCGGGACCAGATAGAGATGGCGCCCTTCGCCGCTGTCATAGGTCACGCTGTCGCCGGCCTTGACGGTGCCGCCCAGCAGGCGGGCATCGGCGCGGATGCGCAGCGCGTCCTTGTCCGCGTCATGGCCGCTGGCCAGGACGATCAGCTTGCCGGCGCGGTCGCCCTTCGGGAACGGCTTGGCGCCCCAGCTCGGCTGGCCGCCGCCGGCGCGGGGCATGATCCAGATCTGGAACAGGGTGGTGGTTTCATCCTCCAGATTATATTCGGCGTGGCGGATGCCGGCGCCCGCCGACATCACCTGAACATCGCCGGCCCCGGTGCGGCCCTGATTGCCAAGGCTGTCCTTGTGCGTGATCGCGCCGGTGCGGACATAGGTGATGATTTCCATGTCGCGATGCGGATGCGGGGGGAAGCCCGAGCGCGGCGCGATTTCATCATCGTTCCACACCCGGATGGCGCCCCAGTTCATGCGCTCTTCGTCATGATAATCGGCGAAGGAGAAATGATGATGGGCGTTGAGCCACCCATGGTTGGCGGCCCCCAGCGACGCGAACGGGCGGCGCTCGATGCGGCTCGTGATGGTCGTGGTCATGAGTCTTACCTTTGGATTTTCGAACCTGAAGGTTCGAGGTGCCTTTCGTTGCGGAGGCGGATGCTTCCGCTTGCTTTCCGACAATCTAGCCATCAGGATCGTTTCATAAACCAGCAGCTTTGAAACGGATTGTTTCCCATGCGACTTCCCGATTTTGAGGCCTGGGCGATGTTCGCCACCGTGGTCGAGCACCGCAGCTTCACCGATGCGGCCAAGGCGCTGAGCGTGTCGAAGGCGACCGTGTCCAAGGCCGTCACCCGGCTGGAGGAGCATCTGGACACCAGCCTGTTCAACCGCACCAGCCGCCGCCTGGCGCTGACCGAAAGCGGCAAGCGGCTGGCCGATCATGCCCAGCGCATCCTGGCCGAAGGACAGGCGGCCGAAGAGGCGGCGCGCGACGAAACGGCCGAGCTGTCGGGCGTGGTGCGGCTGGGCGCGCCGATGACGTTCGGACTGCTGCGCGTCGCGCCGATGATCGCGCAATTCACGAAGGATCATCCCGCGGTCGATGTCGATCTGCATCTGTCCGACGCGCATATCGACATTGTCGACATGGGGCTGGACGCCACCATCCGCATCGCCGACATGCCCGACAGTTCGCTGCGCGCGCGGCGGCTGGCGGATGTCCATATGCATGTCGTGGCGTCCGCCGCCTATCTGGAGGCGCGGGGACGACCGCAGCATCCGACCGACCTGGGGACGCACGATTGTCTTTGCTATTCCAACGTGACGACGCCCGACGTGTGGCGCTTTGCCGGGCCGGGGCAGCAGAATGTCGTCGTACAGGTGCGCAGCCGGATCACCGTGAACAGCGGCGAAGCGATGTTGCCCGCACTGCGGCTGGGGGTCGGCATCGCCCGGTTGCCCGACTTCATCGTGGGCGATGCCCTGGCGCGCGGCGAACTGGAGGAGATATTGGTCGAATGGCGTCCGCCGCCCTTTGGCCTGCATCTGGTGACGCCGCCATCGCGGTTGCGGCCGGCGCGGGTCGATGCGCTGCTCGATTTCCTGACGCGCCACCATGGCTGTTAACCCCAAGCGTCAATATTGGTAAAAAAATTTCCAGCGGTCGTGGTCCTTTGCCTGCTGCGGGGCGCTGGACCTTCGTTTCGTAGGCGAATCTAGCTTGACTCGTCGCGGCACGTTTCGGCCTCAACTCTTTGTAAATAGATTCGTTTTGCTGCGACTCGTGGATTCCTGCCGGTTAGCGAAAAATTAACCTTTGTCCTTCAGAAGTTTTTTGGTTAATGATTTGAAGCAGAGGCCGTTCTGGTGGGGTGAACGGGACTGCGACGCAAAGGGGCTTCACATGCGCGTGCTGCTGATTGAGGACGAACCGACCACTGCCAAGGCGATCGAGCTGATGCTCACGACCGAGGGGTTCAACGTCTATACCACCGACCTGGGCGAGGAAGGCCTCGACCTGGGCAAGCTGTATGATTACGACATCATCTGCCTGGACCTGAACCTGCCGGACATGCATGGCTATGACGTGCTCAAGAAATTGCGCGCGGCCAAGGTGCAGACCCCGGTGCTGATCCTGTCGGGCATCAGCGAGATGGACAGCAAGGTCCGCTCTTTCGGCTTTGGCGCCGACGATTATGTGACCAAGCCCTTCCATCGCGAGGAACTGATCGCGCGCATCCATGCCGTGGTGCGCCGGTCGAAGGGGCATAGCCAGTCGGTCATCCGCACCGGCAAGTTGTCGGTCAACCTGGACGCCAAGACCGTCGAAGTGGACGGCAACCGCGTCCACCTGACCGGCAAGGAATATGCGATGCTGGAGCTGCTGTCGCTCCGCAAGGGCACGACCTTGACCAAGGAGATGTTCCTCAATCATCTCTATGGCGGCATGGACGAGCCGGAACTCAAGATCATCGACGTCTTCATCTGCAAGCTGCGCAAGAAGCTGGCCCTGGCCTGCAGCGGCGACAATTATATCGAGACCGTCTGGGGTCGCGGCTATGTGCTGCGCGACCCGGACGAGGTCGAGGAGGAGCAGGCCAAGGTCGCCTGATCCGACGGGGTTTCAAGGGGGTGGAAAGGCCGGTGTCCGCAAGGGCGCCGGCCTTTTCCGTATCGGGCCTTGGATCGTCGGCCCATTTGCGCATAAGCGATGGGCATGGATGACCTGTTTGCCGATCGTTCCGCCGATCAAGCCCTTTGTGACCGGACGCTGGGCCGGGCGGAGATCGCTGCTTTGGCGAAGGGGCCGCCGGGGCATCTGATCGGCTGCGACCTGGACGAGGCCGATCTTTCGGGGCTGGACCTTTCGGACTGGATGTTCGACCGCTGCCAGATGCGCCGGACCGATTTTTCCGGCGCGACGCTGGACCGCACATCGTGGCAATCCTGCCGGGGCGGCTTCGTGCAATATGGCGGTGCGGACCTGCGGGAAGCGCGTTTTGTCTCCTGCGACCTCAATAACAGTGTGCTGCGACGCGCCAAGCTGTTCGCCGCGACGTTCGACCGGTGCAAGCTGACGGGCGCGGACCTGACCGACGCGGGCGCGCTGGACCTGCAATTCACCCACACGCTGCTGGTGAATGCGCGGTTGCCGGGCTTTTCCTTTCGCAAACAGGTGCTGACCGCCGTCGATTTTTCGCAGGCGGACCTTGGCAAATGCGATTTTCGCGGCACGATGTTCGACGGTTGCAGCCTGCGCGACGCCAGCCTGGACGGATGCCGGTTCGATGGCGCGGACCTGCGCGGCGCGGATATCGGCGGCCTGCGACTGGTCAATGCCGGGCTGTTTCGCGGCGCGACCATTTCGCGCGAGCAGGCGGGGCAGTTGCTGGGCGAACTGGGGCTGAATGTGCGTTGAGGCGCAAGGTTGAACAGGCCGGCGGCCCTGGCGGACAGCCGGCCTGTTCGTCAGGCGGCGGGGCGTCAGGCGACGGCTTGGAACTTGGCCGCCGCCTGTTTCACGCCCCTTACGGGGGTCAGTCGTCCGCCTGATCGGGGGTGGAGCCATCGCCGCCGGTCGCGCCCCGGCCCGACGCCTGGCCCGAAAGCTGGCCGCTCGCTTCGAGCGAAGCGGCATTGTCGATCGCACCGGTCGCGCGCCCCGCGACATTGTCGGCGGCCGAACCGGCACGGCTGGTCAGGCCCGAAGCGCGATTGCGGGTGGCGTTCACCACCGTTCCCGCCCGGTCGCGCGTGGCCGAGACGGCGTTTGCGGCGCGATCCCGAGCCATGCCGGTCGTATCGCTGGCCCGGTCACGCACGGCGCCGGCGGCGCTTCGGGCGTCATTGGCGTCCAGCGTATCGACGGCAAGGCCGCCATTGGCCGATCCGTTCGCCGACCCAGAGGCACCGGCGCTGCGGCTCTTGTCCTTGCGGCTGATCTTGCCGCTGGCCGATCCATCGGCGCGGCCCCGGCCCGAACCATTGGCGCCGACGCGACCATTGTCGATGTCGATGCTGCGTTCGAGGCTGCCCGAACCTGCAAGCGTGCCACCCAGGCCAGCGCCCGAACCGCCCAGCGTTCCGCCGAGCGAGCCGCCCAGTGCGCCGCTTCCCAGGCCGCCGCCGCCCAGCAACTGTGCGGATGCGGGCGCCGTGGTCAGCGCCGCGAGACCAATGGCGGCAATCAGAAACTTCGCTTTCATCGCTCATCTCCTTGATGTGTAGCTATGCGATGTCAGGAGAACGAGGGCAGGCGCGGCTTTCATCCCGATGCGCTGGAAAAATCGTCAAATAACGGAAAATCAATCGTTATTTCTGCATGATCCGCACAGGACAGGCGGCTTTCCCTTGGCGGCTTCACCGCGCAGCGCGACCAGGCTGCCGCGCGCGAAGAGGCGGCCAGCGACGAGCGGCGCGGCAAAGCTGGTGCCACGCACCGCGCCCTTGCCGTCAGCCATGGTCGCCGCCTGCATGTCCGCGCCGGGCGCCGCGAAATCGACATGGAGCGCGCGCCCCGCTTCGGGCAGGAGCCTTCCGCGCCCGTCTATGCCCGTCACGGCGATGACGCCGGGATAGGAAGCGGGATAGGCCGGCGGCGCGGCGG
>NZ_AYOY01000190.1 GCF_000508185.1 Sphingobium sp. C100 | reverse complement strand
CGCGCCGCGCAACTCGCTGGTCGATCCCGCGCTCGAAATCACCGCCGGGCGCTGACCGGGCAACGGCGGCGATCGACGCCGCCGGCCTTCCTCTCGCCGAATACCAAAATCGGGATCAGCCACCCCCTCCCTGTCAGGGGAGGGGGCTGGGCGCGATGCATCCGCAGCATCATGGACCCGCCGCGCCCATCCTTCGCAACAAACGGGACATGTGCCGGACGCATATCCGCGCTACCTCGTCTTTGTCAGCGGCATCCTGTGCAGATCCCCCCTCTGCCGCCGCTGGCCCTCCCCTGAACCTCGACCCCCGGCCTCGCGCCGGGGGTTCCTTTTGCCGCCGCGTCGGCCCCGGCCGGCGCGATGATCGTCCCGCCGCGCTCAAACCGGTCGAACCGCCGCACCAGGTCGACTGTTGCATATATCAAACCATGACAATGCCCGTTAGATCCTATTCTGAGATATCAAGTCGTTGACTCCAAAAGCACTCTTGATAGCCTCAATTGGAGGACAAGGAGAATGCAATTGACAAGAAAAAAATTTTTGATCGCCGCAGTGATGCTTGTAGCTCCCCTGTATGTCAGTTCGGCGTCCGCTACTGATTGGGACGCTCTTGACGCCGAGTACGAGCAATGCGTTGCGCGTTACGTGCAAGACGGCTTTGGCAATCCCGACCAAGCTGCTGCTTGGTGCTATCCTCGCATCTATGGTGGCGAGGAATCAGGCGGCGGTACCCCGGACCCTTATCCGCTCCCCGTACCCGGAACCCCCTGCTACGGAAGTTGCGGATTTAACTAACCTATAAACCTGCCGTTAGAAGTGGTGCCAGCTACGTTGTTGGCGCCACTTTATCTCTCATCATCCTTATGCAAAAACACTCGGAGAGACCAGATGAAGGGGGCAGGCTCCGGCCCGGCATCGAAATAGCGCGCGATGGTCCCGTTTGCTGGCACTCCGCCACCTCGCCCGCCGCCGCCTGCCTTCCTCTATGCAGATGAAATTGCGTTCCGCCTGCCCTGTAATACACGATCGCCGATCTCTACAATGTTTCTAAGACTTCCGTGGCTTTCGCTCGGTATCAAGCTGATATATTTCTTCCAGTAGCAAAATGAATCTTCTATATAATTTCGGAAATCAGAGAACAGTAAACATACAAAATCTCTAAATCGTCATTCACTTTACTAAATAGACACCTTATTATCAGCATAAATTCAAGATTATAATTCAACATCTCCTTAGGTGTTACGCCTTACACATTCGCTCCCCTTCAAGCTCCCTATCCCCGGCCGGCGCCATGATCTTGCGCTTCACCACGACCGGCGGGGCAAAGATCATATGCCGGTGCCAGAAGAGCGAAATCTGCCCTGCCTTCCGGCAAATCTGCCGCCGCGCCACCATGAATTTCAACGTCAGCTCCACTTCGTCCGGGTCCGCCCCCGTCAGTTCCAGCGATCGCACCGGACCGGCGCCCAGTTGCTCCAGGATCATGTTTTCCAACGTCATTGTGCCACAATGCTGCGGCCGCTCAGTCCGTTCCGGCTGGAAAATGGTTAACGCGGATCGCGTCCTGCGGATCGAACGTCCTGCCTCTCCTGTCACCCCGACATCGCCCCGCTATTCCCCCGCCGCCGCGCGCCGTCTTCGGATTTCCGCCAGCGCCCGGCGCACCTGCGCCTGCTCCTCGGGCGTAGGCCCGGCGTCGTCGGACGTGCCCCGGATTTTGGCGACCCGTTCGCGATAATGCTGCCACAGCCGCAGCCCGACGCTCAAATTGGGCGCGCGCTTGACCTTGCGCGTCTTGACCGCGCCCTCCCCGTCCAGCGTGATTTCCTCGCTTTCGCTGCCATGCAGCGCCGCGCGCATCAGCATCAGTTCCAGTTCGGCATAGCCCTGGTCCAGCGCCGCGTCCCACGCCCTGGCAAAGGCCGGGTCGCGCCGCCGGCGATCATAGGCGCCCTGCCGGCATTTGCCGACCGCGCGCGCCGCCTCGCTGGCGTTGCAGCTTTCGGCCAGCACCGCCATGAACTCCCGGACCTGCGCCTGCGTCCATGTGTCGCTGCGCTGCTTGCGCTTCTGCACCCGCTTCTGTCCGCCGATCGCCTGCCGCTGCGGCACCAGTTCCCCCTCGCTCGCGCTGCCTGCCATCCCCGCCCCTCCCTTGACCGTGCGCGCATGACAAAAGGGCCGGCTCCTTCCTGGAACCGGCCCCTTGCCATGTCGCCGTCGCGACTCAGATTTTCCCAATATCCACATCTCTGCCATGACAGCGTGACGATGTCAAGCGGAATGTTCCATATAGGTTATTTATCCAGCATCGCCTGAACCAGCGGCGCTTCCTCGCGCAGGGCGTCGGCGACGCTCGGCCGCGCCTTCACCGCCGCCAGCCAGGCGGTCGTGCGGGGCCAGCGCGCCGCGCTCAGCCCATCCGAACAATAGCCGACATTGATCAGCGGACAGGCCGCCGCCAGATCGGCCAGGGTAAAGCGATCCTCGATCAGCCAGCCGCTTTCCGGCAGCGCGCTTTCCAGATAATCATAGATTTTCGGCATCTCTTCCGCTTCGGCCCGGTCCGCCGCCGCCAAGTCCGGCGGCCGCTTCACCATCTTGGCGACCACGCGGTTGAAGAATAGTTTCTGCCCCGCCGCCTGGGCGATCGTATCGCCAAATTCCTCGAACCAGATGGTCCGCGCCCGCGCCTTGGCTTCGGTCGGGATCAGGTTCGGCTCAGGCCGCAGGGCGTCCATATAGGTTATGATCGCGGTGGAATCGCACAGCAGGAAATCGCCATCCTCCAGCGCCGGAATCTTGCCGAAGGGCGACCCGTTGAGATAGCCCTCCTCGCCGCGGCCGAAGCCGGCCGTGCGCACCTCCGCAGCAATGCCCTTTTCCGCGGCAAAGACGATGACCTTGCGCACGAAGGGCGATGGCCTGGCGCCATGGATGATCATAAGTCCGACTCCTCTCTCTCATGGGATGAGCCGGACCATGCCATTCCAGTAGCTGATTGCAACCATCCAGAGAGCGCCGCGTTGGACCGGATGCAGGTCGTGCACCATAAGCTTTTGTTATTGCACGACTTTTGGAGACAATCCGGTTCCCATTTTTCCGCATGATACCCTAATGCGGCGTGACGCCCATCTCCACCCCGGTCTTGTCGTGCAGTGCGAAGCGGTCGATCAGGTCGGCGCTCGCCCGGTTATAGCCGATCACATCGACCTGCCGGCCCTGCGCACGCAGCCGCGCGACGATCTTGTCGAGCGCGCCGACGCCCGAAATGTCCCAGAAATGCGCGGCGGACACGTCGATAGTCACTGGCGCCGCGCCGCTTTCCTCCTGCAAGGCGCGGGTGAAGCGATCCACCGACGCGAAGAAAATCTGCCCGCTGACGCGATAGATCACCCGGCCGCCTTCCTCGCCCCGCTCCACCGCGAACATGCGCTGCACCTTGCCGGCGAAGAAGATGCCCGACAGCAGCACGCCGGCCAGCACGCCCAGCGACAGGTCGCGCGTCGCCACCACGACCACCACCGTCACCAGCATCACCACCGACGATGTCGGCGGATGCCGCCGCAGATTGGCGATCGAATTCCAGCTGAACGTGCCGATCGACACCATGATCATCACCGCGACCAGCGCGGGCATCGGCACCCGTCCGACCCACGGCCCCAGCACCGCGAGCAGGAACAACAGGAACGCGCCCGCGACAAAGGTCGACAACCGCCCGCGCCCGCCCGACGTCACATTGATGACCGACTGGCCGATCATCGCGCACCCGCCCATGCCGCCCAGCAGCGCCGAAACGATGTTCGCCCCACCCTGCCCGACGCACTCGCGGCGCTTGTCGCTTTCGCTGTCGGTCATGTCATCGACGATCTGCGCGGTCAGCAGCGATTCGAGCAGCCCCACCGCCGCCATCGTCACCGCATAGGGGGCGATGATGCGCAACGTCTCCCATGTCAGCGGCACCTGCGGCAGCGCGAAACTCGGCAGGCCTTCGGGCAGCTTGCCCATGTCGCCGACGCTATGGACCGGCAGGCCAAGGCCGATGCTGATCGCGGTCAGCAGCAGGATCGCCACCAGCGGCGATGGCACCGCCCTGGTCAGCCGCGGGAACAGGTAGATGATCGCCAGCCCGCCCGCGACCATGGCATAGGTTTCCCAGCTCACATTTGTCAGCTGCGGCAACTGCGCCACAAAGATCAGGATGGCGAGCGCATTGACGAATCCGGTGATGACGGATCGCGACACGAACTGCATCAGCAGGTCCAGCCGCAACAGCCCCGCAATCCCCTGGAACACGCCCATCAATATGGTCGCGGCGAACAGATATTCGACCCCATGCTCCCGCACCAGCGGCCCCACCAGCACGGCGACGGCGGCGGTCGCGGCGGAAATCATCCCCGGCCGCCCGCCGATCAGCGATATGGTGATGGCGATCGCGACGGACGCATAAAGCCCCACGCGCGGATCGACGCCCGCGATGATGGAAAAGCCGATGGCTTCGGGGATGAGCGCCAGCGCGACGACGATCCCGGCCAGCACGTCATGCCGCGCGGCCGTGCCGGTGCTGAACCACTGCCGGCGGTAGCGGGTAAAAGTCTCGGTCATTTGTCTGAAATTCCACAACAAGGCACATGGCGCCGCGACGGGCGCGTTTTCCCTCAAGATCATGTGTGCTGTTGTCCGGCGGATCGGCGGCCGGAATAGCCACCCGGAATTTCACCGGGTCCAAGCGAATGCAGCGCCCTTACCCGCCCGCCCCGCGACAGGCAAGCCCGCGCGAACGCCCCGCCCGTTTACAGGAGGGGCAGCGAGACCTGAGCGCGCAGCGCTTTAGCCGCAGCGGGGCGGGCCAGCACGGCTGGACGCCCATCGCCCCGATTATTTGCCGTAGCGCCCCTCGGCCACCCATTGCGCGGTCAGCGCCATGGCCGCGTCGACATCCTGCGGGAAATCCACCTCCTGCCAGTCCAGCCCGTCGATCGACACCGTGCCCACGCGATTGCCCTTGGCGATGATGTCGATGGCGCGCAGATACCAGCGCGCCACGCCTTCGGGCGTGCGCATCATCTGGTCGATCTGGTTGCGGAAAATCGCCGGGCCTTCGCCGGTGAAGGCCAGCATCCCGATCGATTCGGCATTGGTGTCGGGCGGCAGCAGCCGCTTGCCGATATGGTGCAGCCGACCGCTCGCGTCTCGGTTCACCTTCATGTCGTCATCATCATATTCGCCGTCGGGCTTCACGTCGACGGTGACGGTGATCGCGTCCTGCGCGCCTGCGATCAGCTTCGCCACAATCTCTTCCGACACGATGGTGTCGCCGTTCAGGATGATGAAGTCCTGCGTCATCTCCTCCCGCACGATCCAGCAGGTGCCCAGATTGTCGGCGACCTGGAAAAAGGGATTGAACACGGTGCGGATGCGCGCGCCGGTCTCGCGATAGAGCTGGAGCGCATGATCCTCGACCCGCTCGGTGCGAAAACCGGTGACGACGACGATGTCGGTCACGCCATTGGCGACCAGCGCGGCGACCTGCCAGCTGATCAGGCTGCGCCCGTTGAAATCGATCATGCATTTGGGAATGTCGCGCGTCAGCGGCAACAGGCGCGAGCCCTGGCCGGCGGACAGGATGATGGCTTTGCTGATGGTCATCGCGGCCCTTTAGGCGGCAATTTTGCCAAAAAAAAGGCGGCTTCAATCTCGGCGCGACTGTCCCTAGATAGGCGCGTGCCGGACGACCGGCGGGGGACAGGAAAGGCCGGCAGTCGAAGTGATGTTCAAACGCAAGCCAGGCGCGGCGGCGGGGGACGGGTTCGCCCGCATCCTGGCCAATACCGGCTGGCTGCTGGGGGGCAAGGGCGTCGGCGCGGTCCTCAGCCTCGCCTATCTCGCCATCGTCACCCGCACGCTGGGCGTCGCCGATTTCGGCCGATTCGCGCTGGTGTTGAGCGCGGCCAACGTCATCAAGACGCTGGTGTCCTTCGACAGCTGGCAGATTGTGGTGCGCTATGGCCAGCCGCATCTGGCGAGCGGCGATGGCGATGCGCTCAACCGCGTGCTGCGCTTCTGCATCCTGATCGACCTGTGCTCCGCCCTGGCCGGCGGGCTGATCGCGGCGGCCATCATCCTGTTTCTGGGCGACACCCTGCAACTGGGGCCGGGCATGGGGCTTCAGGTCTGGCTGTTCTGCATGGTGATGATGGTCACCATCCGCTCCAGCCCCACCGGCATATTGCGCCTGTTCGACCGTTTCGATTCCGCCGCCTTCGCCGAAACCATGATCCCGGTCGGGCGGATGATCGGCGCGCTTGTCGCCTGGATCGTCATGCCCGGCATCACCGGCTTCCTGATCGCCTGGGCCTTTGCCGAACTGCTCTGCGCGCTCAGCTACTGGCGCCTTGCCCTGCGGGTCGGGCGCGGGCGGATCGGGCGCTGGGGCGCGGGCCGGGCGCTGGACGCGCGGCGTGAAAATCCCGGCATCATCGGCTTCCTGACCGCCACCAACCTTCAAACCAGCCTGTCCTCGATCGGCCAGCAGGTCGCGGTGCTGATCGTCGGCGGCTTTGTCGGCCCGGCGGGCGCCGGCCTCTATCGCCTCGCCAACCAGCTCGCCAATTCGCTGACCAAGATTTCCAGCCTCCTCTCGCGCAGCATCTTCGTCGAACTCTCCCGCTCCCATGGCCAGGGCGCGGACGCGCTGGGCGCGCTGTTTCGCCGCACCAACCGGCTGGCGCTGGCGGCGGGCGCGGTCATCATCGGCCTCATCCTGACGATCGGCCATCCGCTGCTGGGCCTGATCGCCGGCCCTGCATTTCTGCCCGCCTATCCGCTGCTGCTGATGCTGGGCGTCGCGGCCTGCATCGACCTCATCGGCGTCAGCTATCGCCCGCTCTTGATGGCGACCGACCGCGCCGGCCTGTCGCTGCGCATCACCTTTCTCTCGACCCTGTTGCTGCTCGGCCTGCAAACCGCGCTGCTGCCGCTCTATGGCACGCATGGCGCGGCGATGGCGAACATCGTCGCCGCGCTCGCCGGGTTCGTCATGATGGGCCTCGCCAGCCGCCGCGCGGTCGCGAAATATTAGCGCGCCGCCAATATCGCCTCGATCAACGTGACATCGGCCGGCTTGTCGGCATCGATACAGGCTTCCGGGCTCGCCATCGCCACCAACCGCGCCGTCAGGCCAAAGCGTCGCCCGATCCGCGCCATGCCGCCGCGCAGCGTCACGATGCGCAGCAGCGCCCCCGCCAGCGCCACCGGGCCAAAGGCGGACAATATCTTCCACCCCTTTTTCCGGTCCTGCTCGACCTCCTGCCACAGCGCGATCACCGGCCGCGCCTTCGCGCTGCCGATCCAGAAGATATTGGCGCCCGACCACCAGCCGTCCCGGAATTTGAGCCAGGTCCGCCGCGATTGGGGATAGCGCGCCAGCAGCGTCGCCCGCTCCACCATGGCGACCGCAATGTCCGCCCCCGCCGCCTCGGCCACGAACTGGTCCAGCATCGCCATGTCCAGCAGCACATGGTCGGCGGTCGTCAGCAGCAGCGGAAAGGACAGCGCCCGCGTCTCGATCAGGTCCAGCAGCGACGATGCGATCCCCTGCCCGCCCCGTTCGAACCGCACGCGCGGATGCGCGGCCAGCCAGGCGGTGGCGGGATCGGCGGCGAAGGCGTCGGCCCGCTGGGTCAGCACGATCACCTCGCCGATGGCCGGATGCGCCAGCAAAGCGCGTGCCGGGCGGTTGATCATCGGCTCGCCCCCAACCGGCGCCAGCGGCTTCACAGGCACGCCGGCGGCCTGCGCCAGCGGATCGGGAATGGGCCGCGCGCCCGCGAGCAGGATGGCGGTGACGGCGGCGGGCGGACGGCTATTCATCGCCGTCCGTTAGCGGAGCGGAACGAGTCCGCAAAGCAGCTTATTTGCCGCGCGCTGCCGGAACCACGGCGTCGGCGCTCGCATCGTCGCCCGCCTGCGCGAACCGCTGGTGCGGCCCGATCGCCAGTCCCTGATAGGCGGCCAGCTTCGCCCGGAACGCCGCCAGTTCGCGCCCGGCAAGCTGCGCCGTCGTGGTGAACTTGACCGACAGCGGATTGACCGTCGCGCCGCCCCGATACAGTTCATAATGAAGATGCGGCCCGGTCGACAGGCCGGTCGACCCGACATAGCCGATCACCTGTCCGCGCCGCACCCGCTGGCCCACCGCTGCTGCGATCCGGCTCATATGGGCATAGCCGGTGGCCAGGCCGCCGCCATGCTGGATGCGGACATAATTGCCATGGCCGCCATGCCGCCCGGCATAGGCGACGACGCCATCGGTCACGGCATAGATGGGCGAACCATAGCGCGCCGCGAAGTCGATGCCCGCGTGCATCCGGGTATAGCCCAATATCGGGTGGCGACGCATTCCATAGCCCGACGACATGCGCCCCGCGACGGGAGCGGACAATACGCCGCGCCGCTCGCCCACGCCCGACGCCTCGAACCATTCGGTGCGGCCGTTGCTCGTCCATTTGAGCATGTCGATCGCCTTGCCCCGCGCGCGCTTCAGGCCCGCATAGAGCAGCTCGCCCACCTCCACGTCGCCCGTCTCGGCCTGCCGATATTCGGTGACGATGTCATAGCGGTCGCCCGCCGCGATCGACCCCAGGTCGACCTGCTTGGCGATCACCCGCAGGAACGCCTGCACCGCCTTGGGCGGGGCGCCGGCCGCGCGGGCGGAACGATAGATGCTGTCGCCGACCACGCCCTGGATGCGCAGCGGGGTAGCGTCCACGCGGATGGGCACCCGCTTGATGGACAAGACGCCGTCCAGCCGGTCCATCGAAACGCCAAGGTCCAGCCGCGCGCGAAAGGCGAGATGGTCGAGCGGGCGCGGCCGGTCGCGGCTGGCGCGGCGGCCCAGCACGATGTCCAGCCGGGTGCCCGGCTTCACGCCGCCGCTGATATCCTCGCCCACCATGCCGGTGACGGTGGCGACGTCGCTGCTGCTGACCCCGGCGCGCGACAGGGCGCGGGCGAGCGTGTCGCTGCTGCCGACCTGGGCGCTCAGTTCGATCTGCGGCCGCTCGGGCGTCTCGCGCAGCGGCTGCACCGCATCGGTCGCGCCCATGCGATGGCCGCTGTCCCCGCCCAGCGCCAGCGGCGTGAGCATCTGGCTGCGCACTTCGTCATAATGGGCATCGCTCAGCGTCGGGCCGGGCGCGCCGGGGACCGGCTGAAAACCGGGCGAGAGGTAAAGGGCGGTGGCGCACAGGCCAAAACAGGTCGCCAGGCCCCGGAACCAGGTGCGGCTGCCGATGCGCTGGCCAAGGTCGGGGACCAGTTCCACATCCTCGGCCCAGTCGCGCAACCGCGTGCGCCAGTCCTGCGGCCGCACGGGCGCTTCCTGCCGCAGCGAATCCGCCAGCCACAGCGACGCGGGCGCGCCACCTTGCTGAAACCCGAACTGGTTTTCCTGAAACAAACCCGCGACCCCCAAGGGCATTGCCACCATGCCGACGCGCCAACCCGCATATGCGTCCGCGCGGCCGTTGTGAACCCTGTTGGGTTAAAGTCAATTTAACATGCTCCGACCCGAGTCGCGCATGGGACGAAGCGAGATGGGCAGGTGGAGCGCACTCCGGCATCACCCCTGTGGCAGCAACAGGCTGCTGTCGCCATAGCTGTAGAAGCGATAGCCCGTCGCGATCGCATGGCGATACACCGCCTGCATCCGCTCCCGCCCCATCAGCGCGCTGACCAGCATGAACAGGGTCGACCGGGGCAGGTGGAAATTGGTCATCAGCCCGTCCACCGCCCGGAACCGATAGCCCGGCGTGATGAAGATGCGGGTTTCGTCGGCGAAGGGCCGGATCACGCCATCGTCCCCCGCCGCGCTTTCCAGCAGGCGCAGCGACGTGGTGCCGACCGCGATCAACCGCCCGCCCGCCGCCCGCGCAGCGTTCAGCCGCTCGGCGGTCACCGCGTCGATCCGCCCCCATTCGGCGTGCATCCGGTGATCCTGGGTGTCTTCCGCCTTGACCGGCAGGAACGTGCCCGCCCCGACATGCAGGGTCAGCGTCTGGGTCAGCACGCCCGCCGCCGCGATGGCCTCCATCAGGTCCGGCGTGAAATGCAGCGCGGCGGTGGGCGCGGCGACCGCGCCATCCTCCCGCGCGAACATGGTCTGGTAATCGCTGCGGTCGCGCGCGTCGGTGGCGCGCTTGCTGGCGATATAGGGCGGCAACGGCATGGTGCCCGCCCGCTCCAGCAGCAGCTCGACCGGCTCCTCGCCCTCGAAATCCAGCGTCACGCCGCCATCATCGTCGCGCGGGCCAGCGATCGCGCTCACCCCCGCGCCGAAATCGATCCTGTCGCCCTCCCGCACCCGCTTGGCGTTGCGCAGAAAGGCCTGCCACTGGCGCAGCCCCAGCCTTTTGTGCAGCGTCGCGCCGATCCGCGCCTGGCCGCGCACCCCTTCCAACTGGGCGGGGATCACCCTGGTATCGTTGAACACCAGCACATCGCCCGCGCGCAGCAGCGACGGCAGGTCGCGCACGATCCGGTCCTCGAACGGCCCCTCGCCCGCCGCCACCAACAGCCGCGCGCTGTCCCGCGGCGACGCGGGCCGCAGCGCGATATTCTCGGGCGGCAGGTCGAAATCGAACAGGTCGACGCGCATGGCGGTTTGTCGGCGCGGACGCCGCCTTACTGACCCGGCGGGGTCAGCGGGCCGGACGGCAGGATCGACGGCGCAGCCGGGGCAGCGGGCGTGATCGGCGCGGTCACCGGCGGCTTGCCGTCGCTTTCGATCGACGCCTGCAGGATCACGGTCGGGTCGGCCGGCGGCTCGCCCTGGTGGATCGCATCGACATATTGCATCCCTTCGATCACCCGGCCGAAGACGGTATATTTCTTGTCGAGCTGCATCCGCGGCAGGAACAGGATGAAGAACTGGCTGTTGGCGCTGTCCTCACTCTGGGCGCGGGCCATCGACACGGTGCCGCGCAGATGCGGCATCGGGTTGAACTCGGCCTTGAGGTCGGGCAGTTGCGACCCGCCGGTGCCATCACCCTTGGGATCGCCGCCCTGCGCCATGAAGCCGGGAATGACGCGGTGGAATTTCAGGCCGTTGTAAAAGCCCTGCCGCGTCAATTCCTTGATCCGCTCGACATGGTTGGGCGCGATGTCGGGGCGCAACTGGATGCGCACCCGCCCGCCGCTCGACAGGTCCAGATCCCAGATATTCTGCGGGTCGGCCGGCACGGTGGCCGGCGGCAGCTTGGGGGCGGTGGTGCCTTCCAGCACCTTGACATTTTCCTGCGCCCGCACCGCCGCTTCCGCCCGCTTCATTTCCTCGGCATTGCCGCCGCCCCCGCCGCCCTGGGCATAGGCTACGCCGGACGCGGTGAGGGCGAGGCCGATCGCCACGGTCTTGAGCGCGCAAGTGAAACGCATGAGGTAAGACTTCCTTGATCTCTTGTGCCGCAGGGGGCCAGTCATCCCGATATCACCGCCCTGATAGCGCGCTGATCGCGATTGGCAACTGAACCCAGGCTGAAACGAACGGGGACCGGGCTTTTTCACCCCTGCCCCTTGCGTCCGATTTCGGTGACCCGCGCCTCCACCTCCGCCCGCACGGCGGGGCTGACGAATTTGTGGATCGGCCCGCCATACAGCGCGATTTCCTTGACCAGGCGCGACGCGATCGGCTGCAACGACACGTCCGCCATCAGGAAGACGGTTTCGACCCGGCCGTTGATCTGCTGGTTCATGCCCGCCATTTGATATTCATATTCAAAGTCTGCGACCGCGCGCAGCCCGCGGATGATGACGCTGGCGCCCTGCGATTCGGCAAAGTCCATCAGCAGCGAGTTGAACCCGCTGACGACGATCTCGGTATCGATGTCCGCGCATTCGCGGCGCACCATTTCCAATCGTTCCTCGTCGGAAAACATCGGCGTCTTGCTGATATTGGTGGTGACGCCGATGACCAGCTTGTCCACCAGCTTCGCGCCGCGCCGGATGATGTCCATATGCCCCAGGGTGATGGGATCGAAAGTGCCGGGGTAAACGCCGATACGCTGTCTGGTCATAGGCTTAGCGGTCCCTTTCCACGATATAGTCGGCGATGGCGCGCAGCAGGTCGGCCTCTGCCCCATGGCCATGGAGATGCGCCTTGGCCTGCGCGACGAGCAGTTGCGCCTGTTCGCGCGCCCGCTCCACGCCCAGCAGCGATACGAAGGTTTCCTTGCCCGCCGCCGCATCCTTGCCCAGCGCCTTGCCGGCCAGTTGCGCGTCCCCCTCGACGTCGAGCAGGTCGTCGGCGATCTGGAAGGCCAGGCCAATGTCGCGGGCATAGCCATGCAGCGGCGTGCGCGCCTCATGCGGCAGGCGCGCCATGATCGCCGCCGCCTCGACACAGACGCAGATCAGCGCGCCGGTCTTGAGGTGCTGGAGCCGGGTAACGGTGGCAAGGTCGAAGCGCGCCTTCTCCGCCTCCAGGTCCATCATCTGCCCGCCCGCCATGCCGGCCGGACCGCTGGCCAGCGCCAGCGCCTTGATCAGTTCGACGCGCACGAACGGGTCCGGGTGCGTCTCCTCGTCCGCCAGAACCTGGAACGCCAGGTCGTGCAGGCAATCGCCGGCCAGGATCGCGGTCGCTTCGTCAAAGGCCTTGTGGACGGTCGGCCGCCCCCGGCGCAGATCGTCATCGTCCATCGCCGGCAGATCGTCGTGGATCAGCGAATAGACATGGATGCACTCGATCGCCAATCCCGCCCGCAGCGCCGAATCGCGCGAGATGTTGAACAGGTCGCAGGCCGCCTGCACCAGCAGCGGCCGCAACCGCTTGCCGCCGCCGATCGCGGCATGGCGCATCGCCTGATACAGGCGCCGGCGCGGATCGTCGGGAATGGCGAGCAGCCGGTCGAACATGGTGTCGATGTCGCCCGCCACCTGCGCGGCGCGCGCCGTCACATGGGCGGCAGCGGTGGGATACGCCCCCCCGGTCATGGCGGGTCAGTCCGCGCCGAAGGGCTGGGCGCCGGTCACCGCGCCATTGGCGTCGACCGTCAGCTTCTGGATGCGCGCCTCGGCCGCCTGCAACCGTTCTGTGCAGCGTTTGCGCAGTTCCTCGCCCTTCGCATAGAGCGAAATAGACTCGTCGAGCGGCACGTCCCCGCTTTCGAGGCGGCGCACAATCTGTTCCAGCGCGCGCAGCGCATCCTCGAAGGACAGGGTCGCGGGATCGGGGTTGGATATATCCTCAGCCATCCCCCTGCATTGACCGCGCCCAGCCTCATGGTCAAGCCCGCAGGCCGCAATCACCCGGCAATAAGGCGTTTGTCCGCCCGATCGTCATGAAACAGTCATGACGTCATTTCACGGACATGGCGGGTAAGCCGCTCTTTTGCGTTGACGCAGCATGTTGCACATGCACATAAAAGGATCGCTATGAAACAATATTTCCCCCTCCTCGCCGTCGCCAGCGTCGCATTGCTGTCGGCCTGCAACAAGAATGACGAACCCGAAGTCGTGGGCGGCCCTGCCGACCCGATGGCGGCGGAACTCGCCAACGCCGCGCCGGTCGAGCTGCCGCCGTCGGTCAAGGACAACAAGCAGTATCGCTGCAAGGACAACAGCCTGATCTTCGTCGACTTCATGACTGACGACAAGACGGCGAACCTGCGCATGGAAAAGACCGGCGCCCCCACCAAGCTGACCGCGCCGGAAGCCGGCCAGCCCTACACCGCCGAAGGCGGCTATGAGGTGTCGGGCCAGGGCGACGAAGTGACGATCTCCGTCCCCGGCAAGAACGCCCAGGCCTGCCACGTCTGATCGAACCTTTTTCCTGCACAACCAAACCGGGTCGGACCTTCCCTAGGGTCCGGCCCTTTTTCTTGTGCAACCCGCGTGGCGATCGGCAACCGCCCCATCCCCCTGCCCGCCCCCCTGCGCTCACGCGGCCATTGTGAATCCCCCGCGCCCTCGCTAAAGGCGCGCACATGTCCAGCACCGCTACCCAGATCACCCCGGAAATCGTCGCCGAACATGGCCTCAGCCCGGAAGAATATGACCGCGTCCTGAAGGCGATCGGCCGTGAGCCGAACCTCACGGAATTGGGCATTTTCTCGGTTATGTGGTCGGAACATTGTTCCTACAAATCGTCCAAGATCCATCTGATGAAGCTGCCGACCACCGGCCCCCAGGTGATTTGCGGCCCCGGCGAAAATGCCGGCGTGGTCGACATCGGCGATGGTCAGGCCGCCATCTTCAAGATGGAAAGCCACAACCACCCCAGCTATATCGAACCCTATCAGGGCGCGGCGACCGGCGTCGGCGGCATATTGCGCGACGTCTTCACCATGGGCGCGCGGCCGATCGCCAACATGAACGCGCTGCGCTTCGGCCGGCCCGACCATCCCAAGATGCGCCACCTCATCAGCGGCGTGGTGCGCGGCATCGGCGGCTATGGCAATTGCGTCGGCGTGCCGACCGTTGGGGGCGAGGTGAATTTTCACCGCGCCTATGACGGCAATATCCTGGTCAACGCGATGACCGTGGGCATCGCCGACACCGACAAGATTTTCTACAGCGCCGCGTCCGGCGTCGGCAACCCGATTGTCTATGTGGGGTCCAGGACGGGCCGCGACGGCATCCACGGCGCCACCATGGCGAGCGCGGATTTCGGCGACGACGCCGACGCCAAGCGCCCGACCGTTCAGGTGGGCGACCCCTTCACCGAAAAGCTGCTGATCGAAGCCTGCCTCGAACTCATGGCCTCCGACGCGATCGTCGCGATCCAGGACATGGGCGCGGCCGGCCTCACCTCCTCCAGCGTCGAAATGGCGTCGAAGGGCGGCGTTGGCCTTCACCTCAAAATGGACGACGTGCCGCAACGCGAAACCGGCATGACCGCCTATGAAATGATGCTGTCGGAAAGCCAGGAGCGGATGCTCATGGTGCTGAAGCCCGGCCGCGAGGATTTCGCCCAAGCCATTTTCCGCAAATGGGAACTCGACTTCGCCGTCATCGGCCACGTCACCGACACCGGCCGCATGGTGCTGGAGCACAAGGGCGAGATCGTCTGCGACATCCCCCTCGCCCCGCTTGCCGACGACGCGCCGCTCTATGATCGTCCCGCGATGGCGAAGGCCGATTATCAGGTCTGGGCCGCCGTGCAGCCGCTCGGCGACATTCCCCAAAGCACCGACATCGGCGCGGACCTCATCAAGCTCATGGCCAGCCCTGACATCGCCAGCCGCCGCTGGATCTGGGAACAATATGACCATATGGTCGGTGCCGACACGGTCCAGCGCCCCGGCGGCGACGCCGCCGTCGTGCGTGTCCATGGTTCGAACAAGGGCATCGCGATCAGCACCGACTGCACCCCGCGCTATTGCTATGCCGACCCTTATGAAGGCGGCAAGCAGGCAATCGCCGAATGCTATCGCAACCTGAGCGCGGTCGGCGCGACGCCGCTGGCTGTCACCAACTGCCTCAATTTCGCGAACCCGCAGCGCCCGGAAATCATGGCCCAGCTCACCGGCTGCCTCGAAGGCATGGGCGACGCCTGCCGCGCCTTGGACTTCCCGATCGTGAGCGGCAATGTGTCGCTCTATAATGAAAGCAAGGCGACGGGCGGCGGCAGCGCGATCCTGCCGACCCCGGCAATTGGTGGCATTGGCTTGCTGGCCGATGTTGATGTCATGGCGACGGTGGCGTTCAAGAATGAAGAGGAGCAACTTCTTCTCATCGGTGGGGAAAGCGGTCATCTAGGCCAATCGATTTGGCTGCGCGAAGTGCATGGCCTTGAGGCTGGCGACGCACCCTCAGTTGATCTCACGCAAGAGCGCAAGCACGCTAACTTCGTCTGCAGCCTCATCACTGACGGGCTGGTAAGCGCCGTACATGACGTATCGGATGGCGGCCCTCTCGTCGCAGCGACCGAAATGGCACTAGCTGGCGGTATTGGTTTCGTTAGCCTCCTCGGCCTTACCGCTGGAGAGGCCTTTGGCGAAGACCAAGGCCGCTATATAGTCACTGCGACCAACGACAATGCCGCACGTATCCGCCGCAGCGCCGAAGAAGCAGGCATTGTCGTCGTCCAGGCAGGTTATACCTTTGGCTCAGCCGTCGTCTTGGACAAGAGCTACAGCATCCCCCTTACCGACCTGCGCACCGCGCATGAAGGCTTCTTCCCCAAGCTGATGGACAGCGAACTCTAATCCCAACATCCTCGTCGTCCCCGCGAAGGCGGGGACCCAACTATCCCCATCCACCTTGATAGGCGTCGCACGATCGGGTCGCCCCAAATCGCCCCCTCATTGCGCAACCGCACGCCAGCCGCTTGATGCGCCATGGGTTCCCACTTTCGTGGGAACGACGGGTGGTTTAGGCTGGGCAAATGCGCGTCCGTCAGCCCTGCGTTTACATCTTGGCCAGCCAGCGTAACGGCACGCTCTACATCGGCGTGACCTCCGACCTGATCACGCGCATCGATCAACATCGTATCGGGGCGGTGCCGGGCTTTACCCATGATTATAGCGTCAACCGCCTGATGTGGTTCGAACAGCACGGCACGATGGACGAGGCGATCCGGCGCGAAAAGCGTTTGAAGAAATGGAACCGCGCCTGGAAGGTCGCCCTGATCGAAGAGCGCAACCTGCACTGGGACGACCTTGCCATCCCGCTCGGCTTCGAGCGCCTTCCCGACTGATCCCGCGCGAGGGCAATGCAGCAAGTTAAACCGTCGGCCGCGTCACCCGGCCCAGCAGCAATTCATAGCTGTCTTGGCCGCCCGCTGCGTCATAGGCGGCCATTACCCGGCGCAATGCGCCAGCGTCCAGCGGATGCCGCCCCTCACCCGGCACCACGGCGCCGATGCCCTTAAGGTGCCCCAGCAATGCCTTTGCCCCGACGCTATCGAGCGCAACCGTCTCATCAAATGCAAAGGCATCCTCGAACCCCGCCAGCATCGCCCGCAGTTCGGCCAGCGTGGGATAGTCCGGCACCCCGCTCGTAACGCCGCAGGCGACATGCGCCGCGCGCCATTGCGCGAAACTGCCCTGCCCCATGGTGGAAAAGATCAGGCTCCCCCCCGGCCGCAGCAAGCCCGCCAGCCGCGCGATCGCGCCGGCCAGATCGTCGAACCACTGGAACGCCAGGCTGGACAGGATCAGGTCGAACCACGGCCCCTCGAACAGCGGCGCTTCGCCGTCCATGGTCAGGAACCTGCCCGCCACCAGCCCGCCGGCCGCCGCCTGTTCCAGCATCCGGGGCGACAGGTCGGTCGCCACCAGTTCCGCCCCCGGCCAGCGCGCCTGAATGTCCCGCGTCAGCAATCCGGTGCCGCAGCCAATTTCCAATATGCGCGTCACATCCGCCGGCTTCTGCCGCTGGGCCAGGTCCGCCACCAGCTTCGCGGCAAAGCGCTGCGGCCCGGCATGATCCTCATAATGCGCCGCCGCCGCGCCGAATGCGTCGCTTATCCGTTGCTTGCGGCCCTCAATCATGGCTAGGCCCCTTGGCAGAGCCGCGCGCCGCTTACCAGTGTCTTCAAGGCCAGCATCTTCAAGGATTTCCTGCCCATGACCGTCTCTTCCCGCATCCCCGCCATGGACGTGCTGCGCGGCTGCGCGGTGATGGGCATATTGTGGATGAACATCACCGCCTTCGCCCTGCCGCAAAGCGCCTATTCCAACCCGGCCGCCGCCGGCCCGCTGTCGGCGGGCGACATCGCCTTCTGGGCCAGCAGCCTGATTTTGGTCGATGGCAAGATGCGCGGCCTGTTCGCCATGTTGTTCGGCGCATCCATGCTGCTGCTGATCGACCGGGAGGAAATGGCCGGACGCAACGGCGCGCGAACGCAGATGGTGCGCGCCGGCTGGCTGTTCGTCATCGGCGCCGCCCATTTCCTGCTGCTCTGGTGGGGCGACATATTGATGCTCTACGCCTTGGTCGGCCTCGCCGCGCTGCCCTTCGTCCATCGGGAGCCGATAGCGCTGGTCAAGATGGCCTTCCTCCTGTTCCTGCTGCATTTCCTGCTGGTCGCGGGCTTTATCGGCAGCCTCTATGCATGGAGCCACGCGCCCGGCGATCAGGCCGGTTTCGCAACCTTCATGGCCTCGCTGTCCGATCCGGCAAGCCCCGCGATCCAGCAGGAAATCGCCCTGCATCGCGGCGACTTCATCACCCTGCTGCTGCACAAGCTGGCCGGCTTGCCGGGCGACTGGCTCTGGGGCTTCCTGTTCACCGCGCTCGAAACGCTGGGCTTCATGCTGCTCGGCATGGCCATGCTCAAGGGCGGCTTCCTGACCGGCCGGTGGCCCGCCGAGCAATATCGCCGCACCGCGCGCCATTGTTTCCTGATCGGCGTGCCGCCCATGATTGCGCTCGCCCTCTGGGTCTGGTGGAGCGGCTTTGCCCCGCTCGTCACCTTCGGGACCGCGCTCGCCTGGTCCTTCCCCTTCCGCATCCCCCTCAGCGTCGGCTGGGCGGCGCTCATCCTGTGGCTGCTCGCCCGTTATCCCGGCCATGACTTGGTCGACCGGCTCGCGGCGACGGGACGTCTGGCGCTCAGCAATTATCTGGGCACCAGCCTGGTCATGACCACCATCTTCTACGGCTGGGGCCTGGGCAATTTCGCCCATGTCCGCCCCGCCGCCCTGCCGCTGTACGTGCTGGGGGGCTGGGCGGTCATGCTGCTCTGGTCGGGATCTTACGCCCGTCGATTCGCGATCGGCCCGGCGGAATGGCTGTGGCGCAGCCTGAGCCGGCGCCAACCGCAAAAGATTCGCAAGAGCGGCTGATTACTATTGCGACCTATTATCAAATGCGCTATCTCCTGCCCATCAGGAGAAGAGCTTCGATGGTCGTCTGCGTTTGTAATGCGATTCGGGAAAAGGATGTGCGGGAAGCCGCGCGCGACGGGGCGGACACGCCGTGCAGCGCCTATGCCCGCTTTGGTCGCCGCCCCAAATGCGGCCAGTGCGTTTCCTTCGCCCGCACCATCATCGCCGCCGAACGCGCATCTGTCTGACAAGACTGCAAATCATCCGCAGCGGACCCGCGCGAACGGGACGCAATAGCGCAGCGTAAAATCCCGTATTTTCAAGGCTTTTCGGCTTAACAGCGTGATGCCGAAACGATATGATCCGCCGTTCCATATCCGCCGGAGAATAACGCCATGAAGGGCGACGCCAAAGTCATCGAATATCTGAACGAGGTCCTCAAGAATGAGCTGACCGCGATCAACCAATATTTTCTCCATTATCGCATGTTGCATCATTGGGGCATCGAAAAGCTCGCCAAGTTCGAATATGCCGAATCCATCGATGAGATGAAACATGCCGACAAGGTGGCGGAGCGTATCCTCTTCCTCGACGGCCTGCCCAATTTCCAGCTTCTGGGCCGCCTGAAAATCGGCGAGACGGTGGAGGAAATCCTCAAGTCCGACCTCGAACTCGAATATGAAGCGCTGCCGGTGCTGCGGGACGCGATCGCCTATTGCGAATCGATCCGCGACTATGTCAGCCGCGACCTGTTCCAATATATTCTCGAAAGCGAGGAGGAGCATGTCGATACGCTGGAAACCCAGTTCGAAATGATCGAACGCATGGGCATCCACAATTATGTCCAGCTCCAGAGCAAGGCCGCCGAAGAATAAGCCTGCATCGGGCGAGGCCACCGCTCCGGCGGCGCGCCTCGCCCCAGCCCTCATCCGACGTTACAGCAACGCCTCTAGCAGCCCGATCAGCGGCAGGTCCGCCGGCGGCATGTCCAGCGCATACATCTGCGCCGGGCGCAGCCATGTGAGCGCGGTCGCATGGCGCGCTTCCGGCACGCCGCGCCATTTGCGGCAGACATAAAGCAAGAGCAGCAGGTGCCGGTCGCCCAGCGGCGCGCTGGCGAAAGTCGCCGGCGCCAGGCAGCTTTCCTGCGTGCCGATCCCCAGCTCTTCCTCCAGTTCGCGCACCAGCGCAGCTTCGGGCGTTTCGCCCGGCTCGACCTTCCCCCCCGGAAACTCCCACAGGCCCGCCATCGCCTTGCCCGGCGGCCGTTGCTGCAACAACACCCGCCCGTCCGCATCGACCAACGCTACGGCAACCACGAGCAGGGGAGAAAAAGGCGTCATATCCGTCCGGTCACAAGCAGTTTGTTAACCCTCGCCGCTTTACACATCCATCGGGGACTGTCTGTAGCGAACTGGGGAAGTCATGCGCGGGCTTATCGAATATTTCGCCCGACTGGGGCTGCGAGGATGTGAGCGGGGCGCGACGGCCGTCGAATATGGCCTCATCCTCGCCATGATCGTGCTCGCCATGATTGTCGCGCTTTCCAATGTCGCAAACAAGACCATCAACATGTGGGATGATGTCGAAAACAAGGTTACCAATAATTAACTCTAAACATTTGACACTCACCCCATCGCATTAAGTGTTTTTCAACTGTGTCCCGCTACTTCGATCTCAGCTGACCACGAATTACCAAGCGGGGCGGCCGGGTAGTTTAACGCGAATATCCATTCAAGGAGACGTCACATGCAGTTCATCCGTAAGATGCTGAAGAATGAAAAGGGTGCCACCGCGATCGAATACGGCCTGATCGCCGCTCTGATCGCCGTCGCCGCCATTGGCGCCATGACCAGCCTGGGCGGCAACCTGACCAACACGTTCAACAGCGTCAGCGACAACATGAAGTAAGCTTCGGCTTATTTCGCGGAAAAAGGCGGCGGACACCATGTCCGTCGCCTTTTTCATTTGCCCGTCATCACCGGACGATCTTCACCCGCTGCCCCGGCCGCACTATGGCGTTGGCGCTCAGCGCATTGATCGTCAGGAAACGTTCGAGCGGATAGTCGGAATAACCCATATGGCCGCTCAGCGACTGCACCGTGTCGCCGGCCTTGACGGTAACGACATCGACCCGGTGCGCTTTGATCGCGGCTGCCTCCTGCGCCGACAGGCGCTGCACTGACTGAACCATGGACGTGAACGGGCCGATCCCTCGCCCCGCCGGTGTCAGCAGCAGGAAATGATAAGCCTTCCCGTCGCCGAAATCATAGGCGAAGACGGTCGCATCGACCTGGCTCGACTGGCTGGTCGCGCGCACCGTGCGCCACGCGGCCGGGATGCCGTTGACGGTCGTCCGGCTGACCTGCCCCGTCGGCACGCCCGTCCCATCGCCCAGCGCGGCGAAGACGCTGTCGATATAGGCGGCCAGATCGCCGCGATAGGCCGCAGCGCCGAACTGCGCCTGCCCACCCGATCCGGTGATCGACACCGCGTCGGTCCCGTTCTCCATGCCAAAACCGCTGGGCGCGGCAAAGCTCAGCCGCAGCGCCGGATGGCGAAAACGGCTGCCCTCGATCACGCCCTGCTTGGGATCGTCTCCATAAAGCACACCGTCCAGCGCGTTCAGAAACGCGTCGCGATTACGCGCCGTGCTGGTCGAACGGGTCGCCTGCGCGCCACGCGCCGCCCGCTCCACGCGGGACGCCGGATCGGGATGGGTGCTCGCCCATTCGGGCATCGATCGCGCGCTGCCTGCGACCTGCGCGTCCAGATTGCTTTGCGCCGCCAGCGACGCCAGCATGTCGGACAAGGCGCGCGGATCATAGCCGCCCGACGCCAGATAGCGGATGCCCAGATCGTCCGCCTCATATTCCTGGCTGCGGGAAAATTTGAGGGTCAGGAGCTGGCTGCCGGTGCCGATCCCCTTCTGGATCAGGCCGGCAAAGCCCGAATCGCCCAGCAAGGCGCCAGTCAGCGCCTGAAGCAAGGCGCCGCCAATGGCGTTGCGCTGCGCCGCCTGCTGCCGCCGCTGGCCATGCCGGGCCGCGACATGGCCCACTTCATGGCCCAGCACCCCGGCCAGTTCCGCCTCGTCGTTCATCAACGCCATCAACTGGCGCGTCACATAGATATAGCCGCCGGGGATGGCGAAGGCGTTGTTGACCGGCGAATTGAGCAAGGTGACGGTGAAGTCCCCCTGCGCATTGGACAGGCCGGACTGGACCGCGATCCGCCGCCCGACGCTCTCCACATATTTTGCCTGCGGCCCCGCATAAGCGCCGCCAAATTCCTTGAGCAGTTCAGGATGCTGCTTTGCGCCGCTCGCCTTGTCCTGACTGCTGATCGACGTCACCGTGCGAATCGCGCGCTGCTGCCCGATCACCGCGGGCGCGCTCAGCGCCACCGCCAGGGCCGCGCCCGTGCAGCCCAGCTTCAGCTTCCAGTTCATCCGTTCTCCACCCTTCGCCGTTACCGTCACGAAACGATGCGTCATCGCCGGGCGTTCCCAAAAAGATGCACGAAGGGACTTATCGCCCCTTCGAAATTGCCGCCGCAATCCGATGATCCCACTTCGTCCTTGCGGGCGCAGCGAAACAAAGACGATGCCGGTTCAACGCATCCGAAACTAGGCGCCGATCGCCAGGAACTTGTCGGCCCGGTCGGTGCGCAACGCCTGGGCGTCCAGCCCGTCGAGCGAATTCAGTTCCGCTTCGATCGCCGCGCCCAGATTGGCGATCGCCTCGACCGGCTCGCGATGGGCGCCGCCCACCGGCTCCGACACGATCCGGTCGATCACACCCAGCGATTTCAGATGCTGCGCCGTGACCTGCATCGCGGTCGCCGCGTCGCTCGCCTTGTCGGCGGTGCGCCACAGGATCGATGCGCAGCCTTCGGGGGAGATCACCGAATAGACGGCATGTTCGAACATCAGCACCCGGTTCGCCGCCGCCAGCGCGATCGCGCCGCCAGAGCCGCCCTCACCCACCACGGCCGCGACCATCGGCACGCCCAGCTTCAGGCACGCCTCGGTCGAACGGGCAATGGCTTCGGCCTGACCGCGTTCTTCCGCCTGCACGCCGGGGAAAGCGCCCGACGTATCGACCAGGCTCACGACCGGCAGGCCGAAGCGGTCGGCCAGTTCCATCAGGCGGATCGCCTTGCGATAGCCTTCGGGCTTGGCCATGCCGAAATTATGGCGCACCCGGCTGGCGGTGTCGTCCCCCTTTTCATGGCCGATCACCATCAGCTTGCGCTCGCCCAGCGTCGCGAATCCCCCGATGATCGCCTGATCGTCGGCAAAGGCGCGGTCGCCGGCCAGCGGCATGAAATTGTCGAACATCCCCGCGACATAGTCCTTGAAATGCGGACGATCGGGGTGCCGCGCGACCTGGGTTTTCTGCCAGGGCGTCAGCTTCGCATAGGTGTCGATCAACAGCTTGGCCGCGCGCTGTTCCAGCGTCGCAATCTCACCGTCGATATTGATGTCGCCCACGCTGGCGGTGGCGCGCAGTTCGACGATGCGCGCTTCCAGCTCCGCGATCGGCTTTTCAAATTCCAGAAAGCTTACCATGGCGGATGGCGTTAAGGCGATGGCGCGTCGTCGTCAACGCGGGGATGCGCGATCCGGGGCGTCATCGTCGCCAGTGGATGGCGTTGATTGACCAGTTCGACCAGCCGTCGGCTGTCGACATGGGTATAGATTTGCGTCGTGCCGATATCGGCATGGCCCAGCATCGACTGAAGCGCGCGCAAATCCGCACCCCCTTCCAGTAAATGCGTCGCAAAAGCATGACGTAGCACATGCGGGCTGACCCGGTCGGGCGGAATGCCGGCGGCGGCGGCCATCGCCTTGACCAGTTGATAAAGGCGGATGCGGCTCAAATGGCTCTTGCCCGATGGAAAGAGCCAGGGGCTGTCCGCCGGCACATGGGGCAGCCACGCCGCCACCGCGCCCCGCGCCCGGTCGGAAATCGGCACCAGCCGCTCGCGCGCGCCCCTGCCGCGC
>NZ_AYOY01000189.1 GCF_000508185.1 Sphingobium sp. C100 | reverse complement strand
GGCCGCCCGCCAAATTGGCGGCTGACCTGCGACAGGACCGCATCGCGACGCGAACCGCTCGCCTGGAGCAGCACGAAGAAAGCGAGCAGCAACAGCAGCAAATCCGCAAAACTCACCGCCCAGCGGTTGCGACGGGCAATCGGGGCGGATGTCGCGGTCATGCGACCTCGCGGATCGCGGCGCGGCGCAGCGGCGCATTTTCGCGCCGGGCAATCGCCAGCATCCGGTCGGCGGCCTCGCGCTGCCAGGCCAGTTCGCGTTCCGACAGATCGGCCAGACGCGCGGCGACGGGCGCGGCGATCAGGTTGGCGATGACGACGCCGTAGAAGGTCGTGAGCAGCGCCAGCGCCATGGACGGGCCCAAGGCTGCGGGATCGTCCATGGCGGCGAACATGCCGATCAGGCCGATGATCGTGCCCGCCATGCCGAGCGCCGGCGCGGCGTCGGCGATCGACAGCCAGGCCTTGTGCACGGCGCCATGGCGCTGGGCGCGATCGGCCAGCATTTGCGCAGCCCACAGTTCGAACATGTCGGCCCGGTCGCAATTTGCCAGCTTGCGCGCGGCCTCGGTCAGGAAGGGATTGGCGGTCTTCACCCGGTCGGTGCAGGACAGGCCGCGCAGTTGCGCCACCTGGTCGATCTTCAGCAGGGCGGCGCGCGCCGCATCGCGATCACGCGAGGGATCGGCCGTCAACAGCGGGCGCAGCGCCGCGATCGCGCGACCCAGGGCACCGAGGCCATTCTGAAATAGCGCGACCAACCCGATGCCCGCCAGCATCGCCAGCAATGTCAGCGGATCGAACAAATGGCTGAAAATCGCGATCATGAACCCATAGTCCCCGTCCGTTGACCGACAGGCGGCAACGGCCTGCCGCCGACCGGCAAAAATTTGCCGCCTTTGCCGCTTCACCCCGCAAAGGCCCTGTTTTCCTGCGATTGCCGCCTTGCCGATGCGTCACCCACGCAAATTGGCACGGCTCTTGCTGCTCACAGGCTGGATCACCCGCAGGAGACGCCATCAGGCATCAGAACGGCGGGACACCGGAAACTTTAAGAGCGAAATTTGAGCATGTCGGTCGAAGACAATCTGTTCGGGATACATGGAAAGGCGCTGGCGCTTCGTTCGCAGCGCCTGTCGCTGCTCGCGTCCAACATCGCCAACGCCTCGACCCCCGGCTACAAGGCCCGCGACATTGATTTCGAGGCCGCGCTCAAGGAAGCGACGGCGCAGTCGGGCGGTTCGGCCACCAACATGTCGAAGGCCGTCGACGACGCCATGGGCTATCGCGTGCCGCTGCAACCCAGCCTGGACGGCAACACCGTCGAACTGAGCACCGAACAGACCCTGTTCGCCGAAAATGCGGTCAAATATCGCACCACCCTCTCCTTCCTTGAGGGTCGGATCAACACCATCAATCGCGCGCTGAAGGGAGAATGAGCATGAGCGGATCTGGCGCCATGAACATCTTCGACATCGCCGGCCGCGCCATGAGCGCGCAGCTGGTCCGCCTGAACACCACCGCCTCCAACATGGCGAACGCCGGCAATGTCACCGGCAGCGCCGAGGAAGCCTATCGCGCGATCAAGCCGGTTTTCACGTCGGTCACCGACAGCCCCGGCGTATCGACGGTCAAGGTGTCGGACGTCGTCACCACCAAGGCCGAACCGACCAAGCGCCACGATCCCAACCATCCGCTGGCCGACGCCAATGGCGATGTGTGGGAAGCGGCGGTGGATAGCAATGCAGAGCTGGTCGACATGATCGAGACCGCCCGCATGTACCAGAACAACGTCCAGGTGCTGAACACCGCCAAATCCCTGATGCTCGAAACCATAAGGATCGGCAAATGACGACGACCTCCACCGTCACCGACAGCAGCGGTCTTTCGGTCTATAACCCGAACGCGACGGTCGGCACCGGCAATGCGACGATGGACCAGGCCAGTTTCCTGACCCTGCTGACCGCGCAGATGCAGTATCAGGATCCGTTCGAACCGGTCGACAATGCCGAAATGGTGTCGCAGATGGCCACGATCACCAACTCGTCGGGCATCGCCGAGATGAACGCCAATCTGGCATCGATCAAGGAAGAGCTGACCGGCACCCGTCTGGGCGACGCGGCCAGCTGGATCGGCAAGTCGATGCTGGTCCAGAGCAATGTCGCCGTGCCCGACGCCACTGGCTATTATGCAGGCCAGATCAGCTTCGCCAACGCCACCACCGGCGCCAGCGTCGATCTGGTCGATGGCAGCGGCAATGTCGTCAAGACGATCGACCTTGGATCGCAGGCGGCGGGCGACGTCACCTTCTACTGGGACGGCAAGGATGATGCGGGCGAAACCGTCTCGACCGAAGCGCTCCAGGTCAAGGTCAATGGCGCGACCCCCAGCAAGGTCGCGACCTGGGCCACCATCGCCGCCGTCCAGTCACCCGCCGACGGTTCCTCGTCCAAGCTCATCACCGCGCTGGGCAGCTACAGCCCGACCGATGCGCTGAGCCTGATGTAATTCCCTCTCAACCTGTCCTTTTCACCCAAGGAGCAACGCCATGTCCTTCTATGTTTCCCTTTCCGGCCTCAAGGGCGCGCAGGCCGACCTGTCCGCCATCTCGAACAACGTCGCCAACGTGAACTCGACCGCTTTCAAGAAGAGCGAAGCCCAGTTCGGGGACATCTTCGCCGCCGCGCCGATGCAGACGACCCATCAGGTCGCCGGCCAGGGCGTGCGCGTGCAGGGCATCACCCAGCAATTCACGCAGGGCACGATCGAAACCACGGACAAGACGCTGGACATGGCCGTCACCGGCGAAGGCTTCTTCACCGTCAAGGGCGACGACGGCACCGTCAGCTACACGCGTAACGGCGCTTTCGCGGTGGATGACGACCGTTATGTCCGCGACACGACCGGCTCCAAGATCCAGGTCTTCGCCGTCGATATCGACACCGGCGAACTGACCACCGCGCCCACCTCCAGCAGCACGCCGTCCGACCTGACCGACCTGCAAATCCCGACCACCTACAAGGGCGAAGCCGACGGCGCGCAACTGACCAGCGTCGGCGTGTCGAAAGAAGGCCTGGTATCGGCGGTCTATGCCGATGGCAGCACGGCCTATCTGGGCCAGGTCGCCATGGCGTCTTTCAACAGCCTGGAAGGCCTGCGTCAGCAAGGCGATGCGCACTGGTCCTCGACCGTCGAGAGCGGCAACGCGATCCTGGGCACCGCCAATCAGGGCATGTTCGGCGCGGTCAACTCCGGCTCGCTGGAACGCTCCAACGTCGACATCACCGACGAACTGGTCGCCCTGATCGCCGCGCAGCGCAATTTCCAGGCGAACAGCAAGGCGATCGAGGCGGCGAACACATTGACCACCACCATCGTCAACATCCGCAGCTAAGCGGCCTGGCGCGGGAGTAGAAGGAGCAGCCCATGGACCGGCTCGTCAACACGGCCCTTACGGCAATGCGCGGCGCAATGGCGCGGCAGGCGTCGATCGCGAACAATCTCGCCAACGCCAACACCATCGGCTTTCGCGCCGAGGTCGCCAATGCCGAGACGCGCTGGATCAAGGGCGACACCTTCGACACCCGCGCCCAGGCCTCCGAACAGGTGATCGCCGCCGACATGGCGCAAGGCGCGGTCACCGAAACCGGCAATCCGCTCGACCTGGCGCTGAACGGCGATGCCTTGCTCGCCGTTCAGGCCACCGATGGCGGCGAAGCCTATACGCGCCGCGGCGACCTCAAGGTGTCCGACAGCGGCCTGCTGACCACCGGCGACGGCCTGCCCGTGCTGGGCGAAGGCGGCCCGATCGTCCTGCCGCAGATGGACAGCGTGTCGATCGCCCAGGACGGCAGCATCTGGGGCGTGCCGCAAGGCGGCGACCCCGCCAATCCGCAGCAGGTCGACAAGCTGAAGCTGGTCAATGCCGCGGGGTCCAGCATCGCCAAGGGCAATGACGGCCTGTTCCGCGAAGTGAATGACGGCGCCCTGCCCTCCGACCCGCTGGCCACCGTCACGTCGGGATCGCTGGAGGGATCGAACGTCAATTCGACCCAGGCGCTGATCGACATGATCGAGGCGAGCCGCGCCTGGGAAACCCAGGTCAAGATGATCGATACCGCCAAACAGATGGACGACGGCGGCGCATCGCTGATGCGCCTCGACGGCTGAGGCATATGGTTAACATTGGCACGCATCTTGCTTTGAATGAGGCATGAGCACCCGGATGGGATGCCGCACGGAGATTGAACGATGAGCAACGCCGCCCTTCATGTCGCCCGCACCGGCCTTGACGCGCAAAACACGAAGATGCGCGTCATCGCCAACAACCTGGCGAACGTCAACACGACCGGATTCAAGAAGGACCGCGCCGATTTCGAGACGCTGGCCTATCAGCAGATCGTGCAGGCCGGCGCCAATTCCGATGCGGAAAACAAGTTCGCCACCGGCCTCAACCTGGGATCGGGCGTTGCCCTGCAAGGCACCAGCAAGGTCAACACGCAAGGCACGCTCAACCAGACCAACAATACGCTCGACATGGCGATCGAGGGGTCGGGCTATTTCCAGGTGCAACAGCCTGACGGCTCCATCGCCTACACCCGCGCCGGCAATTTCAGCGTCACCGCCGAAGGCACGGTCGTGACCGGCGACGGCCTGCCGCTGATCCCGCAGATCACCGTGCCCCAGGGCGCGACATCGGTATCGATAGGCAATGACGGCACGGTATCCGCCACGCTTCAGGGTGAAGCGGAACCGAGCCAGCTGGGCCAGATCGAACTGGCAAGCTTCATGAACCCCTCGGGTCTTCAGTCGGTCGGCGGCAACCTGCTGGTCGAAACCGCGGCCAGCGGCACGCCGCAGGTCGGCGTCGCGGGCCTCGAAGGCCGGGGCGTCATCCGTTCGGGCTTTCTGGAAACATCGAACGTCAACATCGTCGAAGAGCTGGTCGACATGATCGAGACCCAGCGCGCCTATGAGGTCAACAGCAAGATGATCAAGGCCACCGATGAAATGCTCCAATATGTAAATCAGAATATCTGAGCCAGATGATGCGCCTGTCCTTCGCCGCCATCGCCGCCGTCTCGCTGATCGCTCTTGCCGCCTCGCCCGTCGAGGCGCGCAAGAAGAAGCGCGAGGAAGAGCGCGAATATTATGCTCCGGCCGTCGTGGCCCCGCCGGCCGCGCCGGCGGCCAACGGATCGATCTTTCAGGTGTCGATGGGCTATACGCCGCTGACCAGCGGCGCGCGCGCAACCAGCGTGGGCGACATCATCACCATCGTCCTGGTCGAACGCACCCAGGCGAGCAAGAGCAACAGCGCCGACACCAGCCGCAGCGGATCGCTGGGGCTTAGCCCGCCGACGACCGGCGTGCTGTCCAAGCTGTTTTCGGCCAGCGATGTCGCGATGGGCGGCAATAACAATTTCGCCGGCAAGGGCGCGGCGACCCAGTCCAACGCCCTGTCTGGTGAGATTACCGTGACGATCGCGGAGGTGTTTCCCAACGGGACGATGCGCGTGAAGGGTGAAAAGGCGCTGACGCTCAATCGCGGCGATGAATTCATCCAGATCAGCGGCCTTGTCCGCCAGGCGGACATCAGCCCCGACAACCGCATCGCCTCCACCCGCGTCGCCGACGCCAAGATCATCTACAAGGGCAAGGGCGAGATCGCCAATGCCAGCCGCCAGGGCTGGTTGCAGCGCTTCTTCTCCGCGATCAGCCCGTTCTGATGGAGACCCGGACCGCCATGATCCGCCTGTTGCGCTTCCTCCTCCCCCTGTTCGCGCTGGTCGCGGCGCCCGCCGCCCATGCGGAACGGATCAAGGATCTGGGCAATTTTCAGGGCGTTCGTCCCAACCAGTTGACCGGTTACGGCATCGTCGTGGGCCTCGCGGGCACAGGCGACGACAGCATCGAATATGCGACCCAGGGCATGAGGGGCGTTGTTTCGCGCTTTGGCCTCACCCTGCCGCAAGGCGTCAACCCGGCGCTCAAGAACGCGGCCGCAGTGCTGGTGACGGCGGACCTTCCCGCCTTCTCCAAGCCCGGCCAGAGGCTGGACGTCACCGTTTCCGCGCTGGGCAAGGCCAAGTCGTTGCGCGGCGGCACGCTCATCATGACGGCGATGCGCGGCGCGGATAACGAGATTTACGCCATGGCGCAGGGCAACCTCGCCGTCGGCGGCCTGGGCGTATCCGGCGCGGATGGCAGCCAGGTGTCGGTCAACATTCCCTCGGCCGGCCGCATCCCCAGCGGCGCCACGGTCGAACGCGCGGTGGCCACCGGCTTCGACACCGCGCCGACCCTGACCTTCAACCTGGCCGAAGCGGACCTGACCACCGCGCTGCGCGTGGCCGACGGCATCAACCGCACCTTCGGCGATCGCCGCGCTCGCGCGATGGACGCCGTGTCGGTCGCCATCGACGCCGAACCGGGTGCGGAACAGCGCATCCTGATGATGGGCATGATCGAAAATATCGAGGTTTCCCCCGCCGACGCCCCGGCCAGGGTGATCGTCAACGCCCGCACCGGCACGGTCGTCATCAACGGTGCGGTCAAGATTCATCCGGCGGCCGTGGCGCACGGGAAACTGACGGTCAGCGTCAATGAAGCGCCGCGCGTGGTCCAGCCCGCACCCTTCAGCGATGGCCGCACCGCGACCGAGCAGTCGAGCAGCATCAGCATCGACGAACAGAAAAAACCGATGATCAATTTTAAAGGTGGAGCGTCGCTGACCGATATAGTGAAGGCGGTGAACGCCATCGGCGCGTCCCCGGCGGACATGGTCGCGATCCTCGAAGCCTTGAAACAGGCGGGCGCGATGAAGGCGGATCTGGTGGTGCTATGATGCAGGTAACGACAAACTCTTCCGCCGGCGCGTCCGGCGTCGGCGCGCCCAACAAGGCGTCGCTCGAAAAGGTCGCGCAACAGTTCGAGGCGGTGTTCCTGCGCCAGATGATCGGCGCGATGCGCTCGGCCAGCCTCGCCGAGGGCATCACCGATTCCAGCGCCACCCAGCAGTTTCAGGACATGGCCGACGCCCGCACCGCCGACGCCATGGCGAACAAGGGCGCGATGGGCATTGCCGAGCTGCTCATCAAGCAGTTCGGCGCGCGGGTGCAGGACGCCCCCTCCTCCACCGCGCCTGACGGCCCGGCGCCGGCCCAAGGCGCATGAGCGACCTCTTCATCATCGGTGCGTCAGGCACCAAGGCCTATCGCACCGCGATGGCGGCGATTTCGGAAAATATCGCCAACGCCGGCACCGACGGCTATGCCCGTCGCACGGTGACGACTGCGGAATCCGGGGCCTCGACGGCCACCATGTCCCTCTACATCGCCCGCGCCAATTTCGGCGGGACGCAGGTGATGAGCGTCGATCGGGCGACCGATCCCTATCTGGATGCGGCCATGCGGACCACCGGCACGGCGCTGGGCAGCGCCACTGCGCGACTGCGCTGGCTGACCGACGCCGAAACGGCGATGAACGACAGCAGCACCGGCATCGGCCAGTTGATGACCGGCATGTTCCAGAATATGGAAAAGCTGGCGGCCAGCCCGACCGACACGTCGCTGCGCGTCACCACGCTCGACAGCATCAGCCGTGTCGCCCAATCCTTCAACCAGACCGCCGCGGACCTCAAAAATGTCTCCGCCGGCATCGCGACCGAAGCCACGGCCCAGGTCGATCTGGTCAATCGCTCGCTCTCCGCCCTGGCGGACATCAACAACAGCCTGCTGCGCGCGCAGCCGGGCACGTCGGCCTATGCCCAGTTGCTCGACAGCCGCGACGCGGCGTTGCAGGGTCTTTCCGAAAATCTGAACGTGACGATCAGCTTCGGCGCGCATGACAGCGCGACGGTCAGCTTTGGCGGACAGACGCTGGTCAGCGGCGACACCGCCGCCAGCCTGGCGGTCGCTGCCAATGACGACGGGACGCTGGCGTTCAGCCTGGCGGACGGCACGGCGCTGACCGCCCCGGCCAGCGGCATATTGGGCGGCCTCTCTTCCGCCGCGCAGACGGTGACGGACCGCCGCGCCAGCCTCGATACGCTGGCCGAACAATTTGTCACCGACATGAACGCCTGGCACGCCCAGGGCGTCACCGACGGCGGCGCGGCGGGCGCCCCCCTGCTCTCCTATGGCGGCGGCGCGGCCAGCGTTTCGGCGCTGGTCACCGATCCCGCCGAACTGGCGCTCAAATCCTCGGACGGCACCCTCAACGGCAATCTGCTCAAGGTCACGTCGACCCTGCGCGGCAATGGCAGCGTGGAGCAGGCCTGGACGTCGCTGGTGGCGACCCATGGCAATCTGCTGGGCGCGACCAAGGCGGAATATGACACCGCGTCCAGCCGCAGCGACCAGGCGGTCGCCGCGCGCGAGGCGGTGAGCGGCGTCGATCTCGACATGGAAGCGGCGGACCTGCTGCGCATCCAGCAAGCCTATTCGGGCTGCGCCAAGGTGTTGCAGATCGCCAAGGAAACCATCGATTCCATCCTCAACATCATCTGACCGGCAAAGGGCTGACCCATGGTAGGCATCACGAACAAGATCATGCTCGCCGAAATGCGCCGGCAGCAGAAATTGTCGCAGAGCATCGTCGACGGGCAGACCGCCATTTCGACCGGCATCACGCTCAACAAACCCTCCGACAATGCGCTCGCCTGGGTGCAGGTGTCCGACATCGGCCGCGCCCAGGCGCAACAGGCCGCCTGGCAGGCCAATGTCAGCTATGGCACCACCCGCGCCGGCAATGCGGAAGCCAATCTGTCGGAAATCAACAATCTCCTCACCCGCGCGCAGGAACTGGTGACTTCGGCCCGCAACGGGTCGCTCAACGACACCAGCCGCGCCGCGATCGTCGAGGAAATGTCGACCATCCGCACCACGATCGACGAAATGCTCAACCAGACCGACTATCAGGGTACGCCGGTATTCGATGACGGGCAAAGCACGCTCGTGCCGGTCAGCCGCGGCCTTAACCTGGCGGTCGTCGGCACCCGGCAGGACGTGTCCGAAGGGATCGACGTCGGCGGCACGCCCATGTCGATCGACGCCATATTGGCGGCGAGCATCAGCGCGATCGAGAGCGGCGACGACGCCACCATCGCGACCTCGCTCGACGGGGTGAAGGCGGCGCAGAGCCACATCACCATCGAACAGGCCCGGCAGGGCGTGCGCAGCGACCGGCTGGAGGTGATCGGCACGCGTCTGACCGATGTCGACATCGACCTGACCGAACGGCGCGCCGACCTTGAATCGACCGACCTTCAGGACATCATCTCGCGCGTCCAGTCGCAGCTGCTGCAGCTGGAAGCGGCGCAGTCGGCCTATGCCCGGATCAACCAGCAGACGCTGTTCGATCTCATCAGTTAAACGCCGCTGAAAAAGGCCCCGTCGTCCTAAAGCGAACGCTAACCAGTCCGTATTAACCAGAAAGGACCGGCGCTCTCGCAGCGCTGATGAAGCCACCGCCTCTCAGGCGCAACTTTCGGGGATTTTCATGTTCGCAATCATCGGCCTTGTCGTGCTTCTGGGCATGGTGTTCGGCGGCTTCATCTTCACCGGCGGCGACATCGGCCCGGTCCTCCACGCCCTCCCGCACGAAATGATCATCATCGGCGGCGCTGCCGTCGGCGCGCTCATCATCGGCAATTCGGGGTCGGACCTCAAGGCGCTGGGCGGCGGCCTGGCCAAGGTGTTCAAGGGACCGGCTTACAAGAAGCAGGATTTCCTCGACTGCATCTTCCTGGTCTCCAAGCTGATGAAGACGCTGCGGGTCGAAGGGCCGGTCGCGCTCGAACCCCATATCGAAGATCCGGCCAGTTCCACCATCTTCTCCGAATATCCCAAGCTGATGAAGGACAAGACGCTCATCCACCTGATGAGCGACACGCTCCGCCTGGTGGTCGTTTCGTCCGGCACGCTCGATCCGCACGCGGTCGAGGAGGTGATGGACAATGCGCTCAAGACCCATCACCATGAATCGCTCAAGCCCGCCGACAATCTCCAGGGACTGGCCGACGCCCTCCCCGCGCTGGGCATCGTCGCGGCGGTGCTGGGCGTGGTCAAGACCATGGGTTCGATCGACCAGCCGCCTTCGGTGCTGGGCGCGATGATCGGTTCGGCGCTGGTCGGCACCTTCCTGGGCGTGCTGCTCGCCTATGGCATGGTCAATCCCTTCGCCAATCGCTGTCGCGCGGTGATCGAGCAGGACGGCGCCATGTATCATGTCGTCAAGCAGATCATCATCGCCTCGCTGCACGGCCACCCGCAACCACTGGTGATCGAAGCCGCCCGCTCCAGCCTGGTCCATGCCAACCAGCCCGGCTTTGCCGAGGTGTTTGACGGTATGCGGGGCAAATAAGCCATGGCCGAAAAAAAGCGCGGCGCGAACGAGCCCGAACCCCGGCCGATCATCGTCAAGAAGATCATCGTCGAAGGGCATGGCGGCCATCATGGCGGCGCCTGGAAAGTCGCCTATGCCGATTTCGTGACGGCGATGATGGCCTTCTTCCTGCTCATGTGGCTGCTGGGCGCGACGACTGAAAAGCAGCGCAAGGCGCTGGCCGATTATTTCACGCCGACCCTGGTCGAACTGAAGATGGCGTCGGCCGGATCGACCGGCCTGCTGGGCGGCGACAGCCTGACCGGCAAGGAAAATTATCCGACCACCGGCGGCGCGGGCAATTTGTCCATCACCATCCCGCGCGACGCCACCGGCACCAAGGACCAGGGCGGCAAGGCGATGCGGGCGGCCGACCGACAGAAATTCGAATCGATCAAGAAGGATCTGGAAGCGCGCATGAACCGCAAGGGCCTTTCGCGCCTGCGCAAGAATGTCCGCTTCACCGAAACCCGCGAGGGGCTGCGCATCGACCTGATCGATGAAGCGGATTTCGCGATGTTCGCCATGGGCACCGACCGTCTCGTCCCCGAAGCGCGCGCGCTGGTCGGCGAGGTCGCGACCGTCCTTCAGACCATGCCCAACCCGCTGATCATACGCGGCCATACCGACGGCCTGCCCTATGCGTCGGGTCGCACGATGAATAATTGGCGCCTGTCATCCGCCCGTGCGGAAACGACGCGCCAGACGCTGTCGGACAGCGGCATCGGCAACAGCCGCTTCGCCCGGATCGAAGGCGTGGCCGACCGCGAACCGTTCGTGAAGGACGACGCCTATGATCCGCGCAACCGGCGCATGTCGATCATCCTGGGCTGGACCCGCGGCGGCGGCGGCGCGGGCGAAGACGAGGATATGGACGAAGCGACCAAGGCGGCAATCAAGGAACGGGATGATCCGCAGCGCGTCGCGCAGGAACAGGCGAAGAAGCTGGACATGGGCGGCACCGGCCTGCCCGCTGGCGTCGAACTGCTGAACCCGCCCGCGCCGGGCACCTCCAGCAAACCGGGCAAACACTGACAGGCGCACCGCTTGCTGGATCATCCAGGCCGAGTTCACGGACCGTCGGCAAAAGGGAATGGCCACGCAGCCGCCAGCTTAGCCGACCCAACCGTCACGCCCGCGTTAGCCTGCGGCCGCCCTTAGGGCTGCGGCGGTGATGGGGTGATGGAGAGACATTCCCCTCTCTTTCAAGGGAGGTGAAGACGTCAGTCCACACATGCGCGCCGCCAGCGTCAGACCGCCACGGCGGCCCGCGCCACCAGCACCGGCACGCCATCGCGCATCGGATAGGCAAGGCCCGCCGCGTCCGACACCAGTGCCTGCCGCGCCGCGTCCCAGCGCAGCGGCGTGCGGGTGACGGGACAGACCAGCTTGTCCAGCAGCCATGGGTCAATCGGGGCGCCCCCGCTCACTGCACCATCCCTCACTGCGTCGTCCCTCACTGCATCGTCGCCCCGCCATCGCGCTCGATCCGGCCGACGATCTGCATCAACTGGATGATCCGCTCCGACCGTTCCGACAGGCTGTCGGCCTCCAGCAGCGTCTGCTTGGCCGCCGGGTCGAAGGGCGCGATCTGGGCGATGCCGTTGACCAGCGCCGTATCGTCCAGCCGCGACACCGCGGTCCAGTCGACCACATAGCCCAATAATTCGGCGAACCGCCGCGATTCCTGCTCCAGTGCGGCGCGTTCCACCGCGGCCAGCACCTCATCCTCCTGCGGCGCCTGCTCAACGTCCGCCTCGACCTGGCGGAACTGGGTCGCGACCGGCAGTTCGCGCACCAGCCGGAACCGGGCGAGTCCGGTCAGGATGATGTTGAAACACCCATCATCCAGCGCCTCGATATGGCTGACATGGCCCAGGCATCCCACATCATAGAGCGGCGGCACCGGACCGCCCTGGCGCGGCTGGATCATGCCGATGCGCCGGTCGCGCGCCATGACGTCATGGATCAGCGCCCGATATCGCGTCTCGAAAATATGCAGCGGCAATTCCATGCCGGGGAGCAGAAGCGCCCCGGACAGCGGAAAGATCGAGACGCGCGAGAGTGGCATGGGATCAGGAAAAGAGAATCTGCGACAGCTTGCGCCGCTGCGCCGCGACCCAGGGATCTTCCAGACCGACCGCCTCGAAAATCTTGAGCAGTTGCGCGCGGGCCGCGCCGTCATTCCAGGCCCGGTCGCGCCGCACGATTTCCAGCAGCGCGTCGGCGGCGGCATCGCGGTCGCCGTTCGACATCAGCCCCGCCGCCAGTTCGAAACGCGCGGCATGATCGTCGGGATCGGCCGCGACCTTCGCCTCGACGTCCGACAGGTCGGCCACCGGCCGGGCGTCGCGGGCCAGCGCGATGGCGGCGCGCGCCTGGTCGATCGCGCCATGCCGGGCGATGTCTTCGGGCAGCGCGGCCAGCGCCGCTTCCGCTTCGTCCAACTGCCCCATCGCCACCAGCGCCCGCGCCTGGCCGCTTGCGGCCTCGGCATTGTCGGGCGCCATCTGGACGATCTGGGTAAAGACCGACAGCGCGCGCTCATGCTCGCCATCGGCCAGCATTTCCTCGCCCATGGCGATCAGCGGCGCGACTTCCTGCGCCAGCGCCTTGTCATCGGATTCGATCGGCAACTGGCCCAATAGCTGGTCGAGATATTGTTTCAGCTGGCCTTCGGTCCGCGCCTGGCTCAGGTCCGCGACCGGCTGGCCCTGGAACACGGCATAGACGGTCGGGATCGACTGAACGCGGAACTGGCTGGCGATGAAGCCATTTTCGTCCACATTGACCTTGACCAGCTTGACGCCCTTGCTCTCATATTCGGCGCAGACCTTCTCGATCACCGGCGCGAACTGCTTGCACGGGCCGCACCATTCGGCCCAGAAATCGACCACCACCAATTGGGTGCGCGAAGGCTCCACCACATCCTGGCGAAACGCCTCCACGGCCGCCTTTTCGGTGTCGCTCAGTCCCAGGGTCGCCACGCTTTCATCTCCTGCCAATGCGGTCCAACTCGCCGCCGTCATACAGCGCCTTATGTGGGGCGTCACCCCCATGGGACAAGTCGGGCAAGGATTGAATCATGGTCGAAGGAGGCCGATCGGTGCGCTGCAATTTCAGCCCGCACTCCCGGCCTGCACTCTAAACCCGCGCTATTAGAAGGTGTAGCCGATGCCGACCACACCGACCCACTGGTTCTTCGACCCGGCGATGGCGACGACGGGCGAATCCGCATAATCGCCCAGCATCCGCGAATAGCTGCCGGCGGCGAACAGCGCCCAGCCCTGGCGCAGGTCGCCCGACAGCGACTTGCCGCCCGCCAGGCTCAGCGACACCCGCTTGAAGCCCGAACCCTTGCCGGCGTCCGCATAGGCGGGCAGGCCACTCGCCATCGATTCCTCGGGCGTGATGTCGAAATAGGTGCGGCCATATTTCTTGCCGACATATTCGGCCGACAGCCCCAGCCCGACAAAGGCGGTGCGCGACAGCGGGGTCATATATTCGATCTGCGGCGTGACGACATAGCTGTCATGCGCCCCGGCCACGTCCTTGGCCACCGCGACGCGCGCGGACAGCATGTCGTAAGGGCTGGTGATGACGCCGGTCTTGCCGATGCCGACGAAGCCGCCGACCTCCACCGCAATGTCGCGCTTGCCCAGCGCGCGCACGGCATCGTCCTTGATCGCCTTGCGACTGGACCGGTCGAACCGAGCAGTGACCATCGGCCCCAGTTCGAAATCCCATTCCGCCCCTTGCGGATCGGCGATGGCGTCGACGTAGAGCGACGCCCCGCGCGTCCAGAAGCTGTGATCCTTCACCTTGCCGCGCACTTGCGGCAGCGGCAGGACGCGATAATCGTCCGACCCTTCGTAGCTGGGGACGATGGCGACACCCGCGCCGACGGTCAGGCTGCTATGCTGTTCTTCTTCCTGCGCGGATGCGGGCGCGGCGATGGGCAGGACGGCGACGATGGTCGCGCCCAGGAGGCGGCGGAGGCGATGCATGAAAAACCCTGTTCGTAGCGTGGCGTTCACGACAACAATGTTTCGAACGGCTTAGAGGTTCCCCGCCATCGACTCAGAGGAAATATTTGAGCCGGATATCCTGCTCCACCGCGCCGCCCGTCACAGCGAAACTGGCCGAATGGAAGCTCGGCGCGCCGAAGCGGATCGCGGGATTGCGCGAAAAGCCCACCCCTTCCCGCGGGATGCCGGCAAAGGTGTCCAGCTTGCCATTGCCGTTTTCGTCATGGATGATGGCGATGGCGTAACTGCCCGGCGCCAACTGGCCCAGCACCACCGGGCCGTCCGACGCGGGAACGGCGAAATGCCGTTTGTCGGGATCATGGCTGCAATCGGGAAAATAGGCCGCCGAGCGGGTGATGCAGACCAATATCTGCCCCTTGGCCGAGCGCAGTCCTTCCAGCGCCATGCTGAGCGGCTGGCCCTGGCTGACGGGCGCCGCGCCCGGCAGCGCCGCCATCGCCAGACCCAGCAGGATCGCCTTCATGCCCGTTCTTCGGTAAATGCGCCCAGTCCCTTGTCCGTGCCGCACAGCCGATCCCAGAAGCGGAAATACAGGCCGTAATTGCAGGCGTAAAATTCATGATGGCGCTGATGATGACTGGCGGTGATCAGCCATGCGCCGATCGGCCCGCGCACCATCCAGCGCGGAAACATCTCCCATCCCATATGATTGCTGACGCCCATCACCGTCATGATCGTCAGCACCACGCCCAAAGCGGCGACATGGATGGGGATCAGGAAGACCAGCGCCGGGACGACCACCGCGCCGGTCAGCGCTTCCCAGGGATGAAAGCTCATCGCCGCCCAGGCCGTGGGCGGCCGGCTGGCATGATGGACCGCATGGGCGATGCGAAACAGCTTTGGCCGGTGCATCCAGCGATGCGTCCAGTAAAACCATGTGTCATGCGCCGCGAGGTAGAGCAGCACGGAAACCGGCAGCCACCAGAGCGGATAGCTGTTCACATCCTCATATATTCGCGTCCAGCCCCGCGCCTGCCAGCCCCAGGCGACCACGCCGGCGGGCACGCCATAAATCAGCGCCGACAGCAGCGACCAGCCGATTTCGCGCCGCATCTGCCGTTCCAGCCCGCGATACAGGCCAGGCTGGCGCACCCGCGTCGCCAGCGCAAAGCCGCCGCTCGCCAACAGATAGCGTACGCCGACAATGGCGCTCATCGCCAAAGCGGACAGGATGATGGCTGCGACCATGAAAACGCCTATACGCAGGATGTTGCGCCGGTGAAAGCACCCAAGCAAGGCCGGGGCGTGGGAAGGCCCAATAAGTGGGAAGCGGACGACCGCCGACCTTCCTTCCACCGCCGGCCCATCCAGTGCGGCCATCGCGCCGATCGCGAACGCGCGCTTCGGTTCAGGTCCGGGGCCGCGCCTGGCGATAGCTGCCCAGCATCCGCACCCATTTGGTGTGAAACTCCAGTTCGGCGAGCGCGCGGTCGACCGCGGCGTCGCCGGGCATCCCTTCGATGTCGCAATAAAATTCGGTCGCGGCAAAGCTGGCCCCGCGCTGGTAGCTTTCCAGCTTGGTCATGTTGACGCCGTTGGTGGCAAAGCCGCCCATCGCCTTGTAGAGCGCGGCGGGGACATTCTTCACCTCGAACAGGAACGTCGTCATGACCGGCCCGACATGGGCGACCGGCGTCCGCGGTTCGCGCGCCAGCACCAGGAAGCGCGTCATATTGTCGTCGCTATCCTCGATATTCTCGGCGATCAGGCGCAGGCCATAAAGCTCCGCCGCCAGATAGGGGGCGATCGCGCCTTCGCCCGGCGTCTTGCGTTCCGCCACCATCGCCGCCGCGCCCGCCGTGTCGGCATAGGCGACCGGCTGGATGTTCCGCTCGCGCAGATAATGGCGGCACTGGCCCAGCGCCTGGGGGTGGCTGATCGCGCTCCTCACCGGCGTCGTGTCCGGCGCCATAAGGCAGTGCCGGATGCGCAGGAAATATTCGTCGACGATATGCAGGCCCGATTCGGGCAGCAGGAAATGCATGTCCGCGACGCGGCCGTGCAGGCTGTTTTCGATCGGGATGATCGCCCGCATCGCCTGTCCGCACCGCACCGCGTCAATCGCATCCTCGAACGCGAAACAGGGCAGCGGCACGCAATCGGGCGCATAGCCCAGCGCGGCGAGATGCGAATTGGCGCCCGGCGCGCCCTGATAGGCGACGGCGCGGGACGGGTCGGCGGCGGCCTTGGCGGCGAGGTCCGCGACGATCACGCGGGCGGGGGCGGGATAATTTTGCATGGGCGCGTGCGCGCTTAGGATTTCCGCGGCCCCCGCGCAAGCGCCATGCACACGCCAAGTGCGATCGCGCGTCAACCCGACTTGCACCATCGCGCCTCCGCCATTATGGCAGCGCACAAGAGGGGGGCGCGTCTGACAGCCGCCAGAACAAAAGCTAAGGGAAGTCGAGCGAGATGGGCGATCGTTTCAATACCGTGGCGGGCTGGGCTTTGTTTGCGGGGATCATCGCCCTGGGCGGCGCAATCGTCAGCTCGAAATATTTCGAAGATGAGCGGCCCGAACATATGGGCTACGCGATTGAAGGCGTCGAAGCCGAGGGCGAAGCCGGCGATACCGGTCCCAGCCTCAACACCCTGTTGGCCAGCGCGGATGTCGCCGCGGGCGAGAAAGTCTTCGCCAAATGCGCCGCCTGCCACACCGTCAACCAGGGCGGGGCAAACGGCATCGGTCCCAATCTGTGGAGCACCGTGGGTGAACCGATCGCCGTGGGCAAGGCGGGTTTTGCCTTCTCCGACGCGCTCAAGAGCAAGGGCGGCGAATGGACGTTCGAAGCGATGGATCACTGGCTCAAGAGCCCGCGTGAATTCGCGCCGGGCACCAAGATGACCTTTGCCGGCCTGGGTAATCCGGCCGATCGCGCCAACCTGATCGCCTGGCTCAACACCCAGGGGTCGAACCTGCCGCTGCCGGCCGCCGATCCCGAGCCGGCCGAAGCCAGCGCCACCCCGGCCGAGGCGGCGGGCAACGCCACCGAAGCGGCCGAAAGCGTCGAAGGCGCGGCGCCCGCCGGTGCCGCCACCGCTGGCGGACCGGCCACGCCGACGACGGGCGAAAGCGAATAAGCCGGACGAAGGCGCGGTCGCAATCGCGGACCTGACGGGCGCGGATTTGCATGCCGCGCTCGATTCGCGGACGGCACAGCGCGTCGCGATCTTCCGCGACTTTGCCTGTCTTTGCGCGAGCACGCTCGCCCACCCGGCGCGCTGATCATCGGCGCGGCGGCGCAAAGCGCCCAAGCCATATATGTCTCGATGCCGGGCATGGTCAGCGACCCAGACGCCCTGAACCGGAAACCCTGCTCCCTACCCGCCGAGTTGCTGATATTTCAGCCCCATCGCCTGGGCCAGGTGGCGCAGGCGGCGATCCACGGCTTCGCCATAAAAGTCGGCATCGCCCTCGCGCAGATGCAGGTCGATGCGATCGTCATGGCGTTCCAGCCGGGACACCGCCAGCGGCCCTTCGACCCCGCCCGACAGCCGCTGCGCCAGCCGGATCGCCAGACCCCATAGCGCGGCGCGGTGTAGCAGTTCGGGGGTCGCGATGCGTTCCAGCCCCGGCGGCGGAGTCAGGCCGCCACCGAAATGGCTGTGCAGCGCCTGCGCCAGCATCGCCCGTTCGCAGGCGGTGATGCCGACCCAGTTGCTGTGCAGCGCGATTTCCACCCCGCGCTCGGCGCGAAAATCCGGGTTGGCGCGCCAGCTTACATCGGCGAGCAGGCAGGCGGCGCGGCGGATGCGGCGGCCGGCCGCATCATCGTCGGGAAACAGCGGCGCGATCCAGCGGTCGATGCGATCGCCATGGCCGCGAAACCGCGCCTGCGCCTCCCCTTCCGCCTCGGCCGCGATCAGCAACGGGTCATGCTGCCGAATATCGGCGGGCAGGATTTCGTAGAGCAGCCCTTCGCGCAGGCCATAGGCCGACACGATCAGGCTGCTGGACTTCAACTGCCGCACCACCACCGACAACAGCGCGGCGGCGTCCGGCATGGTCGGCACGCGCGATCCGGTCATCGCGGGAATGGCCTTCAGCCGCGCCTTGTCGACATGGGACACGATGCGGGTCAGTTGTTCGGCGCGCGCGGCGGTCATTTCATATTGATGGACGACCGGCAGCGGGAAATCTGTAAGCTGCATGTCGAAGCGCGCCAGCGCGCGCCACGAACCGCCGACCATGTAGAAGGGCAGGCCAGGCTCGGGCCGCCAGCCCGCCTTGTCGAGCATCTGGGTGACATAGCGCTCCAGCGTGCGCGGCCCCTTGGCGCGGATCTGCGGCAGGCGCAGCACGCCCAGCGGCAGCGAAATCGTCTGTTCGACCGCCCCGCCCCGCACCCGCGCCAGTTCCAGGCTGCCCCCGCCCAGATCGCCGACGATGCCGTCCGCGTGCGGAATGCCCGACAGCACGCCCATGGCCGCGCCGATCGCTTCCTGCGCCCCCGACAGCAATTCGACCGTCAGGCCCATCGCCTGCGCGCGGGCGATGAAGTCGGCGCCATTGGTGGCGTCGCGCACGGCGGCGGTGGCGACGCAGCGCACATCGGCCACATGCATCGCGCGGCACAGGCGGGCGAAGCGGCCAATGGCGCGCAGCCCGCGCTCCATCGCGTCCGGCTCGATCGCCCCGGTCCGGGCCAGCGACGCGCCCAGCCCCGCCATCACCTTTTCATTGAACAGGATGAAGGGAATGCGGCGCGGCCCGTCATAGACGACCAGGCGCACGCTGTTCGACCCGATGTCGATGATCGCAGTGCGCGCATGGGCCGGCTCTGGCGAAGTCACCATCTGCTCGGCGACGGCGCGGACGCGGCTCAACATCGAGTTCATCAGCGCTTCAGCCTCCGCTGCGCAGCCGCAAGGTGGGCACGGCGTCGCTGTCCAGCGCCGCGCCGCGCCCGGAAAGCGACGGGTTGGTCATGAAATAACGATGCAGGTTGAACGGCTTGTCGCCCGGTTCCAGCCGGCTGTAATGGCCTTCGCTGTCCAGCGCCCAGCTTTGTTCGGTGTCGATCAGGTTGGCGACCATCACCTGATCGACGATCTGATCGTGCACGGTGCCGTTTTCGACCGGCGCCAGAAATTCGACCCGGCGGTCGAAGTTGCGCGGCATCCAGTCGGCCGAGCTGATATAGACTTTCGCGCCATTATTGGGCAGCGCCTTGCCATTGCCGAACACGGTGATGCGGCTATGTTCCAGGAAGCGGCCGACGACAGACTTGACCCGGATATTTTCCGACATGCCCGGCACGCCGGGGCGCAGGCAGCAAATGCCGCGCACGATCAGGTCGATCTGCACCCCCGCATTGCTCGCCGCATAGAGTTTTTCGATGATCGCCGGGTCGACCAGGCTGTTCATCTTGGCCCAGATGGTGCCGGGGCGACCGGCGCGGACATGGTCGATCTCGTCATCGATCAGTTCGCACAGCCGGTTGCGCAGGTCGCGCGGGCTCATCACCAGCTTTTCCAGCCCCTGCGGTTCGACATAGCCGGTGATATAGTTGAACAGCGCGGCGGCGTCGCGGCTATAGGCCGGATCGGCGGTGAAGAAGCTCAGATCGGTGTAGATGCGCGCGGTGATCGGGTGATAATTGCCGGTGCCGAAATGGCAGTAGCTGCGAAACTGATCCCCTTCGCGCCGGACCACCATCGACACCTTGGCATGGGTCTTCCAGTCGATGAAGCCATAGACCACCTGCACGCCCGCGCGTTCCAGCGCATCGGCCCACATTAGATTCTGTTCCTCGTCGAACCGGGCCTTCAATTCCACCACCGCCGTCACCGACTTGCCCGCTTCCGCCGCGTCGATCAGCGCGCGGATGATCGCCGACTGCTTGCCGGCGCGGTAGAGCGTCTGCTTGATCGCCACCACGTCCGGGTCGCTCGCCGCCTGCTTCAGGAACGAGATGACGACGTCGAACGCCTCATAGGGATGGTGGACGACAATGTCCTTGGCGCGGATCGCGGCGAAACAGTCGCCGCCATATTCGCGGATGCGCTCGGGGAAACGGGGCGCATAGGGTTCGAATTTAAGGTCGGGACGATCCACGTCGACAATGCCGCTCAGGTCGCCGATGCCGATGAAGCCTTCCACTTCGACCACGCTCGCTTCATGGCCCTGAAGCATGTCCTGGAGCATTTCCTCGACCGGCTCGGGAATCCGCTCCTCTATCTCCATGCGGATCACCCGGCCGCGCCGCCGCCGCTTGATCGCGCTGCGGAAATAGCGGACCAGATCTTCGGCCTCTTCCTCGATTTCGATGTCGCTGTCGCGGATGATGCGGAACACGCCGCTGTTGCGGACGCGATAGCCGGGGAAGAGGTCGGCCGAAAAGCGCCGCACCACAGCTTCCAGCGCCATATAGCGCGCCGGTTCGCCGGGGACGCGCACGAACCGGTCGAGCGAGGCCGGGATCATCACCAGTTCGCGGATCGGCTGCTTGTCCGACAATCGCTCCAGATCGAAAACGATCGAGAGGCCCTGATTGGGAATGAAGGGAAAGGGGTGCGCCGGGTCGAGCGCCTGGGGCGTCAGGACCGGGAAGATCTGTGTCATGAAATGCTCGCGCAGCCAGGCGGCGCAGACCGGGTCCATGTCGGCGGACGGACCGATCACCTCCACGCCGGCCCGAACCAGGTCGCCATGTATCAGGCCCCAGACCTTCTGCTGCGCGCGCATCAGCGTCGCGGCCGTCTCGGTGATCGCGGCCAGTTGCTGCGCCGGCGTCAGCCCGTCGGCCGACCGCATGTCGACATTCTGCAACTGCTGCCCCTTCAGGCCAGCGACCCGGACGGAGAAAAACTCGTCCAGATTATTGCCCGAGATCGACAGGAAGCGCAGCCGTTCCAGCAAGGGATGGGCGCGGTTCATCGCCTCCTCCAGCACGCGCTGGTTGAACGCCAGCCATGACAGCTCACGATTGAAATAACGATCGCTGGGCAGCGACAGGTTGGCGATGGGGTCAGCTTCGGCCACAGATTACTCGCGCTGCGCAATGGAGGGATCGGGCGGGACTATAGGCAAGACGCCCGCAGATTGCAGGGCCTCTTTCGCCATTGCGATGGAAATTTTGCGTCCCGATGACAGCGCGGCCCGATCCAGCAGCCGCGTCGCCTGCGCGATCGCCGCATAGGAGCGTTCGATTCGGCGCGCCAGCCATTCGGGCAGGTCGGCGGCGTAGCTGGCGCCGGCTGTGTCGAAACCATGCCGGATGAGCGCGCGGGCAAGCGCCTCGTCCGGTTCCTCGATCGCGACATGGGGCGCCGCCGCCAGGCGCGACCGCAGGTCGGGCAAGGCCACGGCCCAGCTTGCCGGCGGCGTCCGCCCCACCATCAACAGCGGGCGATGATCGGTCTGGGCGGCGTTCCAGGCATGGAACAGGCGATGCTCGTCCATCTGCGTCCCCGACCCGTCGTCCCCCTGCGCGTCGTCAATGACCTCGCCCCCGCTCATCCGCGCGAATTGCCGCGCCAGCGTGGAGCGTCCCGAACGCGGCGGCCCGATCAGCACGCCGACCGACAAGGGCCAGTCGCGCCACCGCTCCAGATGGGCGACGGCAAGGCGGTTGGCATCGCTGACTAGGAAATCGCCTTCGCCAGCGCCCCCAAGTCCTTCGAAAGGGAGGCTGATCTGGCTCATTGCGCGGGCGGCGGCGCCGGTCGCCGGGTGATCCGCAGCGTGGTGCCGGACACCGCGACCTGATAGCCGCGCGCCTGCAAGCCCGCCCGCAGCATGTCGATCGTGCCGTCGAAACTGACCTGCATCACCGATGTGCCGCCCAGCGCCAGGCTGCTGGTCGAAGCCGACCGTACGCCGGGGATGGCGCGGACCGCCGATTCGCCGGCGCCCACCGAACTGACGTCGGGCGTCTCATATTGGACCGCGAAGCTGCCCGTCGCCGTCGCGCCGGGCACCGGCGCATCGACCGCCTCGATCGGCGTCTCGACGGGATTTTCGATCTCCAGCGTAGCGGGATCGACCGGTTCCTCGATGATGAGCGAGGGGTCGGGGCGCAGGCGGCCGTCATTCAGCGCGCTGGTATAAAGCGCGTCGATCCGACGCGCGCCCTCGTCCAGCATCTTGGGGATGCCGCTGTCATTCGACGCGCGCAGCGAAAAACTGCCGATCAGGCTGTTGTCGGGGCCATAGCGCGCGGTGAAGCTGCCGGTGACCGGACCGCCGGGCCAGGCGCGCTGCAACCGCGCGATCGGGATCACCACGTCGGCCGCGCCATATTGGTCGAGCAGCACGCGCCACCACAGCCGCCCGCGCCGCCCGGTCTGGCCGGCATTGAGCAGGATCGGGTCGGCGATCGATCCGGCGACACGGACATAGTCGATCGCGCTTTCCCCGGTGCGGAACCGCGCCCAGGCCTTTTGCCATTCATTGGTGCGCTCATAGGCCACGGCCGATCCGCCGTCCCACAGGACCGGAATGACCAGCAGCGGGGGCGAACGCCGCACATTGCCAGACACGCCCAGCACCTGCCCGGTGCGCGCGCGATCGAACATGATGCCCAGCGTCGCGACATAGCGGTTGGGGCCGTTCTGCTCCTGCTCGATCTCGATACCGGAAATCATCGCTTCCAGCTGCGAATCGGACAGAGCGGGCGCGCCTGCGCCGCCATGGGTGCGGCCCCACAACATCCGCCACGCCTGCCGCTGGGCCATGCGCCAGCCCGCATAGCGCGCGCTGTCGGCATCCTTGGCATAGACGTCGACCTTCACCCCGGTCACTTCGAAATCGCCGCCGCTGGCGATCGGCGGCACGCCGCGTTCCCCCTCCATCTGCGCGAACAGGCCGGCGGCGGCCAGGCCCAGGCCGATGGCGATCATGATCTGGACGGGCCGGGACAGCAGGCGCAACGCGATGCCGGGCTGGTTCGGTCGCAGGGACCGGATCGGGCGGAAGAAGGTCTGGCTCAGGCTCACGCGGCGCCTTTTGCCGCTATTTCCCCGCGCTGCCAAGCTTCCGTTTTCCGCCCCATTGTTCTAGGGGCGCAGATCATGAGCCAGAACGAATCCTACAGCTACGCCAAGGCCGGCGTCGACATCGCCGCCGGCAACGCCCTTGTCCGCGCCATCGCACCCCTGGCCAAGGCCACCCGTCGCCCCGGCGCCGACGCCGAACTCGGTGGTTTCGGCGGCTTTTTCGACCTCAAGGCGGCGGGCTATAACGACCCGCTGCTGGTCGCCGCCAATGACGGCGTGGGCACCAAGCTCAAGCTTGCGATCGACCATGACCGGCATGACGGCGTGGGCATCGACCTGGTCGCCATGTGCGCCAACGACCTGATCGTGCAGGGCGCCGAACCGCTTTTCTTCCTGGACTATTACGCCACCGGCAAGCTGGAGAGCGGCGTGGCGGAGCGGGTCATTGCCGGCATCGCCAACGGCTGCCGCCAGGCTGGCTGCGCGCTGATCGGCGGCGAAACCGCCGAAATGCCGGGCATGTATGCCGATGGCGACTATGATCTTGCCGGTTTCTGCGTCGGCGCGGTGGAACGGACCAAGGCGCTGACCGGCAACCGGGTGAAGGCGGGCGACATATTGCTCGGCCTCGCCTCCTCGGGCATCCATTCGAACGGCTATTCGCTGGTCCGCCGGCTTGCCGCCGACAAGGGGTGGAAGCTCGACCGCCCCGCGCTGTTCGACAATGAAGTGCTGCTGATCGACGCGCTGATGGCGCCGACCCGCATCTATGTGAAGAGCCTGCTGCCGCTGGTGCGCGCGGGCCTCGTCAACGCGCTCGCCCATATCACCGGCGGCGGCCTGCTGGAAAATATCCCGCGCGTCCTGCCCGACGGCGCTCATGCGACGGTGAATGCAGACGCCTGGGACCAGCCGCGCCTGATGGCATTCCTTCAGGCGCAGGGGCATATCGAGCCGCAGGAAATGGCGCGCACCTTCAACTGCGGCGTCGGCATGGTGCTGGCCGTGGACGAAGCCCATGTCTCCGCCGTCACCAAGGCGCTGGAGGATGCGGGCGAAACCGTCCATCGCATCGGCGCGGTCACGGCGGGCGACAAGGGCTGCACCGTCAAGGGCAGCGCCGAAACCTGGAGCGCGCAGGCCGACTGGTCGGCAACGCATCTGGGGTAAGCACAACCAATCCCCCTCCCGCTTGCGGGAGGGGTCAGGGG
>NZ_AYOY01000188.1 GCF_000508185.1 Sphingobium sp. C100 | reverse complement strand
GGCGGTGGTGGCGGCTGTCGTAGGCAAGTTGCAGGGGGAAGGGCAGGACATCGCCCTGATGCAATGCGCGATCGACGAACTGGCCAGCCTGCCGGCGCTGTTTTCGCTGCTGCGCGGCACGACGCGGCCGTTCGTCCTGTTCCTGGACGACCTTGGCTTTGACGAACAGGGCACGGGCGACGCTCGTGCGTTACGGTCGTTGTTGCAGGGGGGAACGGCGGCGCGGCCCGCCAATGTCCGCCTCTATGTGACGTCGAACCGTCGCCATATCGTGCCGCGCCACATGTCGGAGCAGGATGATCCCGTCAATCCGCGCGACGTGGTGGACGACAAGATGGCTCTGTCGGACCGTTTCGGCCTCAGCCTTGGCTTCCATGCGATCGACCAGGATGCCTATGTCGCGATCGTCGGCGGCTATGCGGCGAAGCTGGGCCTTGCATTTGATCGACTGGAGGCGATCCAGTGGGCGACCCAGCGCGGCAGCCGGTCGGGTCGGGTCGCCTGGCAATATGTGGTCGAGCTGGCGGGACGAAACGGGTTGGCGCTCTGACAGCCCCGTTTCGCGGGGCCTTTAGTTCGCCTTGGTTACGCGCCACACGATGCCACCGACATCGTCGCTGACCAGCAGTGCGCCCTTCGCATCAGCCGTCACGTCGACCGGCCGTCCATGGGCGGCGCCGGCCTTGTCCAGAAAGCCCGTCAGCACATCAATTGGCTTGGCCTTACCTGCTTCGCCATCATCGAACCCCACGAACACCACCTTGTAGCCCGCTGCCGGCTTGCGGTTCCAACTGCCATGCAGGCCAACGAACGCGCCGTCGCTATAGCGCGATCCCAGTTGCACCTGATCGGCGAAGGTCAGGCCCAAAGGCGCCACATGGTTGCCCAGCGCATAATCGGGGCGCTTGGTATATTCGCGGATTTCGGGGCGTTGCGGCTGGACGCGGCGATCCTCATAACCGCCCCAATAATTCCAGGGCCAGCCATAGAAGGCGCCGAATTCGACCCGGGTCAGATAGTCGGGCACCAGATCGGCGCCCAGCATGTCGCGTTCGTTGACGACGCCCCACAATGCGCCGCTTTTCGGTTCAAACGCCAGCCCCACCGGGTTGCGCAGGCCGGAGGCGAAGATGCGCTTATAGCCGTTCTTGGGATTGACCTCGATCACGGCGGCGCGGTTACGCTCCGATTCCAGGCCATTTTCGCCGATATTGCTGTTCGATCCCACACCGACATAGAGCAACCCCTCCGGGGAGGCGGCCAGGCTTCTTGTCCAGTGCATATTGGGCGCCTGTGCAGGCAGGTCGATGATCTTGCGACCCGGCGCAGTGATCTTCGTCTCGCCATCCTTGTAGGGAAAGGCCATCAGCGCGTCGGTATTGGCGACATAGAGCGTGTCGCCGATCAACGCCATGCCATAGGGTGAGTGGAGCCCGGTCAGGAACGCGGTCTTGGTTTCGGCATGGCCGTCACCATCGACGTCACGCAGCAAGGTGATGCGGTTTGCAGAAGGAACGCCCGCGCCCGCCTTGGCCATCAGATAGTTCATGACGCGCTGGACGATGCCGTCCTTGGGGCGGGGCGGGCTGTTGGTTTCCGCCACCAATATGTCGCCATTGGGCAGGCGCAGCAGCGAACGCGGATGCGCCAGCCCCTCGGCGAAGCGATTCACCGTCAGGCCCTGTGCCGCCACAGGTTTTTCGCCAGCCTTCCATGACTTTACCTCGGCGATATTGACCGTCGGCAGCATTTCGCTGCGCGGGCTGGTAAAGACCGGCTCGCGGCCTGTGTCGGCGCCGGCCGGCAGGCGGGCGGTATCGCCCTGGGCAAGGTAGAGGAAGGCGCCGCCCGCCAGGGCAAGGGCGACCAGGGGCAGGACGATGACATGCTTGTTCATGCGCCCACATCTATGCGGCGTCGCGCCGCCGGGCAAGGCGGTTGGCGAGCCGTTGCAGGCTTATTTGCCTCGTTCGCGCAGATAGAGGAGCAGCGCGATCAGGATGCCAAGCGCCAGGCCCGCGAGCAGGCCGATGCTGGGTTGCCCAAATATCCCGCCGCCGATTGCGCCCAGGATGATCAGCAACGCGATGATGGCGCCTGCACCGGTCGGATTTTGCCTGCCTTTACTCATGAACCTGTCCTTGCCATGCCCTGGCGCCGAGCGCCAGACGCTTGCAGGCCCGCCCTGTTTTGGGACGCATCGTCCCGAAATGGGACGATTGTCCCGCTATAGGACTTGCCTAACCGGTCGTTCACCTTGCTGTGCGGCCCGTCTGGCTGAAGCCGCGAACTGGCATGATCATTGAAGCCATATTGATCAAGAACAAGGGTCGCCGACGTCGGGGGTTATGATGCAGTTGCCATATCTTGCGGATCGCAGGAGCTATGAGGATGCGGCCGAATTGATCAGCCTGTTCGGCGACAATGCCGGCTATGAAGCGGCAGCGCGCGCCGACCAAAGTCTCGACCGGGGCAATCATATCCATTTCTGCCACTGGCGACAGATTGAGCGGCTGATCGTGCTGCTGACTTATGATCAGCCGCTGGGCACGGTTCACTAAAAGCTAGAGTCGCAGGCCTGCGGTTTCCGGCAGTCCGGCCAGTATGTTGAGATTCTGGACCGCCGCCCCGGCAGCGCCCTTGCCCAGATTATCCAGCGCGGCAACCAGCCGCGCCTGGCCGCCGTCGGCATTGCCGAACAGGAACAGGGAGAGGCGGTCGGTTGCGCCCACCTGTTCCAGCGGCAACTGCGTGATTGTCGCGCATTCTTCAAGCGAGGCGACGCTGACGATGGGCGAGCCTTCATAAGCGCTGGCCAGCGCTGCATGGACATCGGCGAACGATGGCGCGCCGGGCATGGCGCGCAGTTGCATCGGCACCTCGACAATCATGCCGCGATAGGCGTTCGCCACCGCCGGCGCGAATAGCGGCGGATGGGTGAGGCCCGAATAGCGGGTCATTTCGGGGACATGTTTGTGCGCGAGGCTCAGGCCATAGGGACGGAAAGCGCTCGGCGCGCTGCCTTCGCCCTCATATTCGGCGATCATCGCCTTGCCGCCGCCCGAATAGCCCGAGGCGCCCGACACCGTCACCGGCCAGTCGGCGGGCAACAGCCCCGCCAGCACCAACGGCCGCACCAGTGCAAGGAAACCGGTCGGCCAGCAACCCGGATTTGCGACGAAGCGGCTGTTGGCCAGGGCTTCGCGATGTCCAGGTTCCAGTTCCGGAAAGCCATAGGTCCAGCCGTCGGCGACACGATGCGCCGTGGAAGCGTCGATCACCCTCGTCCAGTCATTGTCGATCAGCGATACCGCTTCGCGCGCCGCGTCGTCGGGCAGGCACAGGATGACGATGTCGGCGGCATTGAGCGCGTCGCGCCGCGCGCCGGCATCCTTGCGATCCTTCTCGTCCAGCGCGATCAGCGAAAGTTCGGGGCGCCCGGCCAACCGGTCGCCGATTTCGATGCCGGTCGTGCCATGGCCGCCGTCGATGAAAATCCGGGTGCTCATGCGCCGATCCTCCGCCGCGCGATGATGGGATTGGGATGATCGACCGCCAGGCGCGCCACCACGTCGGCCAAGGGTTCCTTGACCACCGCCATCCAGTGCGCATTGGCGTGCAGCAATGTCTTGCCGTCGGCCATGATGCCGACATGGCCGGTAAAGAAGATGAGGTCGCCCCGGCGCAACCGCGCCTCACTGTCGATCGGTGTGCCGATGCCTTCGCATTGCAGATCGGTGTCGCGCGGAACGGCGATGCCGCCCTGGCCCAGCGCTACCTGCACCAGGCCGGAACAGTCGATGCCGCGGTAGCCACGCCCGCCCCAGACATAGGGCTGCCCCAGATGGCGTTCGGCCACCGCCACCCAGTCCGGTTCGCGCTCTGCCATTGACGCGGCATGACGCTGGTGGATGAAGCCTTCGGCGCAGGCCAGGAAATCACCTTGCGTCTCGCCTGTAAAGAGCGCGCCCTGCGGCCAGTAGTCGGCGATCGGCGATTTGATGTCGGTCGCGCTGAACAGGGGAGCGGTCCGGGCCGTGACGCGATGGGTTGGCTGTTCCTCGACATCCAGCGCGTCGCGCCGAATATAGCCGACATAGCCGTCATGGCCGCAAAAGCCCCAGGCCCAGTCTGTCGTCACGTCAAGAGCATGGAAGCGCTCGCCCCGCAGCAATTCGCTGACCGCTTCGGCCATGGGCGACGCGGCGGACAGGATCGGCGCGCCGGCCGCGACACAGGTCAGCGGAACGGCGCGCGCATAATGGGCCGAAAAAAGCGTGCCCGCCAACGCCAAGTCGGCCAGGTCGCCGCGCGCCGCATGGACACGGCGGTCAAGCGCGACCGAACGGCCAAGCAGGTTGAACCGGGTTCTTTCAGGCGGTGCGTTCCGTTGCAGGGTATTCAATCCTTCCATCGCGCGCGGTTCCTGCGATGAAATGGTGAAACGCGTCAAGAAATTCCGCCCCTTTTGGCGTCCGGGTGATAAAAATATTGCGGCGGTCCGCCACATCGCGCTCGCGGCGCAGATAGCCGAGCGCCGAAAGCTTGTTCAGCGCGCGGGTGATGACCGGTTTCGACACATGCAACGCTTCGGCGAGGCCCCGCACGGTATGCGGTCCGGCGCTGATGTAGACGGTCATCATCAGCGCCATCTGGCGATTGGTGAGATCGGGTTTGCCCGAACGCACATAGTCCACCAACGTCGCCATCCACTGGCGCAGCGAGGGGAGGCCCGGACGGTCGATCTCGGCGGATGATTCTTTGGCGGCGTGGGCGTTCATGTCGGCTCAACGCGCGATGGCCAATCCGGTTGCGTAACGGATAAGGCTTTGTAACGCGGCTATCCTGTCTTGCCGTATCGCCGTTGCAACAATTGGAACATCGCGCGCATCCCCAACGCTTCGCCGCCCTTGGGTCGGCCAGGCTTGGTCGAAGGGCGCCAGGCGAACGTGTCGAGGTGAATCCAGGGGCAGTCCTCCGGCGCAAAGCGCTTGAGAAACAGGGCGGCGGTGATCGCGCCGGCAAAGCCGCCTTCGCCAGCATTGTTGATGTCCGCGACATCCGATTTCAGCATATCGGCATAGGCATCCCACAGCGGCAACCGCCAGACGGGATCGTCGGTGTCGATACCCGCTGCAATCGCGTCGGCGGCTAGTGCCTCGTCGTTGCAGAACAGCGCCGGCAAATCCGGTCCGACGGCGACTCGGGCCGCGCCGGTCAGCGTCGCAAAGTCGATCACCAGTTCGGGTCGCTCCTCGCCCGCGCGGGTGAGAGCGTCGCCCAGCACCAGCCGGCCCTCCGCATCGGTGTTGCCGATCTCCACCGTCACCCCCTTGCGGCTGCGCAGGACGTCGCCGGGACGAAAGGCGTTGCCGCCAATCGCATTTTCGGCCGCTGCAATCAGCAGGTGCAGTCGCACCGGCAGGCGCGCCGCCATGACAAGTTGGGCAAGACCCAGCGTATGGGCCGCGCCGCCCAGCGGGTGCAGTCGCCCCGGCAGGCGCGCCGCCATGACAAGTTGGGCAAGACCCAGCGTATGGGCCGCGCCGCCCATATCCTTCTTCATCAGGCGCATACCTGCGGACGGCTTTATGTCCAGCCCGCCGCTATCGAAGCAGATGCCCTTGCCCACCAGCGCGACGCGCGGATGAGCGGGGTCGCCCCATTTTAGCTCGATCAGGCGGGGCGCGAAGCTTTTGTCGGCGGCCTTGCCGACCGCATGGATCATGGGGAAGCCCTGCTCCAGCGCATCGCCGCGGGTCGTGGTGACGACCGCGCCGGAGGATTGCGCGACCTTTTCAACGGCCGCTTCCATATCGGGTGGCCCCATGTCGGCGGCCGGCGTGTTCACCATGTCCCGCACCAGCGCCGTGGCGCGCGCCAGTTGCACCGTCGGTTCGATCTGCGCGACTCCGCCGGTCAGCAGGACGCGCGCGCCGGTCGGTTCATCGTCCTGCCGATAGCGGTCGAAGCGATGGTGCGCCAGGAGCCAGCCGAGCGCGGCGGCGCCGGGCGAACCTCCGGTCAGCCGATAATGACCTTCCGGCAGGGTCTCTGCCAACCGGGCCAGGCACCAGGAACCCAGTGTCTCCGCGTCGGCGACACCTGCGACAACCGACCAGTCATCGGCCTGATCGCCCGGAAGGATCGCCTGCTCGCCTGGTTTTGCCCTGAATTTCTGCGCCGCCAGGATGGCGCGCGTACGGGCAGGCTGGTGCGCCAGCCAGGCTTCATATCCGCTGACATCGACGAGTTGGATCGGACGGGCGGGTTGCTGGTTATCTGTTTTGAGCAGGTCGGAAAATTCGATCATGCCGCCGGTGTAGGGGAAAGCCCCGGACCAGGGGAAGAGGCAATTTCCCGTCGCTCGGGCGGCACGGTCGGCCCTTTCTTCCTTTGCCTCGCGAAAGCGATGAGCCTAAAGTCTCAGGCAGAAGAAACAAGGAGATGGACGATGATATATGGAGATGATCGCAGCCTTCAGGCGGCGCGCGCCCGCGCCTATGCGCTGGCTGAAAGCGGACGTTTCGACAATGGCAATGCGGTGCAGCAGGCGCTGATCGCCGAGGGCTGGTCCAATGCTGGCCGCGCGCTCGAAAGCGACTATGCGCGCAAGGCGATTGGCGAGCGCTGCCGCGCGGCGCGCGCGCATTGATGCGGGGCGGGGGGCTGATCGCGACGAGCGCGCTGCTGCTTGCGGCCTGTTCACCGTCGCAGGAACAGGGTGCGGGCAACAGCGCCGCTAATGAAGCGGCGTCTCGCTTTGTCGACCGCATGGCCGGCACGCCGCCGCCTTCATCCCCCGCCAAGCCGTTCGAGGAAACGGACAAGGGCGAATTTCTCGAATTTTCCTACGCCTATCCGGCGCAGGCGGCGGCAATTCCCGCATTGGTGCAGAAATTCGAAAAAGACATGAAATCGTCCAGGACCGGCGCGCTCGCAATGGCCAAGGAGGACAGCGCGTCGGCAAAACGCGCGGGCTATCCATTTCGGCCGCATAGTCTGGAGACGAAATGGGAAGTCGCGGCCGACACGCCCCGTTTCCTGTCGCTGCAATCGCAAACCTATGTCTATACCGGCGGCGCCCATGGCATGACCGGCTATGACGTCGTCCTGTGGGACAAGGCGCGTAAACGCGAAACGAGCGTCAAGGCGTTGATGACGACGCCCGCCGCCTTCGCCGCGGCGATCGGCGAGCGCTTTTGCGCTGAACTGGACAAGCAGCGTGCGGAAAAACGGGGCGAGCCCGTCGTGCGCGGAGATGATGACTTCACCAAATGCATCGATCCGATGGAGCAATTGCTGGTGCCGACATCAAAGAATGGCAAGCTGATCGACACCATGACGGTGGTGATCGGCCCCTACAGCGCCGGCCCCTATGCGGAGGGAAGCTATGAAGTCGCATTGCCGGTGGACGCGGCCATGCGCGAAGCGGTCAAGACAGAATATCAGGACGCTTTTGTGAAGCCGTGACTCCCTGTAGCGACAGCCTGCCGCTATCGTTCGTCATCCAGCTTTGACGCGGATGACGAACGATGGCCTGGTCATGCAGGCACGCCGTAGAGATCATGCTCGTCGGCATCTTCGATCAGTACGTCGAACATATCGCCCGCCTTCCGTCCCGCGCCGACGTCGCGCAGGAACACATTGCCGTCAATTTCCGGTGCATCCGCCTGGCTGCGCGCGGTTGCGCCGATGCTGCCATCTTCCTCGTCCGGCTCGCCCACTTCGTCGAGGATGACCGGCAGGACGCGGCCGACCTTTGCGGCGAGCTTGGCGGCGCTGATCGCGGCGGTCTTTTCCATGATGCGCTGGTAGCGTTCTTCCTTGACCTCCTCGGGCACTGCACCCGGCAGGTCGTTCGCTGCTGCGCCTTCGACTGGTTCGAAACGGAAAGCGCCGACGCGGTCGAGTTGCGCTTCGTCCAGCCAGTCGAGCAGATATCGGAAATCCGCCTCGGTTTCGCCGGGGAAACCGACGACGAAGCTGGAGCGAATGGCGATGTCGGGGCAGATGTCGCGCCACTTGCGGATGCGGTCCAGCACCTTCGCTTCGTTCGCCGGGCGCTTCATCGCCTTGAGCACCGACGGCGCGGCATGTTGGAAGGGAATGTCGAGATAGGGCGTCAACAGCCCTTGCGCCATCAGCGGGATGACGTGATCGACATGCGGATAGGGATAGACATAGTGCAGCCGCACCCATGGCGCGCGCCCTTCGGCCGTGCGCAACTGCCCCAATTCGCGGGCAAGGTCGGTCATGTGCGCCCGGACTTCCTGCCCCTTCCACATGCGCGGTTCATGCCGGGTGTCCACGCCATAGGCCGACGTGTCCTGGCTGATGACCAGCAGTTCCTTCGTCCCTGCGGAAACCAGCTTTTCCGCCTCGCGCAGCACCGCGTCGATCCGGCGGCTGACCAGGTCGCCCCGGATGGAGGGAATGATGCAGAAGGAGCAACGATGATTGCAGCCCTCGCTGATCTTCAGATAGCTATAATGGCGCGGGGTGAGTTTCAGCCCGCCTTCGGGCACCAGGTCCACAAAGGCGTTGGGCACGGGCGGCGAAGCGTCATGCACCGCATTGACCACCTGCTCATATTGATGCGCGCCGGTGACGGCCAGCACCTGCGGAAATTTCGCCCGGATGAGGTCCGCCTCATTGCCCATGCAACCTGTCACGATGACGCGGCCATTTTCCGCGATCGCCTCGCCAATGGCTTCCAGCGATTCTTCCTTGGCCGAATCGAGAAAACCACAGGTATTGACCAGCACGACGTCGGCGCCGGCATAGTCGGCGGACATCTGATAGCCGTCGGAGCGCAGCTTCGTAAGGATGCGTTCGCTGTCCACAAGAGCCTTGGGACAGCCGAGCGACACCATGCCGACTTTCGGCGGTTCGGGGATTTTGGTTGCCATGATCCGCGCGCACATAGGGATTTTTGCGCCCAATGTCACGGGGAACGAATCAGATGGGTGGCAAAGCGTTCCCATATCCGTCGCCTTCGGCGATTTCGATGATCATGTCGCCGGTCTGAAGCCGCCTCGCATCCTCCTCCCAAAAGCCGATCGGCCGGTCGTTGCGATAGATGCGGACGCCCAGTCCCGTGCGGATAGCGGAGAGGGGCGCGCCAATCTCCTCCGGCAAAACGGCGCGCTCGTTCAGCTTGACCCGTCCGCCCGACGCGGCGAGGTCCGCCATATAATCGGCGATATGCTGGCCGCCGGTGCTGCCCGCCAGCAGCAGCCCGGCAAAGCTCACAGGATTGATCACGGTGGTCGCTCCCGCCTGCCGCGCGGGCAGTTCATTATCCTCATTCCGCACCACGATGCTGATCGGCAGGCGCGGGGCCAGGTGCCGGGCGGTCAGGGTGATGAGGATGGATGTGTCGTCGCGGCCGGCAGACACGATCATGCTGCGCGCGCGGTGGATCGCCACGTCTTTCAACGTCCGGTCGCGGGTCGAATCGCCGCACAATATGTTGCACCCCTGCGCCTCCGCCAGTTCCAGCGCTTTCTCGCTGCCGTCGATGACGACGATCTCGCGCGCGTCGGTGCCGCGGGCGAGCAGTTCATGCACTGCCTCCTGCCCGCTGGTGCCAAAGCCCGTGACGATGATGTGATTGTGTAGATCGGCCTGGATGCGTGCCATGCGCCACCTATAGAGGATGTTGCGGAGGAAGAGATTATAGGCGGTGCCAAGGAAGATCAGCCAGACGAACAGGCGGATCGGCGTCACGAACAACGCTTCGAACAGCCGCGCTTCGGGCGTGACCGGCACGATGTCGCCATAGCCTACCGTGGTTACGGTGACGGTGGTGAAATAGAGGACATCGATAAAGCTGATCTGGTCGTCGACATTGTCCTTCAACCCGTCGCGCCCGATCCAGTGGAGCAACAGCACCAGCGCGATCAGGCTGAAGAGCAGCAGCACCCGCCAGGCCAGGTCCATCCACATCGGCAAGGAGGATCGCCGCCGCAGGAAACCGGCGGGCGTGGGGTTGGGGCGGGCTTTGTCGATCCTCATGCCGGTGGCAACCGGTCGACCGGGTTCACCGGCGCGCGGTCCTTGCGCAGTTCGAAATGCAATTTCGGCTTGCTGGCATAGCCGGTGTCGCCGGTCAGGCCGATCACCTGTCCCTTCGCGATCTTCTGGCCGCGCACCACATCGACCCGGCTGGCATGGCCATAGGCGCTGACCCAGCCGCTGCCATGGTTGATCAGCACCAGCCCGCCGAAGACCGCGACCTGATCGCCGGCATAGGCGACGACGCCATCGGCGGCCGCGTGGATCGGCGTGCCGACGGGCGCGGCAATATCAATGCCATTATTCTTCGATCCGCTTTGACCCGGACCGAAGCGGGAGAGGATGGTCCCCTTGACCGGCCAGGCGAAGCTGCCGCCGAAGGTTCCGGGCTGGACGATGGGCTTGTTGGCGGGCAGCGGCGTCGGCCGGGTGGATGCGATCGCCACCGGCGCATTTTCGCGCGTGGCTGGCTGGCCGCCGGTCAGCACATCGTCAATGTCGATGCGAAAGGCCGCCGCGCGCCGCTCCAGCGATGGCGCGATGACCGGCGTGTCACCGGGCAGCAGCAGGCGCTGGCCACGCCGCAGCATATAGGGCTCCTCCAGGCCGTTCGTATCGACAATCTGTCGCCAGGGAACGCCATAGGCCGCCGCAATGGCAATGCCCGTCTCTCCTTCGGCGACCAGATGATAGCGGCCGCCGGGGATGCTGAGCGTCTGGCCGACCCGCAGCATATAGGGCGGGGACAGTCCGTTGACGCGCGCGATCATCTCCGATCCCGCGCCGGTGCGGTTGCCGATGCCGCGCAGTGTGTCGCCCGGTTGGACGACATAGGTGGATGAAGGCACCGTCCGTGCATTCGCCACCACCTGCTGCGCGGTCCACACCGGCTCGGGTTCGGCGAGCTTTACCGTCGTGGCATCGGCATCCATGCGCGGCGGTGGTGTCGGACCGGGCGCGGGATATCGCTCGGCCTGCTGCGGAATGCAGCCGGCGAGCATCAGGGGGCCGAGCAGATAGGAAACAAGGCGAAACGAGCGTGGCATTGCTCGCTGTGTATCGCATCGCGCCCGCCTTGCCAGCCCTTAACCATGGCTGTCCGTCCAGAAGTCGGCCCCGCATCCCGATTTCAGCATCTCCAACGGAGCGGCTTTCGTCTATTGATCGGCGAAGAGGGCCGTAGTCGATGCCATCGCGCTGTCCTGCGTCAGGTCATAATGAAGCGGGGTCACCGTCACATAGCCGTCTGCGATGGCGGCCAGGTCCGTTCCTTCGGGCACCGATTGACTCGTGCCCAGACCGAACCAGAAATAGCGAAAGCCGCGCGGATCGGTGCCTTCGATGATGTCGGTGCGATCGACATCGTGAAATCCCTGCCGCACCACCTTGATGCCCTTGACCGCTACGGGGTCTATCGCCGGAAAGTTGATGTTGAACAACATGCGCGGGCTGGCCGGCATGGCGATCAACGGGCGCAGAACCCTCTCGCCCCAGGCGGTCGCGGTCGCGAAGGGGACGGCATCGCCCATGCCCGACCGCGGATAGACCTGGCTGAGCGCGATCGACTTGATGCCCGAAATCGCCCCTTCCATCGCGGCCGACACTGTCCCGGAATAGGTCACGTCTTCGGCCAGGTTGGCGCCGCTATTGACCCCCGAGAGGATGAGGTCGGGTTTGCAGTCCTTCATCAGATGCCCGACGGCCATCATCACCGCATCGGTCGGCGTGCCGGTGACGCTGTAATGCCGCTCGCCATGCTCGCGGACGCGAAGGGGGCGGGTGAGCGTCAGGCTGTGGCCGGCGCCCGATTGCTCCTCGCTGGGCGCCACGATCCAGATGTCGTCGGAAAAGCGGCGGGCGATCTCCTCCAGCACTTTAAGGCCGGGGGCATGAACGCCATCATCATTGGTGAGCAGGATGCGCAACAGTCTCAACCTCCGTTTATTTAGGCTCCAGTTTCGTCACGCCGCCCATATAAGGCGTGAGAACGTCCGGTATGATGACGCTGCCATCGGCCTGCTGATAATTTTCCAGCACCGCGACCAAAGTCCGGCCCACGGCCAGGCCCGATCCGTTCAGCGTGTGCAGGAACATCGTCTGCTTGGCGCCTTCCGGCTTGGTGCGTGCATTCATCCGCCGCGCCTGAAAGTCGCCGCAGTTGGAAACCGAACTGATCTCGCGATAGCTTTGCTGGCTTGGCAGCCATACTTCCAGATCATAGGTCTTGCGCGCGCCAAAGCCCATGTCGCCCGTGCATAGCAGCATCTTGCGATAGGGGAGGTTCAGCGCCTGGAGAATGCCCTCGGCTGCGGCCACCATGCGCTCATGCTCTGCCTCCGACTCCTCGGGCTTGCAGATGGCGACCAGCTCGACCTTCTCGAACTGGTGCTGGCGGATGAAGCCGCGCGTGTCGCGCCCGGCGGACCCGGCTTCGGATCGGAAACAGGGCGTCAGCGCAGTCAGGCGCAGCGGCAGGCTGTCCTCCGGCACGATCTGTTCGCGCACCAGATTGGTCAGCGAAACCTCGGCGGTCGGGATCAACCAGCGGCCATCGGTGGTCCTGAACAGATCCTCCGCGAATTTCGGGAGCTGCCCCGTGCCGAACAGCGCTTCGTCCCGGACCAATAGCGGCGGATTGGTTTCCTCATAGCCGTTGGTCGCCGTCTGCGTATCCAGCATATATTGCGCCAGCGCGCGATGCAGCCGGGCCATCTGCCCGCGCAAGGCAGTGAAACGCGCGCCGGAGAGCGCCGCGCCGCCTTCGAAATCCAGGCCCAGCGCCGGGCCGAAATCGGCATGGTCCTGCGGTGCGAAGTCGAATTGGCGGGGCGTGCCCCACCGGCTCAGTTCCACATTGTCGGCTTCGTCCGCGCCCGCGGGAACCTCGTCGGCCGGCAGGTTGGGGATCGCGGCCAGCATTGCGGTCAGCGCCTCGCCAATCTCACGCTCTTCCGCTTCCAGCGCGGGCATCCGCTCCTTGAGCGTCGCGACCTCCGCCTTCAGCGCATCGGCCTTATCCATGTCCTTGGCCGCCATCGCCTGGCCGATCGCCTTGCTCGCTTCGTTGCGGCGGGCCTGGGCTTGCTGCCACTCGGTCTTGATCGCACGGCTTTTCTCATCGATCGCCACGATGTCGGCGGACAGCGGAGCCAGGCCCCGGCGGGCGAGAGCGGCATCGAAAGCGGCAGGGTTTTCACGGATAGAGCGTATGTCGTGCATGGGGTAGCCCTATGCCGTCGCGCGACCGGCCGCGCAACCCTGCGCGCCGTCATCCGTTGGTCGTGTGTCATCGAAAAACAAAGGAGACAGGCGATGCAGATCGATCATGGTGCGATGGTCCTGGTGGCGGATGGGCGCAAGCTGCTCTTCTTCCGCAACAAGGGTGACGCCGCCTATCCGAACCTGGAGGCGGAGACGGTCAGGGAGCAGGACAACCCCGCGGATCGCGACCAGGCCTCCGATGCGCCGGGGCGGGCCTTAAACTCGGTCGGCAGCCATCGCAGCGCCATGGAGGAGGTCGACTTTCATGAGCTGGAAGAAGCGCGTTTCGCAGCGGAGGCGGCCGAGCTGCTCAAGCATCGCACCATGGCGCATGATTATGACAAGTTGATCATCGTCGCGCCGCCGACGGCGCTGGGCGAGATGCGTAAGCATCTGCACAAGGAGGTGCAGGACCGGCTGGTGGGCGAGATCGCGAAAGACCTGACCAATCATCCCGTGCCGGAAATCGAGAAGCTGATCGCCGCAAGCTGAACGGCGGACGCAAAAAAGGGCGGCCCCCCGGAACCGCCCCCCTTGGCCCCTCGCGTGGAGGAAATCAGCCCGCTGCCGCTGCCTGCGCCTTGCGATCGGCAAAGCGGCGGCGGGCGATCAGCGCCACGGCAGCCGCGCCGAACAGAAGGACCATCGGCGGGGCGGGAACGTCCGTTCCGCCCGTGCTGCTCGATCCGCCACTCGAACTGCTCGACGAAGAACTGCTCGAGGAGGAACTGCTGGAGGAAGAAGAACTGCCTGTGCTCCCGAAGCTCGACGATCCGCCCGAGGAAGAGCTGCCCGACGACGAGCTGGAGGAAGAGGACGAACTGCTGCCCGACGACCCGCCGGTCGAACCGGGATGATCCGGCTTGCCGGGCTTTCCGCCGCTCGATCCGCCCGAACTGCTCGAGGACGAACTGGAGGACGAGGACGACGAACTGGAACTGGAGGAGGACGAACTGCTGCTGACGCCCGACGAGGTCGACACGCCCCCTGTTGATGTCGAGACGCCGCCAGTTGATGTGGATACGCCGCCCGTCGATGTCGATACGCCGCCCGTGGTGGAACTGGTCGAGCTGCTGATGCCGCCGGTCGAACTGCTGGTGGAGGAGATGACGACCGAACCGCCGCCGCTTCCGCCGCCGCCAAAGAACCCGCCGATAAAGCCGCCGCCGCCAAAACCGCCGCCGCCGCCCATCACGATCGGAACCGCGCCACCGCCGCCCGACATCATCGGCATTTCGGCAGGGGGCATCGGCGCGGGCAAGGGGATGGGCGCCGATTGGCTGGTCACCGTCACCGTCTGCGGCGCGCAGGCCGTCACCGTCTTTACGACCTTGCGCTTGACCGTGCGGACAGCGTAGCGCTTCTTAGGCGCCGCCTTGGCGCTCTTGTTGCTATGAACCACTGCCGGCCGCGCGCTCTCGGCGACATGGACGGCGCCGCCGCCAATGATCGCTCCGCCGCAAGTGCAGGCGCAAAGTTTAGCCAGGGCCATCCGAACCGACATAGGAATCCACTCTTGTATTGTTACCCCTGTCCCTGCACCGAACAGGCGGGAACTGTCTATGTGTAAGAAGGCAGAAGAAAAGGTTAACTGCAACGTCGTTAACCCTCAATTACGCGCGCAAGTCGAGAGAAATCCGGCGCTTTGCTCAGGAAATATGGTTAACGTCCCACTATGAAACGATCCTGCCGGTGGCTGTGAACAAGTTTAGGCGGCGGCGGCGAACGGATGCCGGCGAACCGGTGCTGTGGAGTCGCGGCTCTACGGGCGCGGCTGCGCTGGTCGCAATCGGACGAAAAGAGGCCGCAACCCATTGAATGCCCGCTTGTGTCGCCCCGCGCCCATGGCTATGAGGCGCCCTCAATGAAAAGTCATGGGCGCCCCGGAACTTCAAGCGCCGGGGCCAACGAGTCGGAGAGCCAGATGGCATCGGTGCTGAATTCCGATAAAGACGGCGTCAAGCCGCCCAAATCGTCCGTAACGCTACCCGCAGACTATCGCCCGTCGCCCGACGAGGAATTCATGAATCCGCTGCAACTGGAATATTTCCGGCAGCGCCTGTGGGATTGGAAAAAGCAGATCCTGGCGGAGGCGGAAGGCACATTGGCCGTGCTCCAGAACGAGCCGCTTCGCGAACCCGATCTCAATGATCGTGCGTCCAGCGAAACCGACTGGTCGATCGAACTGCGCACCCGTGACCGGCAACGCAAACTCATTTCCAAGATCGACGCGGCGCTGCGTCGGATCGACGATGGCGAATATGGCTATTGCGAAGTGACGGGCGAGCCGATCTCACTCGGTCGCCTGGAAGCGCGTCCGATCGCGACGATGACGGTCGAAGCACAGGAACGGCACGAGCGGCAGGAAAAAATCTCTCGCGACGATTAACCCTTTTTCCATCCGCCGCCGCTAGCCTGCTTCGCGACACGAGGATCTAGCTTGCGGGTTTGGAATGGACGAAGACGAGGGCATTTCCGATCGGGGACCGGCGCGGTCATCGCCCCGTGACAGCCTGTTCCTGCTGACCAGCCTGCGCACGCCTCAGGGTGAGTCGATGGGTCGGGCGCGTATCCGCAACCTATCCGCCTCCGGTTTGATGGCGGATTGCGAGCGCCCTGTTCCGGTCGGCTTGCGCATCGAATTGGAATTGCGCGGCATCGGTAAGGTAAGCGGCGTGGTCGCCTGGTCTCGCGAAAGCAAGATTGGCCTCGCTTTCGACGAACCGATTGATCCGCAACTTGCACGTAGGCCGGTGTCCTCCGGCGCGACGCAGCAGATGCCCGACTTTCTCCGTATGCATCAGCCGCCTGGGCGGCGTCGCTGAACCATTGCCAATGCCGGTCATCCAGGGACTGCCCTTTATCTCAAGGGCCGGTTCTGAGACGTTCTGATTGGGAGTGGCAACGACGGGCATGGACCGGCGATCAAGCCCCGGTCCATGCCCTGTCTGGATGATGGAATGACCCTTAATGCTGGGCCGTCATCTCTTCCTTCAACCGCAATTTCTGCTTTTTGAGCGATGCCACAAGGATGGCGTCCGGCATGGGGCGACTCGATTCGGCCTTGATCCGTGCCTCGAGTCCCGCGTGCTTGGCTGAAAGAGCTGAAATGTGGCTATTTTCCATAACATTCTCCTTACGAGGGTGATGGATCTGTAAGTAAATCATGATTTGGCGCGGCTGTCTCGCGATGATTGAGGCTTTGCGGCGGACCGCTGGCAAATTTACGGTGGCCCGCATTCGGCTCTGCCGCTATCAGTCGGACTTCGTTGTGCTGGGGGTGCGAGCAGGGGCATGAGCCGGGAAGACATCATGCGCCGTCTGGAGCTGTTGCGGGTCGAGCATCGCGATCTCGACAGTGCGATCGCTGCGCTGGTCGATGCGGGCAGCAGCGACCAGATGCAGATCGCGCGGCTCAAGAAGCGCAAGCTGCGACTGCGGGACGAAATCAGCGCGCTGGAAGATCAACTGGTGCCAGACATCATCGCCTGATCGGCCGTGAAAAATCTGGTTGGCGGCGTGTTAACCGGCCCCGAATGGGACAATGGCTCGGCACAGCGATGGTCAACCCCCCTGACAAATTTGCAATTCTGTGTCAGTCAGCACCCATGCACCATGCTGCCTCCCTTGATCGCGGCCTTCATCGGCGTCTTGTCGATGGCCTCTATCTTGAAGCCATGATGATGGCTGACGAGGCACGCGCCTATTTTGACGGCGACGTGCTGGGGGACGAGGATGCGAGCGATCCGCTGCGGCGGGTCGCCTTTGCGTGCGAATCGCTCAAGGTGACGACGCGCCTGATGCACATCATCGCCTGGCTGCTCAGTCAGCGCGCATGGCAACGGGGCGAAATTAACGACGCTGAACTGGCGGACGAAAAATATCGGCTGGGGCGCGCCAGCCTTACCAATCCCCAACTGTCCGTCACTTTCCCGTTCGAGGCGCGCGCGCTTATCGAGGGCAGCCAGGATCTTTATGATCGTGTCGCCCGCCTGGAAGAACGGCTGGACCGCATGGGCAGCGGAATGGGCGAGGGCAATGCCGGCCCGGCCAGGGCGCTGCTCGATCGGCTGAACACCGCTTTCTGACCGCTGACCGACATTCACCGGCTTTGCTGCATCTTCGGCACTGGCATTGCCGCCCGAACTTGGTCTAGACCGGCGCCATGACCCATGGTTTGCGGACCCGCTGCCGCACTTCAGGCCGACCGCACGCCCGGCTTCGCCTTGCGCCGCTGCTGCTGCTTGCGCCGTTCACGGCACAGGCGCAGGAGTCGCAGCCGCTTGATTCCAGCGCGTCGGACGTAATGCCCGGCGTGGACGCGCCGCTCGAAGCGATGCCTGATATCGGCGTGGACTGGCCCGACATGGCGCAGCCAGACAGCGTCACGCCACTGCCCGTCGCCGCCGATGAGCAGCAGGCGGCCACAACGGACACAATCGACCCGGCCGCCGCCGAGCCGGTCGATACGATCCCGGCCTTTGCCGATGCGGGGGAAGAGCGTCGCTACACCGTCCTGCTCTCGGGCGTGGAGGGAATCGCCGATTCGACCTTTACACAGCGGTTCGACGACCTGTCGGTGCTGCGACAGGGGCAGGACAAGCCCGCCAACCTCGCCCAGATCAACCGACGCATAAAGGAAGACAGCGACCTGCTCGACCGGCTCCTGCGCGCCAAGGGCTATTATGCTGCGCGCGTGCGCGGAATGGTCGCCGCTCCGCCGCAGGGCAGCGACCGGCTGGCAGTTACCTTCGCGGTCACTCCGGGCACACGCTACCTCTTGTCGTCGGTGGATGTCACCGGGTTGGCGGAAACAGGTGAGCGGGAGGCGCGGTTGCGGGCGGCTTTCCCTCCCAAAGTCGATGATCCGGTCGATGCCGATGCGATCCTTGCCGGACGGGACAATCTGTCGACCGCCTTGGCCGAAAATGGCTTCCCCTTCGCCACGGTGGATGAGCCGGCGGTGCGGATCGACCATGAAGAGCGCAAGGGCGATCTCGACCTCATCGTAACGCCCGGCGGTTTCCGTCGCTTCGGCGCGATCCGGATGGCGGATGACCGACTCTTCAGCGCGCGTCATGTGCAGGAGATTGCCCGTTTCGACCCGAACGACATTTACATGGCGTCGGACGTGGAGGATTTGCGGCGCGCCATCGTGGCGACCGGCCTGGTCTCATCAGTGTCGCTGACGCCCAAGGATGCCGGCGACGGCGAGCATGTCGATCTCGACATAAACGCCCGTCCCGCGCCGCTGCGCACCATCGCGGGCGAATTGGGTTATGGCACGGGCGAGGGCTATCGCGCGGAAGTCAGCTGGCAGCACCGCAATTTCTTCCCGCCCGAAGGCGCCGTCACGCTGCGCGGCGTCGTCGGCACGCAGGAACAGACCGCATCCTTCACCTATCGCCGCAATAATTTCCATCGCCGCGACAATGTGCTGACCGGCCTGGTGTCGATCAGCAATATCCGGCGAGACGCCTATGATGCGCGCACCATTACCCTGGCGGGCGCCTTGGAGCGTCAGACGAATATCCTGTTTCAGAAAAATTGGGTCTGGCGAGTTGGCGGCGAACTGATCGCTTCTGACGAAGCGGATGCCTTTTCCGGCGGCGCGCGCCGCACCTTCCTGATCGGCGCGGTGCCGCTCAGCCTGACCTATGACGGCAGCGACGACCTGCTCAATCCCTCCAAGGGTTTTCGTCTCGGCGGCCGGATCAGCCCGGAACTCTCCTTCCAGAACAAGACATTCGGCTATGCCAAGGTGCAGGTCGACGGCAGTGTCTACCAGCCGGTGGGCGAGCGGGTGGTGGTTGCGGCGCGGGCGCGCTTCGGCACCATCCTGGGATCGAGCGTCGACCAGATTGCGCCGTCGCGCCGTTTCTATGCCGGCGGCGGCGCATCGGTGCGCGGCTATGGCTATCAGGCGATCGGTCCGCGTTATGGTGAGGATGACGATCCGGTGGGCGGCAAGAGCCTGGCTGAATTCTCGCTCGAAAGCCGCATCCGTTTCGGCAATTTCGGGGTCGTGCCCTTCGTCGACGCCGGCAATATCTCGACCAGCTTCCTGCCGCGTTTTCGCGACTTGCGCATCGGGGCGGGGTTGGGCCTGCGTTACTACAGCAATTTCGGACCGATCCGTGTCGATGTCGGCACGCCACTCAATCCCCAGCCGGGCGATCCCAAGGTCGCCGTCTATGTTTCGCTGGGACAGGCCTTCTGATGGCGGAGGATACACTGCCTGCCGTGGTCGTGCCGCCGGCGCGCGAAATCCCCCGCCGTGCCTGGGATGGACGCTGGCAGCGCTGGGTCGCCGGCATCCTGGCCGCCGCGCTGTTGATCGTGGTCGGCGCGCTCGTCTGGCTCGATACCGACGGCGGCCATCGTTTCCTGGCCAGCCGGATCGCGGCGATCAAATCCGCTTCGGGCCTGCGCATCCATGTGGGGGCGATTGATGGCAGCATCTATCGCAAGGCGGTGTTGCGCGACCTTACCCTCTCCGATCCGAAGGGCGCCTTTCTGGACGCGCCAAGGGTGGAGCTGGACTGGTGGCCCTTCGCCTGGCTGTCCAACCGCCTCGACATCGACCGATTGTCGATTCCGCAAGCAACCTTGCACAAATTGCCCAAGCTCAACCCGACTGAGCGGCGCGGGCCGATCCTGCCCGGCTTCGACATCCGGCTGATGCAGTTTTCGGTCGGGCGGCTGGCGATCGCACCGGGGGTCACCGGCCGCGCGCAGACTGCGACCGTGGCGGGCGACGCGGATATTCGCGGGGGCCGGGCGATTATAGACCTGTCCGCCCGCACGCTCGACGGTAGTGATGCCCTGACCGTCGTGCTGGACAGTCGCCCGGACGACGACCGTTTCAAGCTGGACGTGACCGTCAACGCGCCGAAAAAGGGCGTGCTGGCGGCGATGGCCGGCCTGAAGCAGGACATGAATCTGCGCGTCGGGGGCAAGGGAAGCTGGAGCCGTTGGGACGGGCGCCTGGACGCGACGCTGGATGGCGCGTCGGCGGCGGATTTCGTGCTGGCGGCGCGCAGCGGCGCCTATTCGGCGCGCGGCACGATCGAGGGGCCAGCCATCGCCGGGGCCGGCCTGGTGCGGCGCATGGCCGATCCGCGCCTGTCGGTGCGCGCCAATGGGACCATGGTCGACCGCGTGATCGACGGCGAATTGACGCTGCGTTCGGCCGCGTTCGACTTGGCGGCGGACGGCGCGATCGACCTGCGCAACAACGCGCTCGACAATATGCTGCTGAACCTGACGCTGGCGCGTCCGCAGGCGCTGGTGCGCACCATGCGCGGCCGCGACGTCCAGGCGAAGGTGCGGCTTGATGGACCTTTTGCCACGCTGGGCTATGATTATCTGCTGACAGCGCGCCAACTCGCCTTCGACAAGACCCAGATCAGCGATGTCCGGGCGGAGGGCAAGGGGCGGCGCGCCGGCAACGGGCCGTTGCTCATTCCCCTGAAGCTACGCGCACGCCGATTGGACGGGCAGGGCGACCTGGTCGAGGGCATCCTGCGCAATTTCGCGCTGGATGGCGTGCTCCAGCTCAAGGGGCAGCAGATTGTCAGCACCCCCATGCAGGTGCGATCGGACAAGATGTGCGGCAAACTGCTCATGCTGATTGATTTGGCGACGGGACGCTATGATTTCGGCCTGGACGGACAGATTAGCAATTTGCTGGTGAACGGGCTGGGCGTGGTCGATCTGACGTCCAAATTGCGCGCCGCGCCGCGCAATGATGGCAGCTTCGGACTGAGCGGCGCCGCGCTCGCGCAGATAAGGCGACTGGACAACAGCTTTTTCCGATCGCTCGGCGGGGGGCTGCCGACGTTGCGCAGCGGTCTTGAACTGCGGCCGGACGGGCAACTGGCCTTCAACAATCTGACGATTAATGCGCCGCTGCTGACGCTTGCGGCCAATGGTGTGCGGCACCGGGATGGTAGTTTGCGGTTCGAAGGCAGCGGCCGGCATGACCGCTATGGCCCGCTGCAACTGACGCTGGACGGGCGGATCGAGCGGCCGACGATCGACCTGCTGCTCCAGCGACCGATGGATGCGCTGGGCCTGCGCGACGTGAAGGCGCGGCTGGTGCCCGACGCCAATGGCTATAGCTATACGGCCGAAGGCGGTTCGACCCTCGGCCCCTTTACCGGCCGGGGTGTCATCCTGCTGCCGCAGGGCGGACAGGCGGTCGTGCGTGTCGCCAACCTCGCCGTGTCGGGCGTCACCGCCAGCGGCGACATCCGTCCTCTGCCCGCGGGGCTGGACGGACAGCTTGGCGTGACCGGCCCGGTCACAGGCTATGTCGGATTCGCGCCGGTAAACGATGTTCAGCAGATACAGCTCAAACTTGTCGCCAATGACGCGAGTTTCGACGGCCCGACCGTGATCGCGGTGCGACGGGGCACATTGGACGCGACCATCCTGCTCGACCCGTCCGGCACCAGCGTCACCGCGACGGCACAGGCGCGCGGGCTGCGCGTAGGTGGCGCGTTGCTGGGCCGCTTTGCCGCCAATGCCGAACTGGTCGACGGCAAGGGCAAGGTCCGTGGCAGCCTGTCGGGGCAACGTGGCCGCCTGTTCGACCTTCAGGGCGAAGCGCAGGTGGAGCCGGACCGTATCCGCCTGTCGGCCAGCGGCACCATCGACAAGCGGTCGATCCGCCTCACCCGTGCGGCGCTGCTGACGCGAACCGACGATGGCTGGCGTCTCGCGCCCGCGACCCTCAATTATGCAGGCGGATCGCTGCAACTGGAGGGCGAACTGGGCAGCGAGTCCACGCACATCGAGGCGCGGATGCAGAAGCTGCCGCTTTCGCTGCTGGACATCGCCTATGACAATCTGGGCCTGGGCGGCATGGCGACCGGATCGTTAAGCTATGCCCAGCCACGCGGCGGCCTGCCCACCGGCAAGGCGGAAATGCGCATTCGCGGCCTGTCGCGTTCGGGCCTGTCGCTGAGTTCAAGGCCGGTCGATGTCGGCATCAATGCCGCCCTCACGCCTGATCGGCTTGCCACGCGCATGGTCTTCATCGCTGACGGCCAGACCATAGGACGCGCCCAGGCGCTGCTGACGCCGTTGGGCCAGGGGAGCGGACTGGTGGAGCGCCTCAACGCCGCGCCGCTCTTCGCCCAGCTTCGCTATGGCGGCACCGCCGACACGCTCTGGCGCCTGACCGGCGTGGAAATCGTCGATATTGGCGGGCCGGTCAGCGTTTCGGCCGATATGCGCGGCACGTTGGGCAATCCGCTCATCAGCGGCCGGTTCGCGACCGACAATGCCACGATCAACAGCCCGGTCACGGGGATGCGCCTGCGCAATGTGAAGGCGCAGGGGCGTTTTTCGGGTGCGCAACTCGTCATATCGAGCTTTGGCGCAACAGCGCAAAATGGCGGGTCGGTAACGGGAACCGGCCGCTTCACCTTCAACGGTATCGCCGGCGTGGGGATGGATTTGTCGCTTCAGGCCGACGATGCCGCCTTGCTGGAGCGCGACGACATCGCCGCCACCGTGACCGGCCCCCTCACGCTGCAGTCCGATGGCGCGGGCGGCACGATCGGCGGCGACCTGGTCCTCAACAAGAGCCGTTTCACCATGGGGCGCGCCGCCGCCGTGGCGCAGATTCCCGAACTGCGCGTGGTCGAGGTGAACCGCCGCGGGGATGAATTTGAGCGGCCACGCGCCAACGTGCCCTGGGCATTGGCGGTTCGTGCGCGCGCGCGTAACCGGCTGATGGTCACGGGCCTTGGCCTTGACAGCGAATGGCGCGCGAATTTGGACATTGGCGGCACGGTCACCAGCCCGACGATTGCGGGACGGGCCGAACTGGTGCGTGGCGGTTATGAATTTGCCGGGCGTCGGTTCGACCTGCGCGAAGGTCATATTCAATTCGACGGCAAGACGCCGGTCAATCCCACGCTCGACATCGACGCCGAAGCCGATGTCAGCGATCTCAGCGCGACCATCCATGTCGGCGGCACTGGTCTCAAGCCCGACATCAGCTTCACCAGCGTCCCCGCGCTGCCTCAGGACGAACTGCTTTCGCGCGTTCTGTTCGGCACCTCCATCACCAACCTGTCCGCGCCCGAAGCGCTCCAGCTCGCGTCGGCGATCGGCTCGCTACAGGGCGGGGGCGGCCTGGATCCGATCAATGCGGTGCGCAAGGCTGCGGGGCTGGACCGGCTGCGCATCATCGCCGCCGATCCGACCCAGGGACAGGGCACCTCGATTGCGGCGGGCAAATATCTGACGCGCAAGACCTATGTCGAGCTCATCACCGACGGGCAGGGCTATTCCGCCACCCGCATCGAATATCAGGTGACGCGTTGGCTGTCGCTGCTGGGCGCCATTTCCACGCTCGGCCGCCAGAGCGCCAACGTTCGCGTTTCGAAGGATTATTGATCGTGACCAAAAGCTGCATCGACGCCGGCACGGCGATCAGCGTGATGGATCTGTTCACCATCGGCATCGGGCCTTCCAGTTCGCACACCGTCGGCCCGATGCGCGCCGCGCTGATGTTCATGGACTGTCTGCCCGCCCATCCGTTGCGCGTTCAGTGCGAATTATTCGGTTCGCTGGCGCTCACCGGTCGCGGCCACGCCACCGACAATGCCATCCTGCTGGGCCTTTCTGGATACCGACCCGAAGATGTGGAACCGGACCGCATTTCCGACATCCTTGCCGCCATTCGCACCGACGGCCGAATTCGCGCCGGCAGCGCGACGGATCAGTGGGTGCCCTTCGACGAAGCGCACGACCTGCTGTTCCGCATGGGTGAATTTCTGGAGGCGCACAGCAATGCCATGCGTTTTTCGGCCTCGATCGACGGCCGGAAAGAACCCTTCGTGCGCGACTATTATTCCATCGGCGGCGGCGCAGTGTTGCCCGGCTCGGTGCCCGTCAGCGACGACACGCCGCTTGGCCATAATGTCGTACAGCCCTATCCCTTTTCCTCCGGCGCGGAGATGCTGGCGCAGGGGGAGGCGAACGGCCTGTCCATAGCGACCCTAGTGCTGCGCAATGAAGGCGCATGGCGCGCGCAGGATGAAACAGAGGCGTTTCTCGACGGTGTCATCGACGCCATGTCCGCCTCGATCGACCGGGGATTGGCGCAGGAGGGGCTGCTGCCCGGCGGCCTCAAGGTGCGTCGTCGCGCTCGCGCCATCCACCAACGGCTGCGGCTCCAGCAGGACGCGCTTGGCCCGGCGCAGATTTTCGAATGGGTCAGCCTGTTCGCGCTGGCGGTGAATGAGGAAAATGCGGCGGGCGGGCGCGTCGTCACCGCGCCGACCAATGGTGCGGCGGGGGTGATCCCGGCTGTGCTGCACTATTATCGTCGCTTCGTGCCGGGCGCGGATCGGGACGGCGAGCGACGCTTTCTGTTGACCGCCGCGGCCATCGGCTTTCTCTACAAGAAACGCGCCTCCATCTCCGCCGCCGAAATGGGTTGCCAGGGGGAAGTCGGCGTCGCCTGCTCGATGGCGGCGGCGGGGCTTGCC
>NZ_AYOY01000187.1 GCF_000508185.1 Sphingobium sp. C100 | reverse complement strand
GGCTCGCGGGCGATCGCCTGCCGATCGAGCCAGGTCGCGCCGGTCGCGGTAACCTGGGCGGAGATGTCGAGATCCGAGCGAACAGCAAGCGCGACGCGCCGCTGGCCCCGCGCATCGTCGAACTTGCGCAGTTCGACGATCGAACCCGGCGCGCTGTCACCGGCGGCCTCAAGATCGGGCAGCTTGATGTGGTGGGTTCGGCCATCGACGCCGTCGACCACGGCATAGGCCGTGCCCTTGAGCTCGTCGTCGAGACCTCGCGTCACCAACCGGCCGACGACGGGATCGTTCAGGCTTTCGCCTGCGAGCACATAGTCGGCCGCGCCACGTTCGATGCCGCGGTCGGTCAGCGCGCGGTGCATGCGCTTGATGGTGTCGCCGCGCTCGCCGAGGTCGCGTAGCGTCGCCTCGGCCTTCTCCGAGATCGTCCATTGGCCGGGACCGATCTCGTTGGCGAGGCCGAGCCCCTCGAGCTTGCGGAGCCGCCCGACCTTCAGGGCGTGGAATCCGTCCGGCTGCCGGTCGGGATGCGGAGCGAGATCGATGACGCCGGTCCTGTAGGCGTCGCGCGCGAGCTGACGATCGAGATTGGTCCAGCGCTCGGACTCGACCTGGCGCTCGATGGTGCGACGGATGTCCAGATCGGTGCGCGGTCCCAGTTCTTGGGTGATGAGGTCGCGGGCCCGGTCGCGCATGCCCTCCTTGATGTAATCGCGCGAGATCACGAGGTTCTCGCCATCGTCGCGGACGCCGCGCACGATCAGGTGGACATGAGGATGCTCGGTGTTCCAGTGATCGACCGCGACCCAATCGAGCCTCGTGCCGAGGTCCTTCTCCAACTGCCCGACCAGCTCGCGGGTGAAGCCCTTGAGGTCCGCCATCTCCACCGCGTCGTCGGGCGACACGATGAAGCGGAAGTGATGCCGGTCGTCCTCGCACCGCTCGGCGAAGGCCTTGGGATCGACGTCGTCCCGGCCGGGGCCGAACAGCCGCGCTTTCTCTCCATCCCGGGTGACGCCCTCGCGGCGCAGATAATTGAGGTGGGTGCCGAGCGGCGCATTGCGTCCGCCCTGGCGCACGACGCGCGCCTTGACGACGGCCCCGCGAGAGCGGGCGGTGAGCAGCCGGTTGGCCTGCACCGCCGCGCGCTGGCCGCGGCCGAAGCGTGAGCGGTTGCCGGGGCCGATCTGACCACGCCTGGAGACTGCGCCTCCGGCCTTCTGCGCGGCGGCAAGTGCCTGCGCGATGAACGGCCTGGCCTGCTGGGCGCGCGTTGAACGGATACGGCCCGGCCGAATGCGGAAATCGTCGTCGGCGCTCATGGGCATGGCCCCGCACATCGCGCAAAGCCCAGGAAATCGTTGGGAAAGCGCCGCGCGCGCAGGCTGCGCCGATCAGGCGCACATCGCGTAAACGCGCCATAACCCCTTGAAAAACCACAACCGCACAAGGCCGCACATCGCGGCCCTTTATCCTGCCATCGTGCGGTTGTGATGACTGCTTTTCCCACTTCTGACGCCAATTCTACGCCAGAGCCCGACAATGCCGCAGGGAGTGCGAAGCCCATCATCGCGGCCCCGCACTGCCGGTTCGCGCCACGAACAGCCCGTCCGATCGCGGTCCAGACCGTGCCGGATCGGCTGCGGAATCTGGCGCAGATGGTGCAGCGGTATCCCCGTCGGGCTGCGGCCGATCTGCACCCGTCCTGCTATCGACCTGCACGATGAAGAGCGGCGCATGGGTCCAGGCGAGCGGATCGGCGGTCGCTACCGTGACGGGGGCAGCAAGACCGCCGCCACCGATGATCGGTGCGAGAGCGGCGACATAGGCGCGGGTTTCGGTCGACAATGGGCGACCGGTGGCGCGATATTCCTCGTAGCGCCCGGGACCGGCATTATAGGCCGCCAGAAAGCCGGGCGAACCGTAGCGATCGTGCATCTCGTGCAGATACGCGGCGCCCGCCATGATGTTGTCGCGTGGGTCGAATGGATCGCCGCCGAGACCATGGCGGGTGCGCAAATCTCCCCACGTCGCTGGCATGATCTGCATCAGCCCCATCGCGCCCTTGGGTGAGATCGCGCGCACATCACCGCGGCTTTCGACGCGCATGACGGCCCGAATCCACGTTTCCGGAATGCCGAACCGGCGCGCTGCGTCGGCGATATGATCGGCATAGGGATCGCTAAGTGATGCGCGCTCCACCGACGCGTCTTGTGCGGCGGCCGGGACGGTCGACGACAGGCCGGTGAACAGGCCGGAAAGGAGAAGGAAGACTGTGTGCCGGACGGTGGGAAACCGTCCGACAACAGCGCGATGGCGGCGGGCCGGCATCGCTCAGTCCCGCTCGCCGCGCTTGGGCGGGCGGTTCCAGTGCAGGCCCCAGGCGGACTTGTCGTCGGCCGACTGGAACAGGTTTGCGCGGATCGGCTGCGGAAAGCATGGATCATCAAGCTGCAGCGCGACGTAATCTCCCGCCTTCTCGCCGGTGCGCTTCCAACCCGCGCCGAGTTCGGCTCGGGGTTCGTTGTTCATACTGTCGAAGACGTACACGCGGAAATCCGGCGCATTCTCGGCATCGGACGGCTCGGCCGGAATGATGATGATGTCCTGGTGCAGCAGGAGTGTTTCCAAGTGGCCGATGAAGCCACCATCGTCGCGGGTGAATTGACCGATCAGAGACATGATTTCCTCCTTCAGATTGCGGTGAGGTTGGGCATGGGCTCGCCGTCACCGCGTTGGCGCGCGCCAGACGAAGCGGCCATCGCCGTCCTCGTCGGTGTAGAGAGGGATGGCCCGACCGATCACGGCCGAGGCAGGCAGCGGTCCGAAGTAGCGGCCGTCGAGGCTGTCGCGGACTTCCCAGTTCATCAGGAACAGCTCGCCCTCGGCGACGACGCGGCAGCCCTGCCAGACGGGCAGCGGATTGCCGTGGCGGTCGCGATCCAGCGCCTCGCCCATGGGCACGGCGTCGACGGTGATCGCGACGCCCGTCCTGCAAACCCGCTGGCCAGGAAGTGCCACGACGCGCTTCACCAGCAGCACGCCGCGCGGCAGATAACCGCCCTCAGCGAGGAAGCTCGCGAGCGGCTCGGGCGCATTCACGGCGACCAGATCGGTGACGTCCGGTGACCGGTCCGGCTCGATGGAGTAGAGGCCAATGGGCGTGCTGGCTGAGGCGTTCCAGATCAGCTTCGGCGCGAAGGAAACGAGCGACAGAATGCCGAGCAACGACACGGCGGCCGTCGTGGTGATGGCGTAGCCGAGCCGGCTCATGCGCCAATCTTCCGGCGGGAAAGGAAGGCGCGATGGCGCTGCATGGTGTAGCCGCGCGGCGTCTCGCCGGCGGTCAGGCGGTTATGGACGTGCCGCCAGTGATCGGGTGAGACATCAACTGGATCGATCCCGATGGCCTCGACCGCGTCGATGAGTTGGAGCACGCGCTCCACTTTCGGCCAGCCATCGACCCGTAGCAGGATGTCGCCGCCGGGCGTCACGGTCGGGAGCGTGTGGCAGGGTTCGCCGGAAGCGACCGCGCGCAGAATGTCGAGCCGGGAGAGCACGGTGCCGTGCTCGTTCGCGGACCAGCGCACCAGCGCGAAGGTCGCACCGGGAGGGAGGAAGAGGATGCGGCGGCGGCGGTCGAGGACCTGTTCGCGGACCTCGCGGCCGAAGCGGATCCAGTGTTCGATCTGCTTCTCTATCCAGACCAGCTCGACCTGGGTGAGATCTTCCTGCGGTGCATGAAGGGCGCGGCCGGGGCGCGCGGATGCGGCGGCAAGGCCGGTCATTGAGCGTCTCCTTGGGCTGATGGGAATTCGCGCTCGAACAGCGCGCGGAGCATGTCGGCGACCGTCTGGCCGCGCTGGAAGGCCGCGATCTTGATGCGGCCACGCATGTCGGCGGTGACGTCGATGGTCAGTCGGGCTGAGAAGTCATCGGCGGGTAGAGAGCGCTGCGTCTGGCGATCAGGCGCCTTGATCCAGCTCTCTGGATCGCCTGGCCGGGATGCGAAGCCGCGCTTGGGGGATCGTTCGCTCATGCGCCGATCCTCGTCACCTCGGCCGCGAGCGCGGTGATCTCGCGCGCACCCGGACAATCCTCATTCTGCTCGGCGGCGAGCCGGCCGGTCTGCAGGACATCGGCGAAGACGATGCGCTGACCGATGGTCGTCGCCAGCAATGGCGGGTCGTGATCGGCGAGCGTCTCGGCGGTTTCGCGGGCGAGCACCGTGCGGGCCGCGCAGCGGTTCAGTACGAAGCGGGCGGCAAGCTGCGGGCGGTAGATGCGCGCTTCGCTGAGCAACGTCAGCATCTCGGCCGACGCCCAGCCGTCGAGGGGCGACGGCTGCACCGGGATCAGCACGAGATCCGCGGCGAGCAGCGCCGAGCGCATCAGACTGGCGACGCGTGGCGGACCGTCGATGACGACATGGTCGGCGTCACGCGCCAGCTCCGGCGCCTCGCGATGCAGGGTGTCGCGCGCCAGGCCGACGACACCGAATAACCGCTCCAACCCCTCCCGGCTACGCTGCTGCGACCAGTCCAGAGCCGAGCCTTGCGGATCGGCGTCGATCAGCGTGACGCGCTTGCCGTTGCGAGCCCATTCGCCAGCGAGATGCAGCGCCAGCGTCGTCTTTCCGACGCCGCCCTTCTGGTTGAGGAGCGCGACGATCATGACGGTCTCCCGGGAAACGGGGACTCGTCCACACGGCGCGAAAAAGCCGCTTCCGTTAGAAAGATTCCGAAGGAATCTAGGTTAGATAAGTTACGGGGCTCGCAAGCTGCTGATTTAGCGCGAGAAATCGAGGATTTCGGTCCCCGATAGCACGAGAGTCCGGTCCCCAATGGCACGATAGGGCCGGTCCCTGATAGCACGAGACTATTCACAGCTTATCCCCAGGGCGAGTTGTCGAGCGGCGACGGCGGCGCGGAATGCCGAGCGCGTCGAGATCGGTGGGTGCGAAGGACAGGATTTCTGGACCGCCGACGCATTGCTCGATGGTGAGCCGGTAGCCGGGCAGCGGCTGGCGGCGGACGATGTCGCGCAGGTCGTAGGCGAAGTGCTTGAGCGGCGAGAGGCTACCGGACTTGGCATGGAGGTGGGGGAAGTCGAAGCTCCAGCCGAACTCCTGTTTACCGCCGTGCTTGCGCACCAACCGGTAGAGCCAGCGCTCCAGGCCACCAGTGAGGTCGAAGTATTTGCGGTTGATCGTCAGCACGAGCGCGTCGTCGAGCACGGCGCCGTAGAACCAGTCGGGGAGGATCAGCTCGAGGCCAAGCGGGCGGCCGCGGTGATCGGCGCGCTCCTTCCATTCGTTGATCCAGGAGAAGCGGTGCATTCGCCGCTCGGTCGGCTGGCGGATTGAGGTCGCCACCGTGGTCGATTGCAATCGATCGAGTGCCGCCTTCAGGCGGTCGTAGTCACGTAAGCTGACGCCGCGGCCGATGAAGTTCAGGATTTCGTATGGTGTGGTCGCCATCAGGCGAGAGGGGCGCAAGCCCACATCGCGCGCTTCGACGATCTGCGAGGCCGCCCAGATCAGGACGTCCGCGTCCCAGATCGTCGCCATGCCGTGCTCGGGCACGGCTTCCACGCGGATCTTCACCGAGCCCGCTTTAAAGTCGATCGGCGCCAGGCGCTTCGACTTGGCGAGCGAGAAGAACGGATAGGCCATAAGGTCCTGCGCGTCGCGGGGCGCGAGATCGCCGGGCAGCGCCCGGAACAGATCGAGCTGCGCGCGGTCATCGTGATGGGTGTGGCGGGACAGCATGGCCGGCCGCCTCAGCGTGGGAAGCGGCCGCCGGCGGTGGCGGGCGAAGCGATCTGGCGTTTGGCCGGCAGCACGGTGCCGCCGCGCGGATCGGAGGTGGAGGTGACGAGACCGCGATCCGCCCAGGCCTGAAGGTCGTCGACGGAATAGACGACGCGGCCGCCGAGCTTGCGGTAGATCGGACCGGTCCCGTAGGTCCGGTGTTTTTCAAGAGTGCGTTCGGAAAGGCCGAGGAAGCGCGCCGCCTCCTGCGTTCTCAGGTAGCGTGGCGGTAAATTGGCGGCTCTTTCGGCCATGATCGCACCTCCGTGGTCTCGCGGGCGGCCGCTTCGAATAAGCGGCGGGTTGCGACCACGGTGGCGCGAAGACGGTGCCCCGGACGATGTCGAAGTAAGATGCTAAAATCGACACGCGAGCGGGTATCAGCGATCCCGGCGTGGGCGGCGCAGCAATGTCCGATAGCCGCCGCGAACCAGCTTCATGCCGTCGCGGGCGAGACGGATGGTGATCTCCCGGATCGGGTCGCCGACCCAGGAAGCTGCGTCAATCTTGTGCTGGGGGAAGAGATGCTCGGCGACGGTGCGGTAGATGGCGCCGCTCTCGCGCGCGTCGACAGCGCGCAGCATCTGGCGGGCGCGCTGACGTCTCTGTAGCGTCATGCGTGGATCCGGCGGCACGCGCTTGCCGAACATTGCATGCCACAGGCGTTCAACCGCAGTCAGCCGGTCAGGCGTCAATTCGTCGAACATGACGAATGCGCCGAGGGGGCGGGCATCATCGACGTCGACCAGGGCAACATCGTGGGGCTCGCCACGCAGTGCGAGCCGGATCAAACCAGGATCATGCTCAAGGATGGCGTGGGTGCGCAGATTCTCAGCGCGGAGGCGGATTTCTCCCGCCGGGCTCGGTCCGCTGGCGAAAGGGAGTGTCGCCGGATCGGTTTGCGGGGTCCAAAAGATCGGCTGGATGAGTGCCGAGTTGCGAGGGTCGGCGACGAAATCGCAACCCCCATTGCTCGGCAAACTGTCGGGCGACGTCTTCGGTCAGTCGCCCGACGGCAACCAACTCTCGATATGATCGTCTGTAATCGGGATTGCGACGCAGGAACTCCCAGGCAAGATCGCCGGGGGTCAACTTGTCGATATAGTCATAGGCGGCTTCAGACCGCCAACTTTCATCTTCGGACATCTCCACCGTCTCCGCGCAAGGTCTACAACGCGAGTTATGCAGAGGATACGATTCCGGGTTGAACGGAGCGCGGGAAGAACGAAGTGGCCGCAACGTGATGCGGTTTACGCATCACTTCAGTGCAGGCGGCCCTGGAGCAACTCGCAAAAACCGCTCTTCGTCATCAATTTCGCGCGGTCGAGATGACTGGTGTAGATGCGCTGAGCGCGTTCCGGTTCGGCCTTGGCATCAAGGCCGAAGAGGACTTCGACGACTTCGCGCCAGTCGGCTTTTTCAGCGTCGGCATCCAGCAGCCGGACGTACAGCTTCAGATGCGCCTCGTCATAGGCGGTCAATGCCGCCCCAGCCGGCGGCTGGTCGAGAAAATCGTCTTTGGTCACAACATCCCCCGATCGCGAGATGTATCCAAACTGGAGGATATTGTTAACCGTGATTTGATCGGAATGATAACGCATGACCTTGACGCGAGACGAATTTGCAACGCCGCGACTTGTGGAACGTCAGGTTTCCTTCTTCGCATCAACGAGCAGCACTCCCTTGCCCTGATCTGAGTTCAAGAAGACAATGCCGGCGCGTTCGAAAGCCCGTCTCACCTCATCGCGCGTGCTCTCAAAAACCTCGAGGCCACTGGTGGATTCGAGGCGTTTGAGCGCGGTCAATGAGACCCGGGCCTTGTCAGCGAGCGTCTCCTGTGTCCAACCCAGCAACGCGCGTGCGGCCCGAAACTGTCGGGCGGTGATCATGCATGATCACCTCCCACACGGACCTACGCGTACGCCAAAACTACGACTATAATAGTCGTTCTTGGCAGCGTATTCCAGTCGGAAGTGCTTATTCGCCCTCTGTCAGGCCGCCGACATCGCAACTGATTCGGTCGCAGCAAAGCCGAGGCCCCGGCCTTCCGGTCGGGGCCTCGCGCGGGGCCTCAGTCGCCCCGGCGCCCGTTGGGACGGGACCAGATGAGCGAGAGGGTCTCGCCTTCCTCGTCGTCGAAGAGGTTAGCGTAGATCGGGGCGTTGAAGCTGGGGTCGTCGAGCTTCAGGCCCAGATAGGCGCGCCCTTCGTTGGAGGTCTTGGACCAGGCGGCGCCGATCTCGGCGCGGCCGACGAACACGCGGTGGCTGGGGGCGTTCTCGCCGGTGGCGCGAGCCTCGGGGACGATGCGGACATTCTTGGTCTGGACGCTGAGGGTGACGATTTCGCCGGTGAACTCGTTGTTGCCGGTCTTCTTGAAGGTGCCGATGGTCGCCATGGTAGTTCTCCTTGAACGCTGTTCCGAGCCCGCACCATTGCGGCCTCGATGGCGATCGAGAGGCCGGAGGCGATTGACGGCGCACCCCGCAGGGGCCTGACAGCAAAGGAGAGGCTTTCTTGCCTCGCGAGGAATGACGGCGCAGCCGGCAGGGGAAGAAAGTTTCGACGCCGCTGTTGCCGCATAGGCGATCGAGGCGCAGCCGACCTTCGGCCAGATCAGCCATTGAAGAGGCCGTTTTGGAGCGGTCGGCATGACAGAGACGCATCAAAGGAGAACGTGGCGACCATACCGACCGATGGACCGTAGCGACGTCTGACACCGCGGGTCAAACCAGCTCCGCCAGACGCTACGTCGCGCCGATTCCTGCCCGTCGCCCACGAGATCGCCCCCTCCCGGCACTCGCACCGTCTGCGCGCTGCCACGGCATTGCCACCGGCGCCGTCACCGATGGCATGGCGCGTCAGTTGGGTTAACCGTCGATCCGGTCAGCGCGATTGCAAGCGAGCTTGGCGACGAGGAAGGCGCGACCGCTAAAACATCAATTGACCATCCCGCCGCCGCCTGCACCGATGTCAGGTTCGCACGATGGTCTGCCCAGTTGGCCCGGGCGTGCCCATGGCCGTCATCCGGATCAGCGCCGTGACGCCAACGGCGATTGCGCCGATAACTGAGAAGATGAGCTGCCAGATGTCGGAGGGCATGGTATGTTTCACGATGCCATGCGTCGCGTGGTAGCCGGCGAGCGCCGCGGGCGCGACGAGGCGAGTGCGTTCGCGAGCCGTATCCAGAGCGGACGGATGAAGGCGAGCAGGAACTGGCCGAGGCCGAGCGTCACTGCGGCGGCGGAGAGGCCGACGAGGATCGCTCCGAGCCAACCGGCACCGGTGCTATAGGCCCAAGTCGCGGCGCTGACGCCCGCGAAGAACGGCAGCGCGAAGACAGCTAGTGTAAATAGAAGCCAGCACAGGGCGCCGATCGCCGCGATGCTGGAGAGGATGTCGATGAAGACCATGGTGGTGTTCTCCGTGAGATAAAGGTCTGACGGTTGCGCCTCCACCACCACCACGGCGCATTGATAGTATAGCCGAAGAGAAGGCAGGGCGGGAGCGGAAATCCCGTGGGACTTCCGCTTGCGGCCCTGTCGCCTTGCCCGCGATTAGCGGGCGAAGGGGTCGATCTCGTGAACGATGGCGGCGGCTTCGCCGTCATATTCGCCAGCGGGCATGACGCCCATGGTGCCGTCCCCGGCCTGGAAGATGACGATCGAGACCATGAGGGTGGCGGCGAGGCTGAAGGCGAAGGCGTGAGCTTGATTGAGGGACATATGACCGGCTCCTGTCTTGGAGGCGGGAGACCATCTCCCGCGCGACAGGCGCCCGAGGTGTCCGGCCGATGGCCGCAATCACCGCGTAGGCGAAGCTGGAGCGGCGGCACGCTTTGCGTAGTCCGACCCTTTACGGGTTGATGGCGTCAGGCCAGCGGCTGGACCAACGATTAGCGCAATGGAAGCGGGGGATGGTTTCTCGCTTCGACCGAGTGCTAGGATCGCCCCACAGCAATTCACTGCGTTGGATTCGAGCAGTGTCCTGGTCGTCCGCGTCGGAAGGCAGGAGGGCGCAAGCAAACGATGGCAGCCGGATTTCACATACCAGACGGCAACGACGCCCTTCGAGATGATCTTCCGGCAGTGGTCGAACTGATCGAGCGGACGGCCCGGTGGGTGAATCTGGAGACTTTCCGGCGTCTGCCGGTATGGGCGCCGCATACGGCTCGCGGACGGCCGCTCTATGACGCTGTGTGGTCGCGCCGGTACACGAACACGAAAAAGGCGACCAAGATCACCGCTGAGAAGTTCGAGGGCAATGTCGCCGCGCTCAATGCACTCGTGGCGGCTCTGGGCGTCGCGGCGCCGAAGCCGAAGAACTGGACCGTGTGTCACATCTGGGGATACGACGATCCCTCGTTCGCTCAGCAAAGCAGCGTCGTCCAGGATCTGCGCTACTTCTCCTGCGTCGCCAATATGGTGTGGCTGCCGACCCCGCTCAAAGGCTTCACGGACACGATGCCTGAAATCAAGGCGATGCTGCGGGTGTGCGCTTTCCACCTTTACGGCTGGGCTTGCGAGCATCCATCGGTTGCCGAGCAATATGAGAGGGTCAAGAACGGCTGGATTCCCGAAGGCTATCCGAAGCGCTGGCCTTGTCCAGAGCGCCCTGGACTGCTTCCGCCGGGTACAGCGCCGTTCGGGGAACGGATCGAGCGCGAGATTGCCAAGCGGAAGGGCAAGCTGAAGGCCGACCTCGCGAATGCGGCCTTCCTCCATTATCCGAAGGAGGAAGTGCTCGCGGTGCTGAAGTTCTGGGGCGTCGACCTGGGGTGACGGCGCTCACGCGCCGCCTCCCTTCGGACGGAAATCGAACAGCGGAATGCCGAGCTTCTTCGCCTTGTCGGCGAGATTGTCCTGAATGCCGGTGCCGGGAAAGACGATCACCCCGATCGGCAGGACGTCGAGCATCTGATCGTTGCGCTTGAACGGCGCGGCCTTGGCATGTTTCGTCCAGTCGGGGGCGAAGCCTACCTGTGGCACTTTGCGGGTGTCGGCCCATTTGGCGGCGATCTTCTCGGCGCCCTTCGGCGACTTGCCGTGCAGCAGCACCATGTCGGGATGTTTGGCGTGAACCTGATCGAGCTTAGCCCAGATCAGGTGGTGATCGTTGAAGTCGAGCCCACCCGTGAAGGCGATTTTCGGGCCGGCGGGTAGCAGCACCTGATTGTCGGCGCGCTTCTTGGCGGCAAGGAAGTCCCGGCTGTCGATCATCGCCGAGGTGAGATTGCGGTGGTTGACCATCGACCCGCTGCGGGGACGCCAGTTCGACCCGGTGTGGCGCTCATAGTGTTCGGCGGCCTGGTCGCGCATTAACTCGAAGGCGTTGCGGCGTTCGATCATGGTTTGGCCCTCCGCCGTCAGGCGTTCCAGCTCGACGGCCTTTACTTCGCTGCCATCCTGTTCGCGCTGACCGCGACGCTGCGCCTGCTCATTGTTGTCCAACTCGCGCTCGATCCGGTCGGTGGCTCGGTGGAAGACATTGACCGTCGACCAGAGGAGATCGTCGAGGTCGGGCTCGAGGCGGGTGTCCTCCAGAGTGACGATCAGGGCGTCGAAGATATCGGCGATGGCGCCGGCGACATGGTCGCCCTCCGGAAGCGGTCGTGGATCGGGCTCATCCGTGAAGGGACGGTAGCCGTAAAGCTGGAGTTCGCTCAGGACATGGTCGGTGGGTGAAGAGGCGTGGTGCGGTTCAAAGTCGTCGTGCTCGCTCATCGGGATGCTCCGTCGGTTCGACCGCGACCCTCGCGGCCTTCATGGCGACGAAAGCCGGCGGGCGGTTCGGACCTGCACCCGCAGCGAAGCGGAGGGCCGGAGCACAGCGGAGGATGACGAAGGCGGGCTATTTTGTTTCGCGATGGAAAGCGGCCCTTGGCCGCGCCGGAAAATAGTCCGCCGCAGACATTGCGGGTCCGGGCCGTTTGCTGGCCGATCGCCCTCTCGAAGGCCGGGGCGCGGTTCTCTCCGACCTCAAGATCATCCGAGCGATGCCGACGACGGCGCACCCGCAGCCTGCATTCTCCTGTCGGCCTATGCCGCCAGCGCCATGAAGCGTGCGACGTCCTGTGGCGCGATCTGCACCCGGGTCGCTGCCCGGAGGCTGTCCAGGCCAGCTAGGCGAAGATCCTCGTTGAAGTCGCCTAGGTTTGGAGACACCACGACCGCCTCGATCCCGGCCGCGTTCGCCCGTTCGATCAATGTCGCCATCGCACCGTCGCCGGCCGGATCATTGTCGCGGGCTATGTAGAGCCGGCGCAGCGTGTCGGGGAACAGGATGGCCGAGAGATGCGCCGCCGAAAGCGCCGCCGCCATCGGCATGTTGGGCAGCGCCATCCTGAGCGACAATATCGTCTCGATGCCTTCGCCCGCCGCCATTACGTCGCCAGCCACACCGAAGCGAACGGAATGTCCCAGAAGGTCGCCCATCGCCCGTCTCGGCGTGTCGATCGGAGCCTTGCCCGAGCCGTCTGCAGCGAGCCAGGTGCGATGCGCGCCGGTTTGACGCCCGGCGAGATCGGTGACCGATGCGATCATCGCTGGCCAGGTCTCGGTCGGGGAATGTTCGTCAGGCCGGTAGTAGCAGCGGGGATGGAAGCGCAGGCTTCCGGTTCCGTGCAAATCCGTAATGCCGCGTGTACGGAGATACGTCTTTACGAGTGTGCCCGAAATCGGCTGCGCCATGGCGAACAGCCGCCGGGCCGCTTCCGGCGATCCGGTCGACGCTGGTGACGTGCGCTCGCCACCATGTGGACGGTCCGGTTCGGGATGGGGCATCGACAGGAAGATGCGCGCCTCATCGGCGACATCCTTGAATTCGACTAGGCCGCAGCTCTCGCGGATGACGTCCAGCAGATCTCCATACTCGCCGGTGGCCGCGTCGGTCCATTTGCCGGCGGCGCCCTTGCCGGTTTCGCCGCCTTTCAGCCGCACGAACATCGAGCGGCCGGGCGTGTTGCGCACATCGCCGACCAGCCAATAGCGGCCCTCGCGATGACCGGCAGAGAGATAGTGGCGGCATACCGCCTCGGCCTGCCGGCCGAGACGGTATGCCAGTTCGGAGGCGTCCTGCCGTGCCATCACGCCGCCTCCCGCTCGCTGACGCGCTCGACCGGATAGCGCTCCAGCACCTTGGCGAGGATGGTCGCCCCGGTCGTATCGGTCGGCACAAACATTCGCAGCTTCCACGAGATGATCTCGTGGAATAGGCCATAGGCCCGCAGGCGATCGCGCATGGCGTCGGTGAATCCCGACAGCTCGATGCGGTTGGCGCCCATGACGCGGACGCGGCGAAGCTGAAGACCCTCGGTGAGGTCGAGGATGGTCTTCCCGTCCATCAGCGCCATGAAGGCATCGTCGGGCGTCAGGGTCGAGGTGCCGGTCGCGAGCGCGCCGGCTACCCAGGCGGCGGAGACACGGCGGCCAACGATGCGCTCGCCGTCGTCGGTCTGGAGTCGATAAACCCGCGTCGACTCGCTCGGGAGGCGTTTCCAGATCGGCAGCAATAGGCCGCTGACGACATGGATGGTGCTTTCGGCATACTCCGGCACCTCGGCTACCTCGGCGTTCCATGCCGCGGTGAAGCCCGCCCGGTCCGCGTCGATCCAATGGGTCTCATCCATCATCTTGAAGGGGATGTTGTGCGCCTCCATCGGTCGGATCAACCGCACGCGCCGTTCGATCTCGCCATCGTCCAGCATGATGCTGGTGGTCGGGATCTGCACGGCGGCGCGGCCCGAACGCTCGTTGACCAGCAGCTTCGCGCCCGGATCATCGAGATGGTCGAGCGCCTCGGCCAGCGTCACGGGACGGTTTCGCTGGCGCTGGGTGATGGTCAGCAGCCGAGCCTCGGCCCCGGTGCCAGGATGGACGTGGATCGTTCGGCGGTCGGTGACGATGAAGCTCTCGGCCTGCAGTGTCTCCAGCCCCACGTCATAGCTGCCCGAGGCGATGGCGCCTTCGATCTTGGCGTTCAACAGCCGCTCGAACGCGGTGAACAGGACACCCTGAAGGTCGATGGTCAGTGCCAATAGCCTGTTCAGGAAGGTGGTGATCGGCGGCAGTTCGTCCTTGATGCCGGTGGAATCCATCAGCGAGAGGCCGGTGGCGTCCTCGAACATCTGGAGCGAGCAGCCGTCGACCTTGCCGCGCACCAACAGCAGGTAGAGCTGCCGCAGGGCGTCGCGGGCGTAGTGCGATTCCAGATTATCCTCGGGCCGGAACAGGCCCTGGCCGCCAGTCTGGCGCTGGCCGCGCGTGATTGCGCCGAGCGTGTCGAGTCGGCGTGCGATGGTCGAGAGGAAGCGCTTCTCCGCTTTCACGTCGGTCGAGATCGGCCGGAACAGCGGCGGCTGCGCCTGGTTGGTCCTGTTGGTGCGGCCCAGGCCCTGTATGGCGGCGTCGGCCTTCCAGCCCGGCTCCAGCAGATAGTGGACGCGCAGCCGCTGGTTCCGCGCCGACAGGTCGGCGTGGTAGCTGCGCCCGGTGCCGCCGGCGTCGGAGAAGATCAGGATGCGTTTCTGATCTTCCATGAACGCTTGGGTCTCGGCGAGATTGGCCAATCCGGCGCGGTTCTCAACAGTGAGACGGTCAACGCCACCGGGGCTGGTCTTGCGGACGATGCGGCGCGACCGTCCCGTCACCTCCGCCACGATGTCGGTGCCGAAACGCTGGACGATCTGATCGAGCGCGCCGGGGACCGGCGGCAGCGAAGCGAGCCTCTCGATCAAACGGTCACGACGGGCAACGGCGTCGCGGCTCTCGACCGGCTGGCCGTCGCGAAACACCGGTCGCGACGACAGGTTGCCCTCGCTGTCGGTGAAGGGCTCATAGAGCTGCACCGGGAAGGAATGGGCGAGATAATCCAGAACGTACTCGCGCGGGGTGATGTCCACCCGGACGTCGTTCCATTCTTCCGTCGGGATCTCCGCGAGCCGGCGTTCCATCAATGCCTCGCCGGTCGAGACGATCTGGATCACGGCGGCATGGCCGTCCGCCAGGTCCTGCTCGATCGAGCGGATAAGCGTCGGCGTCTTCATCGACGTCAGCAGATGGCCGAAAAAGCGCTGCTTGGCGGATTCGAAGGCTGAGCGGGCCGCGGATTTGGCCTGGCGGTTCAACGTGCCCCCACTGCCATCAGGGCCGCCGGTGATGTTGGCGGCCTGCATTGCGGCGTCGAGATTGTTATGGATGACGGCGAAGGCTCCGGCATAGACATCGTAAATGCCGGTCTGCTCAGGAGTTAGCTGGTGCTCGACCAGTTCGTATTCGACGCCGTCATAGGAAAGCGACCGCGCCGTGTAGAGGCCGAGTGAGCGCAGGTCGCGGGCCAGCACTTCCATCGCGGCCACGCCGCCGTCCTCGATCGCTTCGACGAATTCGGCGCGGGTGGAGAACGGGAAGTCCTCGCCGCCCCAGAGACCGAGGCGCTGGGCGTAGGCGAGATTGTGGACGGTGGTCGCGCCGGTCGCCGAGACATAGACGACGCGCGCATTCGGCAGCGCGTGCTGGAGGCGCAGGCCCGCGCGGCCCTGTTGCGAGGCGGCGACGTCGCCGCGTTCGCCCTTGCCGCCGGCGGCATTCTGCATGGCGTGGCTCTCGTCGAAGATGATCACTCCATCGAAGTCGGAGCCCAACCATTCGACGATCTGCTTGACGCGCGAAAGCTTCTCGCCGCGGTCGTCGGACCGTAGCGTGGCATAGGTGGTGAATAGGACGGCTTCCGAGAGCGTGATGTCCTTGCCCTGCGGGAAACGCGACAGCGGCGTGACCAGCAGCCGCTCCATTCCGAGCGCCGACCAGTCGCGTTGCGCATCCTCCAGCAGTTTGTCGGATTTGGAGATCCACACCGCCTTGCGGCGCCCCCGCATCCAGTTGTCGAGGATGATGCCGGCCGACTGGCGACCCTTGCCCGCACCGGTGCCGTCGCCAAGCATGAAGCCCCGGCGGAACCGCACGGCGTTCGGCGCATCTTCGGGTGCGGCCGAGACGACGTCGAAGGTCTCATCGAGCGTCCACGACCCCGCGAGGAAGTCGGAGTGCGCCTCGCCGGCGTAGATGATGGTTTCGAGCTGGGCGTCCGAGAGAAGCCCTTCGGTAACGATGTTGGCGGGCAGCCGGGGCCGGTAGCTCGGCCTGGGCGGCGCGACCGAGGCCATCGCCACGGATTGCACCAGCTTGGTCGGGTGGGCCTGAGCACCGGGAATACGGATCGCCTGCAATCCGTATTCTTCATAGATCGCGTCGGTGATCCGGTCGTTTTCGGCAGGCGTCCACTCCACGGTCTCATAGGGGAGTTCGACGCCTTCCGGCTCGATGGACGCGGGCGTGGCGGGCGCGGCAGTGGTACGGGCGCGGTATCCGCGAATGGTGCGGGGCGACGCGGCGGACGCCGAGGTTTTCACTGGCGGCAGGGTTGCAGTCGGACGCGGCGGAACCTGTGTCGCGATCCAGCCGAGCAGCGTGTCGACATCGGGTGCGATGCCTGGCGAAGGGGGAAATGCCGAACGATCGTCGGCCGGCAACTTGTCGATGACCGTCAGCCGCGTGTCGATGGTCGTGCCGTGCTTGGCATAGACCGAGCCGTCCACGGCCGCGGTGAAGACGACGCGGCCACGCTCCTGAAGCCGGACGAAGGCCGCAGCCCAAGCCGGATGGTCGGGGCTGAAGTTGGCGCCAGTGATCGCCACCAGCCGCCCGCCATCGGCGAGCCGGGCCAGTGCAGAAGCGACATGGCGATAGGCGGCGTCGGCCACGCGGCCGGAGACGTTTGCCATGACTGAGAATGGCGGGTTCATCAGTACGACTGAGGGGGTGGCGTCCGGCGCGAGATGATCGTCGATCTGGGCCGCGTCGAAGCGGGTGACGGCAACGGCCGGAAACAGCGCTGCGAGAAGATCGGCACGGGTCTCGGCCAGCTCGTTGAGGAGGAGCGTTCCGCCTGAAATCTCGGCCAGGACGGCGAGCAGGCCGGTGCCAGCCGATGGCTCCAGCACGATATCGCCAGCAGCAATGGAGGCGGCCGCCACGGCGGCAAGGCCGAGTGGCGTCGGCGTTGAGAACTGCTGAAGCGCCTGCGATTCTTCCGAGCGCCGCGTATGCGTCGGCAGGAGCCCGGCGATCTTTGAAAGAGCGGAGAAACGTGCAGCCGGAGATGCGGCTTTGCGGAAAAGTGCTTTTCCGTATTTGCGCAGGAAGAGGACTGTCGCGACCTCGCAGGCCTCATAGGCGGCCTTCCAGTCCCAGGCGCCACTGGTGTCGGATGCGCCGAAGGCTGCTTCCATGGCTGCACGGAGGATCGCGGCGTCGATGCGCTGGCCGCGTTCGAGATAATCGAGAAGCTGTTGCGCCACCGCGAGGATCGGGGACGCACGGGTGCCGGGCGCGGCCGGAAGGGCCACGGGAGACAGAATGTTCATGGGAGGAACCTCGGGAGAGCGGAAGGGACAAGCCCGGCGGCGCTCTCTCTCGACCGCCCGGACTCGACCCGTCCCGGCCGTCCTCTCCCTCTCGTCCGCTGACATAAAAAAGCGCCCGACCGTGAGGCCGGGCGCGCGCATGGTCGGGAATCATCGCACACCTCCCTCAGCTAGCCACCGGCCGGTGCTGATCCACTCGATCGTGCGGCCGGTGGAGAGATCGAGCAGATGGGCGCCGCCGGAGCAACCGTCGACGACAGGTTCCGAGGCGACGCCGGCCCACTGAAAGCCCCAGGTGCCGGTGAGCGCGAATGTCTCCGCGCAGCGGGTGACGAAGGTGACCAGCAATTGCGGATCGGCGGTCCCGGGGTCGCGAAGCCAGAGGCGTGTCGCGCCGTGTTCGGGCGTCAGGGAGAGCAGGAACGGCTCGGCGGGCGGGTCCTCGCGACCGTTCTCGGCCATCAGCGCGGTGTAGATGTCGAACGCCTGCGCGACATTGGCGACCGAGCCGACGTCGAGCAGGCAGGAGAAGCGGGTGAGATATTCGGCCATATCAGGCTCCTGAAACGAAAAGAGCCCGGCGCTGTGCCGGGCTCTGAGTGGATGGGATTGAAAGTTGCGGAGCGGCCGAAGCGGCCCCGCGAGCCGCTCATTCGGCAGCGATGAGGTGACGCTCGTCATCTTCGCCATCGGCCGGCGATTCCAAGTCATCGTCGGCGTTGAGGAAGTCAGGTAGTTCGGCCCCGTCGGCTTCTCCGCCGCCGTCCACTTCCGATGCCGGATCGCCGTCGACGTCGGCAATCCGAAGCGGCTCAGGCAGCCAGCCGCTGTCGGCGAGGAGACGCTCGGCTTCCTTGGCCATGTCTCCCTTCTTCAGATGGTCGATGAGTTGGGCCGCCCGTTCGCCGGCGCCCTCGCGGACGGCTTCGAGGATGCGCGGCTTGGTGACACGGTTGAGGTAGTTGCCGAAGGTCGGGCGCCACCCAGCTTCGACCAAGTCGAGCCCGGTCGCCCGCGTCAGCCGGTCGGCCTGCGCGAGCCTCATATCGAGCGTATGCTGCGACACGCCGCCCGCGCTGTGCGGGTTCGGCCGCTCATAGAGGGCGTTGACCCCATAGCTGACGCAATGCGCCAGCAAAGCCATGCGGCTGGCATCGTCAAGCGCGGCGAGCCAGTCCCAGAGGGCGTCGTCGTCCTTCGGGATGTCGGCGGCCCAGGCGTCGTGACGCTCCTGCACAGCCCGCGCGGAGGGGCTGTCTTTCAGCGTCTCGTCCTGAACCGGGAAGAAGATGTGTTTCACCCCCGCTTCCATGGCGCCCGTGTACATGCGGGTCATGAAGTTGTCCGAGACCAGCTTGTGGAGAAGCGCCGTCATGGCGATGTGCGGGTTTTCCGCCACCGCGTTGCGCAACGCGAGGGTGCGGTAGGCGGTCAGCTCGATCACGAGGCGTTCGGGCAACGGCTTGATGCTGTCGTCCTCATCGTCCTCCGGTTCGACAGGCTGGCCGCCGATGGTGATGACGGCGCGCTGCACCGACGGGCTCGCGGTGCCATCGGATTCGATCTCCTTCTCCGATCCTTCCTCACCATCGGTCCGGACCTGAGGCACATCCTCGGGCCGGACGAAGCCGCGGTCGACCGAAAGCGATCCGTCGGCGTCGATGCTGACGAAGACGCCGGCGATGGCGATGTCGGTCGGGTCGAAGTGCTCCGGGCGATCGTCGAACGTCGCCAGAGCCGTCTCGATCTCGCCCATACGCTCGTCGACCTCGTCGGGCAGTTCGTCGGCGTCCTGATATTCCGCTTCGAGCCTGGCCTGCTCGGCGGTGAGCGCCTCGATGGTCGCCTGTTCCTCCGCCGATAGATCGATCGGCGTACCGGAGACCTCGTGAAGGCCGCGCACGGCATCGTAGGGGAAGCTGACCGCCACCTCGATCCACTTCCAACCTTCGGCGGCGATCGCCTCGGCCTCGGCCTTCAGCTTCTCGGCGACGAGGCGATCGAGAAGCCCGACGTCCTGCAGCCAGCCGCCATCGTCGGACTGGAACAGGTCGCGCATGACGATGCCGCCAGCCGCCTCATAGGCTTCGATGCCGAGGAAGACGGCACGCTTGTCGGAGGCGCGCACCGTGGTCTCGGTCAGCATGCGCCGGATCTGATAGGGCTCCTTCGACCAGGCGTCCTTGATCGCGTCCCAGACCTGGGTCTGACGCTCGTGGTCTTCGGAGACCGTGAAGGCCATGAGCTGCTCAAGCGTCATGCCGTCGTCGGCATAGACGTCGTGGAGGACCGGTGAGACGGTCGCGAGGCGCAGCCGCTGCTTGACCACGTTGACGGGCACGAAGAACGCCGCGGCGATCTCTTCCTCGGTCATGCCCTTGGTCAGCATGTCGTGGAAGGCGCGAAACTGATCGAGCGGATGGAGCGGCGCGCGCTCGATGTTCTCGGCGAGCGACACTTCCTCGGGAAGGATGACGCCGTCGCGATCGCGGACCACGCAGGGGACGGACGCGATCTTGGCGAGACGCTTCTGCTTCACCAGCAGTTCGAGTGCGCGGAAGCGGCGGCCGCCGGCGGGCACCTCGAACATGCCGGTCTCGTTGCCTTCGGCGTCAACGACGGGGAAGACGCTGAGGCTCTGGATCAGGCCGCGCCGGGCGATCGAGGCCGCCAGGTCCTCGATCGAGACTCCGGCCTTCATCCGCCGGACGTTGGACTGGCTGAGCACCAGCTTGTTGAAGGGGATGTCGCGCGAGGACGACAGGATGATCTTCTGAACAGCAGTAGCCATCGGGGATTACTCCGCGACGGGCGGCCGAGAGACTCTCTCTCAACCTCCAACCCGTCACGGAGCGAAGCGCCGCCCTCTTCCTCTAAAGGGGGCAGCGCCACGAAGCGGCAAGCCAGAAAGGCACGGAAGCGCAAAGCCGGAGACACGGAAAACCGCATCCCCGGTTTCGCGGAAATCAGGCGGCTCGATCAAGCAGCTTCTTGGCCTTGCCCTCCATGTCGAGGCGGGCGTCCTGATGGGGCTTGTCGCGCGCGACGGCGGTGATGCCCTGCACGAAATCGAAGATGGACTCCGGCGGACGGCCTTCCTCGGCCAGCACCCTGTCGATGATCTTGCCAGTCTCGGCCTTGGAGAAGCCCCGCCGACGCAGGAAGTCGGTGCGGTCCTCGTCTGTTCTGGCGACGATCCGCTCGCGCGCCGCCTTGATGCCGTTGACGAATGGCAGGGGCGAGGAGTTCGCGAAGTTCAGCAGCGCCGGGGCCGCCTCGTGCGCGAAGCGATTGGCGGCGTATTTGGAATGGCGGATGGTGATTTCCTCGAAATCCTCCACGCCCCACAAATTGCGATTCTGGCAGACCGCGCGCAGATAGAAGCTCGCTATGCCGAGCGTCTTGGCACCTACTTCGGAATTCCAGCAATAGAAGCCGCGGAAATAGAGGTCGGGCGATCCGTCCGGCAGTCGGCCGGCCTCAATCGGATTCAGGTCGTCGACCAGGAACAGGAAGACGTCGCGGTCGGAGGCATAGAGCGTGGTCGTATCCCTGGTGATGTCGACGCGCGGATTGTAGATCCCGGTCGACCAGTCGAGCACGCCCGGCACCTTCCAGCGGGTGTCGCCCGTGCCGTTGCCGGCAATGCGCTGCACCGCCTCAACCAGTTCGTGATCGTAGATCCGGCCATAATCCGGGCCTGTGACGGCGCGCAGTTCGACGCGGCCGGTGTCGGTTTCGAGCGTCTTGACCTGCTCGGCCCGATTGGAGGTCAGGCCGTATTGCAGGTTGATGCCAGCAAGTGTGGCTGGGAGCTGGCGCAAATAGGCGGCGGGCGCTCCGACCAGGCTGGCGAGCTGTCCAAAGGACCAGTGTGTTGGCGCGGTGGCCATGTCGGTGCCCGGCAGGATCAGCGCTAGCCGTTCCGGGTCGTTGCGGTTCGCCTCGACGTGGATGAGCGCGCTCTCCACCACCCGCGTCCGGCTGCGTTCGGTGCGGTCGCGGACCGTGTGGGCCAACTCGGACAAGGAGAGGTAGCGTTCGTCGGCCGGACGCGAGAACCACTCAGACGAGACGCGGCCGATCCGTTCGCCGCGGCTGACATCGACCTTGTAACCGCCGCTGGTGTCACGGCGCGCATCGAGAACTTGCATGTTCATGGGACCAAACTCCATGACGGGCGTCGGAGACCTCTTCTCCAACCTTCAACCCGTCACGGGAAACAAGTCCACTCTCTCACTCTCAGCGGGGCGTTGCGGGGCAGGCTGTGCAAAAACTCGCGACGGCCCTCCGAAGATACGGCCCAAAGTGCCGAGCGGATCAGGCGGTGCTGACCATTTTCCGGTGTCCGAAGGCATTCACGGCATGGAGGACGTTGAACGCCAAGATCGACAGGGCCGCTTCCGCTTTCACCGCCCTCAAACCCCGTGTCAGGAATCGCCCGCCCCCTGACATTCGTTTGATCGTGCCAAACGGATGTTCGACAGTGCAGCGCCTGATTTTCATCAAATCTGGATCGGCATATATGCGGGCTTCCATCCGATCGAGCGCCGCCTGATCGAACAGGCGATGGATCGTGCGCTGGGCACCTGGAGTGCATTGCGATTTTATAGCGCACACCTTGCATGCGGACGTCCTGTATCGGATTGCCCTGTTGCGGGTGTGCTTTCCCGACGGCCGCAATGTTTCGCCTGCGGGGCAGCAGATGGTGTCCGTGACTTCGTCATAGACAAACTCGGTGGGCCGGAAGTGTTCACTGTTCAGCGCACCGCGCTTGATCGGTGCTGACACCGTGACGGCGTCACGCTCGCATCGGGCCACTTCCTCGGCGTTGGAATAGCCTCCATCGGTCAAGACATGGAGTTCGTCGGTATCGAGTACGCGCCGAGCACCCGTCGACATCGGGTAGAGAAGATGGCTGTCATTCGCGTCATTGAAGACGTCGTGATGGACGATCAGGCCGCTCTCGACATCTACGACGCTCTGAAGATTGTAGGAAGGCACCTTCGGAGCCCGTCCATAGCCCATCGGCTTGGCGTCCGGCTCACCGAAAACGAGCACCTTCTCTTCTCGCTTTTCCAGTTCGATCTGACGCTTGGCCAAACGCTCTCGACGTCGCTGTAACGCTACGACCGCACCCCTGAACGCTTCGCGGTGAGCGGGCTTGTCGCTGAACCCCTGTTCGACCTGATCGTCGATCGTGTCCAGTCGCTCCAGGTAATAGCTGATTTCGCGTTCGGTATGCGCGAGGTCCCGCGCCAACCGCTCGGCTCCCGCAATATTTTTCGGACTGGCCACGGCGCGCATCTTCGTGCCGTCGAGAGCGACCATTTGACCGCCGATCAGCCCGTGATCCCGGCAGAAATGCACAAACGCGGCACTCGCGGCGACGATCGCTTCGGGATTGTCATGCCGGAACGCCGCGATTGTTCGATAGTCCGGCGTGAGCCGCCGCATCAGCCAAAGCGCTTCAAGATCACGGTGACAAGCGCGCTCGAGCAAGCGGGAAGAGCGCACTTGATTGAGGTAACCCCAGATATAAAGGCGGAGCATGTCGGCGGGGTGATAGCCAGGTCTGCCTGTAACAGCGCTGACTGCGCGATCGAATCCAAGGTCGGCCAAGTCGAGACCGGCGACAAAGGCATCGACCACCCGCACCAACGCTTCGCGCGCAATATAGTCGTCAATGCAGGGTGGCAGGAGAGCTTCCTGTCTGCGATCCACGCCTTCAATAAACCCCATTCTCGCCTCCCGTCCGATGGGCGCCGGCATACAGAATTGGTCACTCTAGAGCCGGTTGTGTAGACCAACCTCAGTCAACAATACCCGAGACGAGTCAGTACGTGCATTCCCGCTCTGGAGGGAACAAATACCCCGATAGGGTATTTATAAGATGTGCCGACGGAAAAGAATAGGACAGCGGTTCTGAATCGCCTGCGCAGGATCGAAGGGCAGGTGCGCGGGGTCGCGCAGATGCTCGAGCAAGATCGCTACTGCATCGACATCCTGCATCAGATTCAGGCTGTGAAGGCTGCGCTCGCCAAGGTCGAGGACCAAGTGCTAGCTGACCATGCCGCCTCCTGTGTCAACGAAGCGATCGCCTCGGGCGATCCTTTGGCCCAGCGCAAGAAGTTCGCCGAGTTGGTCGATCTGTTCGGAAAGGTGAAGCGATGAACGACATGAGCAACAAGCCCACCGCCGATCCGGTCGCCGCGAAGGAAGCGACCGTCTACCGAATGGTGATGGACAAGCATATCTGCCCTTGGGGCCTCAAGACCGTGCATTTGCTAAAAAGCGAAGGCTACGAGGTCGATGATCGCTGGCTGAAAACACGCGAGCAAACCGACACGTTCAAGCAGCAGCACGGTGTCAAAACGACACCGCAGACCTTTATCGCCGGCGAGCGTGTGGGCGGCTATGACGACTTGCGCCGCTTCCTGGGTAAGACGGTCAATGACCCCGACGCGACGACCTACAAGCCGGTCATCGCGATCTTCGTTATGGGCGCGGCGCTGGCGCTCGCCGTCAGTTGGCTGATGGGAAACGCTCTGCTCAGCGTGATGAGCGCTGAGCTCTTCATCTCGATCACTATGTGCCTGCTCGCGCTCCAAAAGCTGCGCGACGTGGACGGATTCGCGACGATGTTTCTGGGCTACGATCTGCTCGCGCAGCGCTGGGTGCCCTATGCCTATCTCTACCCGTTCGGCGAGGCTCTCGCCGGCATCCTGATGACCGCGCATGCGCTCAACTGGCTGTCGGTGCCGGTTGCGCTGCTGATCGGCGGGATCGGCGCGATCTCGGTGTTCTACGCGGTCTATGTCCAGAAGCGCGAACTCAAATGCGCCTGTGTCGGCGGCAATTCAAACGTTCCGTTGGGCTTTGTATCGCTCACCGAGAATCTGATGATGGTCGCCATGGGCGTCTGGATGATCGTCGCCTGACATACGTCCTACTGACGACGACCGTCACTAGGATCACAGAGACAGAAAAAACAGCAGGAGAGCATTATGGAGCGTGAGATGTCCGGACACGAGACCATGAAAATGGGATGGAGCCGCTTCTTTGCGATGATCGCCGTTTCGACACTCGTGATGTTCCCGCTGATGTACCAGCTCGTCTACAGCGCCGACCATGCGACGTTCAGCCTGACCCGGCTCGTCTCGTCGGTCGTCATGGGCTGCGTGATGGCGGTCATCATGCTCGCCTTCATGTGGAAGATGTACGAGGGCCAGGCGATAAAGCTTGCAGTGTTGATCGGTGCGATCGTGGTCGGAGTCATCACGCTGGCGATCAATCGGCAGCAGATGCTGATCGGCGACGTGGATTTTATGAAGTCGATGATCCCGCACCATTCGATTGCGATCAACAACGCCCGGAAGGCTGACATCCGCGACCCGCGGGTGCGTGAGCTAGCTGACGGCATTATCAGAGCCCAGGTGAAGGAAATCGCCGAGATGAAGCTCCTGATCGCCGATATCGAGAAGAACGGCACTCGCGGCACCACCTCACTGCCGCCCCGCACGGCCGAACTGACGCAGGATATGCAGCCGGAAATCGACGCGGCGGTCAAATGAACTGAGAGAGCGCTCATCGCTCGACCGCGAACCACTTGATTGAAGGGGATAGGTGTCGAGCAGGCTGAACGGTTTTCGCACACCCTGGGGGCAGCCGCCCCGCAGAAGGGGTCGGTCGAGACCAAGGCTCGGACGCAGGGGAAGGCTTTCCCCTCCCGGTGCGGATGTACAAGGTGACCCGGTGAGCAGTCGTCGCTGTTGGCTCAGGGGTCCGTTTGAGGCGAACGCGTTTCGTAGAGCGGCAGCCTCTTCTACCTGGCACCTTTCTTCATCCACGCAGAATGATACAATTCCTCGGATAAGAGTTCCTTTGCTCCGAGTTTTCGTATCGTGCCATCATCCATGTCTCAACGCCAGATAGCCCATAGCGTGCTGACCGCGCGCGGAATTTCGCGCCTGGCAGAGCTGCGCGAGGCGGGCGTAACAGCCGCCACCATGAGCCGCATGGAACGCGACGGCGAGGTGCATCGACTCGCGCGCGGACTTTATCAACTTTCCGACGCGCCCCTCGACGTTCACCACAGTCTCGCAGAGACGGCCAAACGGGTTCCCAGGGGCGTCGTTTGCCTCGTTTCTGCCCTGGCGTTCCACGGGCTGACCGATCAGCTGCCAAGGAAAGTTTGGCTCGCCGTGGGTCAGAAGGACTGGTCCCCGAAACCCGAAGGCACGCCCATTCGGCTGGTGCGTTTCACAGATCGTCTCCTGACGGAGGGGGTTGAGACCCACCCTGTCGAGAGGGTGCCCGTGAAGGTTTTCGGCGTCGCAAAGACGATCGCCGATTGCTTCCGATATCGGAACAAGATTGGCCTGTCGGTGGCGATCGAAGGCCTGCAGGAAGCGCTGCGCGAGCGCAAGACCACGCCAAGCGAGATTGCCAGCCAGGCCGAGCGAGGATTGGTCGCCACGGTCATTCGGCCCTATCTCGAGGCACTGACCGCCAATGGCTAAGGAAATCGAGAATATCGGCGCATCAGTTCGCGCCCCGCCTGTCGCAGATCGCCAAAACGAGGCGATGGTGATCTTGGAGGCACCGACTGAAATTCTTGACCTTGGAGATAATTAGTCATATATGATCAGTTTATCAGCGTTTTGCATCATATATGGATGATTGAGATGGGTTCTCCCAAGGCGAAGCCAGCACTGGAACGGCTGGGCCAGGATATCCGCAATGCGCGGCTGCGGCGTGGTATTGCCGTGGCGGATCTCGCCGTGCGTGCGGGAACCTCGCCAAGTTCCATCGCCCGCCTTGAACGGGGTGATCCGGGCGTTGCCATCGGAACGCTTGCCGACGTTCTCGTTGTGCTGGGCCTTCTGGAGCGGCTCGCTGACCTGGTCGATATCCGCAAGGACGATCTGGGGCTGGCGCTGGCAGCGGAGCACGGACCGCGCAGGGGCCGCTCCTTCGCGGCAAGGCTGAAAAGGCAGAAGGCTCAGACGGAGGAGACGCAGGATCGGCAGGACGTTGTGGACCCTGACGGGGCTTCCTTCTGATGGCCGATTTCGTCGCCCATGTCGCGCTTGGCGAAGGCCGGACATCGGTGGGCCAGTTGCGTTTCACCCATGCCGGGTCGCGTCAATTCTCGACCTTCGCCTATGGCGCCGAATGGATCGAGAATCCGCGTGCCTTCGCCATACAGCCCGATTTCCCTCTCGAGGCCGGCCCATTTCACACCTCGGGGCAGCCCGGCAACATGCGCGACGCTTTGGCGGGCGTTTTCGCCGATGCGGCTCCGGACAGTTGGGGACGAAGGCTGCTCGAACGCGCCTACGGCAATGGTCTCAACGAATTCGAGTATCTGACGCTTTCCGACGATGCCTGCCGGCAAGGTGCATTGCGCTTTCTGGATGAAAAGGGCGAGGTCATTCGCGGCAAGGCAGCGGACGCCATCCCGCGTCTGGTCGATCTCGAAACCATCACGGCGATCGCGCGCGCCTATGAGCAAGGCAAGGAAATGTCGCCCGAGGATATGCAGGCGCTCGCCGGCGCCGGCGGCTCCGGCGGCGCTCGTCCCAAAGCCAATGTCAGGGACGGCGATGCGCTGTGGCTGGCGAAGTTCACCTCGGTCCACGATCAACAGCCGATCGAGCGCGTCGAGGTCGCGACCCTCCGCCTGGCGGCAGCCTGCGGTATCCGCACGCCCGAGACACGGTTGGAACTGGCCGACACGCCGTTCCCGGTCGCGCTGATCCAGCGGTTCGACCGGCGTGGGGCCGCACGGATTCCCTACATCTCCGCGCGCACCGCACTCGGCAAGACGGGGGTGGAGCTGGGCTCCTATACGGAGATCGTCGATTTCATGCGGGCTTATTCACCCGATCCTTCCGACGATTTCCGTGAACTCTATCGGCGTCTGATCTTCACGATCCTCGTGTCCAACAAGGATGATCATCTCAAGAACCACGGCTTCCTCTATGTGGGGGCGGGTCAGTGGCGCTTGTCGCCGGTATTCGACGTGAATCCGGCACCGGACCGCAACCCGCATCTTGAGACGGCGATCCTCGAGGGCGGGGCTCATGATCGGTCGATCAATCTTGCCCTGGAAGCCTGTGAATTTTTCGAGATTGCCGAGACCGAGGCACGGGATATCATCCGGACAATGGCGCAGCGCATTTCAGACGGATGGCGGGAAGCCTTCAGACAGGTTGGCGTTTCTGGCGCGCTGGCGCGCGATTATGAGGCCGCTTTCGATACCGCTGAGATGGAAACGGCGCACAGAATTTAAGTCATATTTGGCAGATAAAGAATATTTATTCATCATATATGTTATTTTAAGATATAGCCCCCCATCAATTGTGCTCTCCGCTTCGTCAGACGAAACCGAGAGCCATCAAGCCGGTTTGGTCGTTGAGTGAAGCTGGACGAACCTTGCTGCGATGCTCACGAAGCTTTCCGAATAAAGCCCCCCAGCGCGATTGTCGTGGTGCAATTGTGTAAAGCGTGGTGCTCATCTTCATCGGGCGTGACCGCCAGTGCGCCACACGCCGCCGTCTAACGATGCTTTCTCCTTTTGAATCGGCGCCGCGCTCGCGCCGGAATGACGCTTCGGTGGACGGTCCGGAACGGTAGGTTGTGAAAAGCGACCCGGGGACAGCTGACGTTAGAAGTCGCTATCCCAGGAAGCAGCTACGCGAACGTCGCGGGCCGGTTATTTACTCCGAGCCGAAAACTATGGGCCATCTGGGCGATCAAGCAGCATACTTGTTGCAACGGACGCCGTCATGGATGGAACAAAAAAGACACATGCGCTAATGTGGAAAAATTCAGGCGATCGCGACAGCTTGCTTTGCCTAATGGCATTTGTCTCATATACTGTTTTGAGTCATAAATTTCCGATGCGGGTTGAAATGTTTGAATTGAATACGAAAGATAATTCCTGCGTCGATCACAGTAATCGCGTGATCAATATTGACGCGAATGCTAATACAACAACGACTGGCGTAGTCATCGAGGCAGTGACCGCGGCGCTGCGGGAGGCGGGGAACCCGTCCAGCACTCACCATGGAGGTGCGATAGCACGCGGGATCGTCACTGATGCTTGCGATGCCGTAAGCTCGCTGGTCAATGGATCGTCTGACGAGACGGTGACCTTCACATCTGGATGCACTGAAGCCAACAACACGGTTCTGCATGCGGCCGTCACGATGGGTGCCACGCTGGTGACGACTGAAGTCGAGCATCCATCGGTGCTGGCGACAGCGCGCGCGCTTTCCAGCCAGGGCGTCAGTGTCTCGGTGATCGGCGTTGACGCCGATGGAGTGATTCGTCTCGACGATCTGGAGACGACCTTGGCGTGTGTGGACAGACCAGTTGTTCTATCCATCCAGTCGGCGAATAGCGAAACGGGGGTGATGCAGCCCATTGCAGCGATCGCCGACCTTCTGGAAGGCCGTACGGGCATTCTATTTCATTCAGATGCAGCGCAAGCCTTCGGCAAGATTTCGGTCGGGGTGGGGCGCGGAGCCCCCGATGTTGTGTCAATATCCGGGCATAAACTTCACGCTCCAATGGGTATTGGCGCGATAATCACTAAGATGGGAGAAGACCGCATTGGTCCGCTGGTCCACGGTGGAGATCAGCAGCGCGGTCGACGCGCAGGCACCGAACCCGTCGCATTGATCGCTGGCCTATCCGCAGCGTGTTCAGCGCGGGCTTCCACCTTTCTCGTGGATGTAAATCGCATGCGGAAGCTGCGCGACCGATTGGAGCAGCAGCTAGTCGAACGGGTCCCGAACGCTAGGGTGAACGGCGCGAAGGCCGAGCGCCTGCCGAATACGAGCAGCGTTACATTCACCGGCATTGACGGTATGGCTATGGTCGCGCAACTCGATGCCGAGGGCATCATGGTCTCGCAGGGATCCGCCTGCTCGAGTATGAGGCCGACCCCTTCACATGTCCTGCTAGCGATGGGAATGACCGAAGCGGAGGCGTTCTCCACAATCCGCTTCGCCGTGTCGCCCCTCAACACCATTGAGGAGATCGACACCGTGGTCGCCACAATAGCACGTCTCACCCGCACGATGAGTATGTTCGAATGAGCAATCTGATCCGCTTCCAATATGGTGGCCACGCCACCTTCCCGGTGAGATATGGCTGGCTGCCCAAGGGAGCATCACGCTTGAGGGACGAAGGGTCTTTCGTAGCGAACGCTGTGACCGCCGACGATCTGGGCCTTGGGTCTAAGATGGTAGACTCGCTTGGCTACTGGCTCGACATGACTGGGATTGGTGCCCCCCGGGAAGGAAGGCGGAGCGCCATCGAACCCAGCCCCCTTAATGCATTGATCCTGGAACATGACCCGTATTTCGAGCTGCCCGGAACGTGGTGGTTCCTGCATCTTGCCCTCGCACGCCGGGAAGGTACCGTGTGGTCGTGGTTTTTCAACGACCACACGGACCGGATCTTCGACCGCGTAGCGTGCACCGACGCATTCCTGCAGTTCACACGCAGCCACGCCATTCGCCCCGCTACCCCCGGTGCGGCGCAGCGCGAGATCGCGTGTCTCGTCGGCTCGTATGCCGCCCGCCCCGGCGTGGATGTGGTCGATCCTGCCGACGTTGGCGCCTGCCCGCTACGCGAGCTTGGCCTCATCATTCGCCACGACGCTGTCAATCGTTTTGAACGTACGCGCAATCCCCACGCCGTTCCGGTTGAGGCATTTTTGGCGAGCGCCTCTATCCTCAGCGGAGACTTAGACAAATCGGCCTTGTCGCTGCGCGAGCTCGCTTCGGTTCGGGGCGGCCCGGGCCGCATATTGTGCATGGGTTTTGATGCTATCGAGGAGATGGTTGGAAAAATCGGAGGGGAACGATGGTCCGGCAGAGTCGGGGTCGAGACGTCCGCAGGCGAACGGCATCTAGTCGTCTCCCCGCGCGATCCCGACGCATGGCTCGCCGAGCTCTACGCGCGCGTCAAGAGCCGGGCGACGAGGACTGCGGCATGATCCGCGACGACTTCTTCCGGTCGATGAGCCTTGTCGAGGATCTCAGTCAGCCCGAGCGGTTCGCACACTATCGACCTACACAACGCGCAACGGCTGTCCTATCCGCAGTCTTGACACAAGGCGCTGCGACCATGGTCATCGCCCCTTACGGGAGTGGAAAGAGCCTAGCTGCCGGCGTCGCCGCACTCGCCGTGCGTAACGAGACCTCAGACAGCGCCGTCGTTAGCGGATTGCTTCGCGCGTTCGAGGAACTGGACATAAGCCTGCACGGCATACTGGCCGAGCGGCTCGAAGCGGAGCGCCGCGGTCTCGTCATCACTCTATCGGGTCATGTCACGGATCCACTCGCGGCTATAGCCGAGGGACTCGGGATGGCATCCAAGCCGCAGACCGTGGACGGCTTCGGAAAAGCCATGCGAAGCGGCGGATGGGACCACGTGGCGATCATCTGGGACGAGTTCGGTCGGCATCTCGAAGGAATCGTTGGTAGCGGCCGACCGGACGAGCTCGATACGCTGCAGCGGCTCGCCGAGCGTGTGGCCCGCGCGAGCGGGCCGACAATGAGCCTGACCTTGCTGCTCCACCAGAACCTGCTGTCCTATGCTTCCAGGCTCAACGAGACGACCCGCAGTGAGTGGCGTAAAGTCGAGGGTCGTTTCGCCGTCGTTCGCATGATCGAGGATAGCCAAGAAATATACCGGCTGATCGGACAGGTGGTCGCCGATCTGCGTCCCAGCCAGCCCAAAGGCAAGGTAACGGCCGAGACCATCGATCGAGCTCGGGAAGCGCGGTGGTTCGACGGAATGTCGGACGAGGCGGTGATCGCCGAGACAATAAGCGACGCGCGGCCATTGACGGCAGGAGCTCTGCAGATCCTACCTATCCTCGCTGCACGGGTTGGACAGCACGAGCGCAGTCTGTTCAGCTTTCTTCGCGAGACGGACCTGTCGTCGACAGTGGGCGTCGAGCAAATCTACACTGCATTCTCCGATGCGCTGCGCGGCGACGTTGGCATCGGTGGCGCATACCGGCGCTGGGTTGAAACCGAGAGCGCGCGTTCACGCGCATCAGACGAGCTCCAGCGTGAAGCTCTCGCCGCGGCCTGTCTGCTCCAGCTCGGCACCAGCGGTGAGCGGCGTCGCCTTCCGCGCGACGTCCTAGAGTTGGCCGTCTTGCGACCGGGAGTTAAGCCGGCCGCCGTTACCTGCGCCGTATCCGCACTCATAGACGCAAAGCTGCTCCTCTGGCGTCGCAACAACGACGACGTCGCGGTTTGGCACGGAGCGGATATTGACGTCGCCATCAGGGTGCGGGAGGAGCGGGAAAAGCAGGCCTACGGGTTCGACCTGAAGCAGTTCCTCGACGATCGCTTCCCAGCGCCCAGCCTGCGCGCGCCCGGACACAACGCGCGTCACGGGGTCAACCGCTTCTTCGACGGCGCATATGTCGAGCCAGGGGCGATCACAACCTCGCAGCGATCGGGTGATGGTTGCCACATCGAATACGTACTCGCCCGCAGCGTGTCCGACATTGAGGCGGCAACCGTGGCCGCGGGTGATGATATCAAAGTCGGGCGCATCCTTGTAATTCCCGTGCTTCCCGTCGACGTCGAAAGCGCTGCGGTCGAGATCATGGCCCTAGAGGCACTGCGGGAGGACCGGGAGTTCATTGCCAGCGACCCGATGGTCACGACCGAGTTGGACGAACTGCAGTCGGTCGCCTTCGAGCACCTCGCCACCCTCCTGCGCTCGCTGCTCGATCCGAGGGCTTCGGCGGCAATCTGGTGGTCCGAGGGCAAACAGCTCGACGTGTCCGGGGACCGCCCCGGTTCGATCGCAGCTTCGTCGCTGCTAGACCGCTGGTATCGTCTGACCCCACGCATCGCCAACGAACAGCTTATGCGCGACGTCGCTTCACGAACGATGCAGACCGCTCGTGTTCGCGTGGTCGGCGCAATTCTCGAGCATGCCGAGCGGGAAGGACTCGGCTACGCGGCCGACGACAAGGGAGCTGAGGCGTCTATCTACCGCACTGTCCTTGAGCGCACCGGATTGCACCGGTTCGACGGCATCGGTTGGGGCTTCGCGCATCTGGAAGAAATCAGCGACGAGGGCCTATCCGCAGTGTGGACCGAGATCGCCGTGTTCCTTCGCGAGCCGACAGACTCTCGTGGCAAGCCCCTATCCGCCCTGGTAAAGCGGCTTGCTGCGCCTAACTACGGCGTGCCGCGCGCGGTGATGCCGCTCATCATCGCGGCAGGCTACCGCGCCTTCGCGCGCGCCGTCGCGCTCTACATCGATGGTATCTACCTTCCCGACGTGCTGGGCTTCCAGTTCGACCAACTCGTCATGAACTCGGACGCCGTCGCGATTAGAGTCGAAGCGACCGACCTGAAGGTTATCAACTATCTGCGTGAGCTGTCCTACGCCTTTACCCACGAACAGCCCGGCGCCGAGGACGAACTTATCCGGGCGGCGTACGACGCCATCGGCCAATGGCGGGCGGGCGTGCCGGAGGGCTCGCGGCGGACGCAGAAGCTGGACGCGCCCGCCAAGGCACTTCTGCGGGCGATCGATGCCGGTGGAGATCCGGTCGAAATGATCTTCCACCATATCCCTGCAGCGTTTGGCGCCGCGAAGGGCGACATGACGATCATCCCGAAGGTCGAACGTGCGCGTAAATGCATCGACGGACTATCGGAACAGTATGCCACCGAAGCCATGTCTGTTCTGGCCGAAGCCTTTCGCATCGAAGGTGGCGGCGATGACCTTTTGTCAGCGGTGAAGAATTGGGCCGCCTGCTTTGATAGTCGCGCGATGGAACAGCGCGCAGATCTTCGCATCAGCGACAAGGCCGTCTTGCGCAAGGCTGTCGAGACGGCGAACGAGCGCTTCTCGCCGAAATCGTTCGCGACCGCCTTGAGTTCGATCCTGCTGCAGTGTGGGCTGGACAAGTGGGATGATCGCACGGCGCCGCAGTTCCGCGCCGCGCTCCGCGAAGCGCGGGAGCGGATCGAGACTGCCGCCATCGACACGTCAAATCCGCAGAACGAATTGAGGCCGATCATCGAGGCGCGGCTTTCAGATCTCACCAATCTGCTTGCACAAATGGATGATCTACCTGCACATTCCGGACCAGGTATCAGAAAAAACGGGGGGCGAGCATGACTGCAACTGTTGCTCACATCGACGACGCATTGGCCGATGATCAGGCTCGGCACATCGTTCCGGTGTCCGGCGGGAAGGACTCATCTGCGCTCGCTGTCTATCTGCGTCAGCGCAACCCCGAGATTCGGTTCGAATACGTGTTCTCGGACACTGGCGTTGAACTGCCCGAAACCTACGACTATCTCGACCGTCTTGAAAACGTGCTCGGAATCGAGATCAATCGGGTTTCGGCCCTCGACCTGTTTGACGTCGCCGAAAAGCCGGGTCGAACCGCTTTCGACATCGCACTCTACGAGCATTTTGCAGGATTCCTCCCTAGCCCGCGCGCGCGGTGGTGCACACGCATCATGAAGATTGCGCCATTCGAAAAGTTCGTCGGAACGGACAGGGCCTATTCTTACATAGGCATCAGGGCGGACGAAAACCGCTCTGGTTATTTGGGCAGCGGCACCGCGGGAGCGAAACCCGTCGTGATCTCCGAACGCCCGAACATCACACCTGTCTATCCCTATCGCGACGACGGTATTGACCTCGCCGAGGTCGGCCGCATCCTCGACAGCGCGGGCCTGGGCCTCCCGGAATACTATGAGTGGCGCAGCCGTTCGGGCTGCTACTTCTGCTTCTATCAGCAGATCGGCGAGTGGCAGGGGCTCAAGGAGAAGCATCCCGAACTCTACGAAAAGTCGAAGGCATACGAGACGATGAAGCGGGGGCGGAAATATACCTGGGTGGACGGCCGATCATTGGATGACGTCGAGCGCATGCCCCGGAGAGCGGTATCAGCGAAGTCAGAGGACGGCTGCGCAGTGTGCCACCTGTGACGGGGGCTCAGGACCGCAATAGGCTGATCGACTTCCTCGCCACCTACGGGCCTGTGGCAGCCTCGGACAGTCTTTGCGACGAAAATGTCCGGCAGGCGGAGCGAGATTATGGCATTGCTAGCATCAGCACGGAAGCACCCCGTCTCAATGACATCGAATCCGAGTTGTCCGGTGTCGGTCGAAACGTGATCCTCACCGGAACCGCCGGCGACGGCAAGACCTTTCACATCCGACGCTATCTGCAGGACCACTATCCCGACGCATTGAGCAGTTGGCCCGGGCTGGAGGGCGTCCTCAAGATCGCGCGCTCCGATGGACGCGAGCTGCGCGTCATCCGTGATCTCAGTGAAATCTCCGATAGCGAGAAGCTCGCCGAACTACAGAGCTTCGCAGGGGCCCTTCTTGGAGAGAACACCGACGCTCTCTATCTGGTCGCCGCCAATGACGGCCAGCTACTGAAATACTTCCGGGACGCGGTGCACGTTGGTGGCCCTGAGGCGACAGGTTACCAAAACCTCCACGAATGCCTGACCGAGATGCTCCGAAGCGAGCGCGAGGCAGACGACACTCTGTCGCTACGGCTAATGAACCTCAGCAGGACCTGGAGCAGCGAGACCGTCGATGCGATATTCGATGCGGTGCTCGACCATCCCGACTGGGATGGCGCATGCACTGGCTGCGCGGGAACGACGGGGGAGAATCCTTGCCCGATCCGGCTCAACCGGTCGCTGCTGATGCCGAGCGACAGCATGCCGTCCTTGTTCCGTAGCCGCCTTCGAGAATCGCTTCGTCTGGCGGCAGCGAACGATCAGCACGTGCCTATCCGGCAGCTGCTCACTCTCGTCGTGAACATTATTCTCGGGGATTCGAAGAACGCGGATCGTCCGCTGCTCGACTGTGCCACCGCAAAGCGGCGGGCGGCGTCCAATGACTACGGCAGCACGAACCCCTATAACAACGCGATGGGGCGTAACCTTCGGGATGACCGTCGGCGTGCGAACCGCGTTTTTGGCATCTTCGAGGTGCTAGGTATCGGCTTCGAGACTAACAATTTGATCGACGCAATGCTCGTCCAACGTGAACCCAAGACGCTGTATGACGAGCTTTTCGACCAGGAGCCGACTTATGGAACGAGGCTGTTTGATCCGCTCAGGCGCGACTATCTCGGCGGAGGCGGAGGCGACAGCGCGATCAAGAACTTTCGACGCGGGCTTGAGGCGCAACGCCGACGAGCGTTCTTCCTGCTGCCCGACCACCCAGACGTTGAGGCAGCGACGCCCTGGCGACTAACCATCTTCCATCATGGTGGAGAATACCTGCGACTGCTCAATGCTCTGAACGGCAGCGCTAGCCGAGACGTCACGGACCCTTTTACTCGCCAACTGGTGCGTGGTCTCAACCGGGCGCTCACGGGCATGATGGCGACGGACGACAATCATCTGTGGCTGTCCGGAACCATCGGCAAGACTGACGATCCGTCAGGGCGCGTAGCCACAGTCGACGCGGTCGATCGGACATCCTCCACCAATCTTTCCGTAAAACTGTCGAAGGATTCGGTGACCCGCCGACCTGCATTGGGGGTTGCAGTCCCCAAGATGTGGGGGCAGTCGAAGATGCCGCAGTTGGATCTGCGCCCTCTTCTCTTTGAATATCTGATGCGCGTGGCTAACGGGAGTCTTCCAGCGAGCTTCTCACGCCAATGTCATCAGGAAATCCGGCATTACGCACTAGTCGCGATTGCGGCCATACGGTCGATGCATTCGGATGACGAGCCAGGGCCGGAGGTGGTGCGAATGCTATCGCTAGGCGCCCAAGGTGAGGTCCAAGCCAGCAGGATCGAAATCTGATGACGAAAAGCCGAAACCAGCATCTGCAGTTAACGGCGGGTGCCGTCCGCGTGCCGGAGACGCAGAACCTCTCCAGCGTGAAGCTCTGGTGCGAATACGCTATCTGGGGGCTGCTCTTCCACGATGATCAGTCCCCTTGGCTCACCGTCGTCGAGGCGCTTCAGATATGCTTTCATCGCAAGTCGGAGGGTGAAGCCGTGTTCACTGCGGTTTCACCGGCCGATTCGGGCGAACATGAAGTCATCACCTATCGGCTTCGGCTCAACAACGGCTTGCGGCACATGCTCTTCCGCGACCGTGAGGTCATTCGGATAGCCAACGGACAATCCGTCGACGACAAAGCTCGTTGGCAGGCATGGCTTGATACGCTGAGCCGCGATTACGCTGGTCTCGAGCTTGGTTTCCTTCAAAACGAATTCGACACATTCGGCGAGATGGCGAGATCGGTCGAACTGCTGCGAACCGCCGAGATCGAGGCACAGTCGGCAAAACGATGGACGTCGCGCCACATCCTTCCGCTCGGCCCCGACATGTTGTTCGCCGACGTTAACGACAAGAATTCGCTCGACCGCAAGTTCATGCGCCGCACCGGAGAGATGCTTTATCTGATGCTGAACCGATCGGCGTCGCGGGAAGAGCTAGGCAAACTCGTGCAGGAGCGTCTGCTCGACGCGAGCAGCCCCTGGAACCGTCTCGCTCGACGGCTTGGCGGAGCGAATACCGCCTCGGTGAGCGACGCGCATATCGGTTATCTTCCGATGCCGAATTCGTCCGTCTACGACCGCCTCGCCGTGGACTGGCTGTCGCTTCTGACGCTCCAGAACATCCCAGTCGAGAACCTGCTCGACCCCTTGGAGCGCGTCAGCGGCCTGATGCAGATCCTCTACATCCTGGAACGCGCCCAAGACATCATCGGCGATGATGTCGCGATTCCCCCGTTCTTCCTCGACGTGCTCGGAGCGCCCGGCAACAACCCGATCCGCAAGCTTTCCGCCAACCAATTCAAGCGCCACCGCTCCATGCCAGTCGAGGCCATCGGAGCGTTCATCGACGCATTCGCCTCATCGGATGAATGGCGGGCGGTTCTGGACAGCGCGGCTGGAGGAAAGGAGGCGATGGATCTCATCGCAGCGCGTTTCCTCTGGAAACCGAGCTGGTCGCCGAATCCCGACCGGACGCCAGATCCAGAGGAGCAGCTGACCGAATTGCGGACGCAGGCACAGAACAGCAAGGGCCATTCGATCACTTCGACCTTCTCGAACCACGCCAAGCATATCGGAATGCTGCGCGCACAACGCAGCTCGGGAACCTGGTACGCGCCGAGCGACGCATTTCTCGAAGCATTGGTGCTGGCGAACGTGACCATGCCGATGGAGTTCGGTGACTTCCTGAATCGACTGATGACGAGATACAGGATCGTCATCGGACCTGAGGAGGTCCGCGCCGCCTTCAACGTCAAGTCGAGTGCACTGCCCGCACCGCTTGCGGACTTGAAGGAGAACGAACGCAGACTGGAAGATCGCCTGCGCGTGCTGGGATTCCTCGACAGGAAGTCGGACGATTGCGCGTTCGTGATCAACCCCTTCCACGGCACCCAAACCGCAAACAACGGAGCACCGCAGCTTGTCGACGCTTGAACTCATCGGCCAGGTCGCGGCGCACCGGCTCGCCGAAATTCGTGACACATCGAACGGCCGAGCCTTCTATTGCATCATCGGCCTCCGCGCCGACGTCACCAGCGCCATCGCAAAAGCGGTTGCAAAGGATGCCGTCGCGAACGGCGGAGGCGTCGAGGTGTTCATACATCCCCGACTGGTCGTCGGCGACGTGTCTCCTGCGATAATTGCGGACCAGACGGCCCCGTGGCACCGGAACCACGCCACCCCAGGCGTCAAGTTGACCGTATGCACCGTGCCACCCGACATGGTGAAGGCGACGGAGCCGACGCTCGCACACAACTCCAAGATCGACGAGGCCTGGCTGTTGCAAAAGCCTTCTGTCTGGTCGGCGCAGGCGCTCAAGCGGAGCTCGGACGACATTCGTGACAAATTCACGAACGTCCTCGGGGGTATGCTGGAGGCGCATGTCGCCCATGACGCGGAAACCGTCGGCGAATTCGCCTCGAGCTTTGTCTACAATCTGATCGACAAGGGAATGGCGCCTGAAAACGCGGTCCGCGCGGCGCTCCCTGCGCTACGTTTGCCAAGGGATAGTGGAGATCCTCGGCTGAAGATCACCGAGTCCGTAGACACAGCTTCCCGCTTCTTCCGCAAGATCGTCGAAGAAGCCCAGCCCGCGATCTATCTGCGAACTAAGGACGGCGATCCTCTCAACCGGGGCGAACTTCGCCAGCGCCTTGCCGACATGAAGTCCGATGGCGCACTCACCGATGATGTGCACGACATGCTGAGCGACCTGGTCGCCGACCGTGGTGTGCATGACGGTCAATGGACGTCCAGTCAGCAAGCTGTCGCCGAACTCGGATGGGATTGTATCGAACCATTTTTTAGCGAGGCGAAGCGGAAGCCGAAGCAGCCGTTCGGCAGCGAGACGAAGTCTTTCTTCGAGCGGCAGTATCCGGACACCCTGACTCCCGCGGAGGACGAACTACTCGCCGACCTCGCGAAGGATAACCTCAAGCCATCCGAACAGGTCGACGATTTTTTTACCAAGCACCGGGCGCGAATCCAGACGGACCCCAAGCTCTATAAGCGCTGGGAACGAATGGTGTTCCGCGCACCGATTGACGTCCAAGATTTCGGGGAAGGCCTTCTGCGCCTGGCTCACAGGGCATTTCCGCAAACGGACGAATACGAGGGAGATGGTGGGGAACGTGTGCTCTTCGTTAGGCTCCGGAACGCCGAAAAGATGGATTTCTGGGCCTCGGAAAAGAATACGCGCATTCTGCGATATCTCCGGGACCGTTACCGCGGTTTGCCGGAACTCCTCGCACCTCACACCGTCCTCGACTTCGGTCGCTGTTGGGAAGGCGAATGGGAGCAGAGCGTCAAGGAGGAAAATACGAGCGGTGGCAAGGCCGCAACGGAATTCGAATTCGAGGCGTATCTGGTAACCCCCGAGGAACTAGAAGCCCTTAGGAAAAGCCGGTCGAGCAAGCCCCACGCCAATCGGGCGCAGATGACGTGGAAGCCGAAGCCAGAAGCGCTCGGCCTGTCGCTTTCGATAGATCTGCGCCAAATTCGCAAGCAGGATTCGATACAGCCAACCTTCCTCATCTCAGGTCGCATCCATCATAATCGAGCGAGTCGGAATGCCGCACCGAGCGTGGTGGATCTCGCACAGCGCAGCACGGTGTTGGATGCGTTCCAACAAAGCGAGGGCCTGCTCGCCAATCCCGGGCGTGACGAGAACCGGATCGACATCACTTGGCCGCAGTCGCTAGCCGCCATCATCGATAGCGGTGTGATCACAGCAGCCGAAGGACAGGAACTCGGTTCCGCTTACGACGCCTTCACTACCTCCTATGGCGCAGCGATCGAAGCACTCCTTCGTGGCAGCGGAGTAGGCGCCGAGGAGCTTCTGATCCAAGCCGAGGTCTACGGCGACCTGCTTCGCAGTGTCATGACGATAGCCCCCCAGGAACTGTGCATCCGAGATCTACTCGCCCCTCTGGCGCGCATCGGTCTCATCTTGATCGACGGGGACACTCCCTCCGCGATACTGACCCCTTGGCACCCGCTGCGGCTCGCCGAGATCGGGGCGAAAGCACGCCAATTGGCGAGTGCAATCACTGACGTTGTCACTAGCAATCAAGAGCAGCGCAGTGGGGTTGAGGACTTTGTCGAGGACCGCATTGCCACCCTCGGCGGGACGTATTACGGCGATGTCGCCGTGCTTCCTGGCCTCGACGCACAACTCGTAGCTGAGACTCAGGCTGTGATGGATTACAGCCTCCTCGAACCACTGTCCGGCCGATCCCAACACGGCGTCACTAACGAGCCCACGGACGCGGCCATCAAGGCCTTCGACCGTGTCGCGAATGAGTATCTGAAGCTGCGGCCGCATGAGCGCGCCAACTTCTCGGTCGTCATTCTCAATGCGGATTCGGAGAATCTCCCACTGGCAATGGCGAATGGCTTGTCACGTCGCGTCGAGGACGACAGCGAAATCAGGTGCGAACTGGTGGTCACCGACGACGATCCAATCCGGCTTCGGCAGGTTTACGAAAGGCAGAACCGCCGCATAAGCCACGAGATCGATACGAGCCTTGCCAGCGAGGCCGCCCGCAACTTCCTATCACGTCTGCGCGTAGGTATCTTCAGCCCGGAAACTCTGGCTCAGGAAACCCAGAAGGCCAACGATGTTGTCCTTTTACAGGACGTGATCGCTCGCAGCAGCAATGTGCGATGGACTAAGGGGTTTGATGACGGGTCCAGCGAAGACTTTGCCACGTTCGTCCCTACCGCTCGGTCGAAGCGTCGCCCGTTCCGGAAAGGCAACACCACATCTGCGCTCTATTTGACGGCCCCGCGGCAGCCATTGGCAGGCCGTATCTACGTCGACGCGCTCCGCACGATCATGATGCGGGACGTAGCGACGAATCCCGAACCTTGGCTCCCCGTTCAGGAAGTCGAATTTAAGGCAGGCGAAGTCAGTCAGATCCTCGGCAAGGCGCACCGCCTCGGAAACTGGGTCATGACGTTCGATCGCGTCGCGGATCGGCGGTTGATCGCCACCGACCAACGTCGCATCATCCGATACTTTAGCGTGCCGGGATCGACGCACAACGTGATCGTCTCGACTGAGATAACCGAGGGCGACCTCGGCGACTGCATCGATGCGGACGTTGGCATTTTGCTCCAAGGCATCGGTGCCGACGACCTTTCGGCTTTGCGCCATCAGCTGTTCACCCGCGCGGCTCAGCTCTCTGGCGGCGTTGTCATGCGCGGTGCACAATGGACGAACTACGCGCACGAACTCCTTGGCCTCGTCCTGTCGCAACGCGAGCTGGACCGCCTGCTCAAGGTTGATCGCGAGAACCGCACCGCATGGTTCTTCCTCGACGACTATCGCGATTGGCTCGATTTGACCGGTGAAATGGCAGACATCCTCGCCATTGACTTCGCAGTCGGTGCGAACGGACCGGAAATCCGTATTGTGGTTGCCGAGGCGAAATATGTCGGACAGGACGGTATCTCCGATCAGCGTAAGCGTTCCGCAGGGCAGCTTGAGTCCACCTGGACGGCGTTCAACCAACGCCTGCTAGGGGGATCTGCCAATCTCGACCCCGCGATCTGGCGGCATCGCCTCGCGGACATGGTTCTCGAGCACATGGACCCGTTCGATCAGGTCGGGGGAATCACCCAGGATCGGTGGCTCGAAGGGCTGCGAGACGGCTCCTTTCCCATATCTGTCGACGGGCACTCGATAGTATTCAGCCATGAACTCGACACGGTCTTCGAGAAGATGCCTCATCTACCTGACGAGGCCAAGGTTATCGCCGAACGGCGACGTCTCGCGCAGTGGGTGTTCTCACGCGCTGACACCGCCAAGGCTCTGCGGGGCCTGGCTGATGACGCGCAACTCGGGATAGTCCACGTGCCCTCCGGTTGGCCTCAGTCGACGTCCTTCGACGAGGCGATAGAAGGAAAACAGCCCGAAGCACCGCAACGCAGTGGTGGCAGGGACGTTGACAGTCCCCGGGATGACACGCCTCCACCACGTGATCTCCAGCCGAACGGGCCAGTGTCTGATGACAGAGCTACGCTGCTGGCGGAAGACGCCGTTGACGACAACCCAATGGAGCCCAACGGTCCCTGGAGTCAGCAGGTTAACTCCGTGCTTCATCGCCTCAGAAACGCAGGCGATGAAGCTGAGGGCAATTCCTGGCTAGCGGCGCAGATCGACGCACTCCGTGCCGCACTGCAGGGCGAGGGCATGGACGCTCCGGTACTGGGGCAGCGGCTCACGCCGAACACTGGCCTCGTCTATGTGGGTGGACGCACCCTGACCGTGGCTTGGCTGGAGAGAAAACGAACCGACCTGTTGACCCGCTACGGCCTCGATATCGTGCGGATATCCCCTATGCCCGGCCAGATCGCGATCGGACTTCGCCGACCCGCGCGTGCTATCCTGCATCTTGCCGATGCTTGGCTGAAGCGCGCATCTGACCCGGTCGAAGGGCAGCAGACCTCGCCGCTTCTGGGCGAGAAGGAAGACGACGGAAGCTTGTGCTACCTGCCCCTTGCCAGCGGCTATCTCTCGCAGGAACGGGCCGCGCCCCACAGTCTTGTCTCGGGGACGACCGGGAGCGGCAAAGGTATCCTTGTCACTAACCTCATACTCGACCTCTGCGCCCTCAACAGTCCTGATGAACTGGAAATGCATCTGATCGACCCTAAGCGCGGAGTAGACTATGCTTGGGCGCGACGCCTTCCGCATTTGAGGGGCGGGATCATAGATGAGCAGGACGAGGCCCTGGCACTCCTCGAGCGCTTGGTCGCAGATATGGATCGGCGATATGACGAGATCAGCCGCGAGAACTGCCGCAACGTTGATCAATATAATCGGAAAATGCCGCTTGGACGGAGGATGCCTCGCATCGTCATCTTCTTTGATGAGGTTGCCAACTGGATGCAGGATGACGAGTTCAAGAAAGTCGTCGATGGCCTGATCAATAAGATCGCCACCAAGTCGCGCGCGGCAGGCTTCCACCTATTCATGGTCTACCAGCGGGCCGACAACCAGGTGATGACGATGCAGTTGAGAACAAACCTGGGCAACAAGCTGATCCTGCGCCTTGGCGACGAAGGCAGTTCCCGAATCGCTCTCGGGGAAGTGGGAGCAGACCGTCTGCTTGGGAAGGGACACCTGATCGCTAAGCTGGACACCGATGACAAGATTTATCTGCAGGTTCCGTTCATCGGGGATGATGAGGTGGAGGAACTGGCCGACGCGGTGATCCAGTCGTGGCTGGAGGTGAGACAGGAAGCGGGAGAATAGATGTCTGCCGGGAAACTCGTCCGCGGGGCGCTCTATGTACATCGTACGGCGATCACGGAACTAGCTCCAGAGGCGCGCGCACTGGTCGAGAAGGCGACAGCTATGTCGGGAACCGTGGGCTGGAACGTCGCACGGCTTCAGGGCGATGTCGTCGGCTTGCTCGAATACGAGGACTTCGATAGCGCGGCGTTCCCACGGCTTATCAGTTCGACAAGGCTGAACCTCTCAACTGGCGAAATCAAGAGCTCAGACTTCAGTCGATCCGACAACCCCCTAATTCTTCACCGCAAGGAACAGCTCGTGAGCAATCGGGACCCGAGGGGGGCGAGATGGGCAGAGACGACGAAGCGGTTGGTGGAAATGGGCCTCTTCAAAAACAGCCACCTGATCGGACGGCAGAGACCCTGGACCGAGCGACTCGCAGCCGCAGGTCTGCTGGTGGTAGGCGACGAAGTCAGGGCTTCATGAGTGTAGACGTCCAGCGTCATCGCACGGCGATGGTCCGCCATACCCTTTCCCAACCAATGTCCTTGGCCGTGAGGCATAGACTGGTCCATGCGGGCGTCACCGTCTTCGATTATGGATGCGGTCACGGCGACGATTTGCGCGCACTCATTGCCGCTGGGGTCGATGCCAATGGATGGGATCCGCACTTCGCGGCAGACCAGGAGCGGCGCGAGGCAGACGTCGTCAACATTGGTTTCGTCCTGAACGTAATCGAGAATCCGTTCGAAAGGATGGATGCGCTCGCTGCGGCGTGGAGTCTCGCGCGGCGCGTGCTCATCGTCTCGGTGATGGTGGTCGGGGCGGTTCCTGTGGATGGATTGAAACCCTTTGGCGACGGATACCTTACGGCTAGAGGGACATTCCAGAAATACTTCCAACAGACTGAACTCAAGGCGCTGCTGAGCCAAGTCGTCGACGTTGAACCAGTCGCGCTAGCACCTGGGATCTTCGCGCTATTCCGTTCACCCGAGGAGGAGCAAGATTTCCTCCTGGAGCGCCGACGCGGACGCAGGGCCTCGACGAGCGCATACCGCAGCAACCGACCAGTCAGATCAAAGCCGACTCGGCCGAATCTTGAGGAACGGATTGCTCCCGTCATCGATGCGATGGCAGCGTTCGCCACCCAACGCGGACGAATGCCCCACCCCGACGAGGTGCCGTCGGAGCTCCATGATCTTCTCGTAAGGGAACGAGTGTCGTTTGCACGCGCACTTGATACTACCAGAGGTGGCGGGATCAGCGATGACCTTCTTGCTCAGGCGGAAGCACAGTGTCGCGAGGATTTGTTGGTCCACCAGGCGCTGAACATCCTTAACCGATCACGTTCAGCCGCCCGGCTCGGTCCGTCAATGGTTCGCGATATCCGCCACCACTTCGGCAGTCAGCAGCAGTTCGCTGAGCAGGCACTGGAGTATCTCCACGGTCTTGCTGACCAGAGCCGCACGGTCAACGCGGCACTCCGGGCAGCCGAAAGCGGGCTTGGAGCGATTGACGAAGACGGCCGTCTCATCATCGACAACGGACGCGTTCTCGAACTCGACGGCATACTCCGATGCTACATAGGTTGCGCCACGTATCTTTCGGGCGAGATCGACCAGGAACACATCGTTCGTCTAGATCCGCTGAGGCGCAGGGTGACGCTGTTCGCCTTGTCTGGCAAGCGGACTCCTTTTCCCGAAACCAATACGTCGGTCACCATCGATCTGAAGCGGCAGGATGTAAGCGTGCGAAACGATCGCCGCGTATTGGTGCGCAAGGCGGATGTATTCGGCATGGCGGCACGATCGCGCCAGCGATCGCGCGAAGTGGAAAGGCGAGTGCGAGAGGGCATTGACGAAGCGAAGGTTCTCGTAAGACTCTGAGACAGACGGAACGAGGGGTAAGGACGGATGTCCGCAGCACACGGATGTCCATTTCTGACGGGTTAACAGGCTTCACGGACGACAGTTTTGTCGGCGGCGCACGCCGTCAGCTAGATACGCTACTGCGGAAAGACGCGTTCGCAGATCTTGCGGCCGATCCCTGCTAGCAAGGAGTTGGTCGGGCCTTCAGGGATCATCGCAGCGATATAGGATCGAGGTGGGTGTATTGATTTCGCCGATTTTGACGGTACTTTATCGGGAGCAAAAGATTCGAGGTCTGAGGTCTACGCCTCACCGCGAAACGGTCGATAGATACCGATAGTTCACAGAATTTTTTCTGCGCTAAAATTGCCAAAAAATCCCGCAAAATCAAAAGGATCGGTTTTTGACGGCCTGTGCCTCGGCGCTGACGGCCAAAGAAAAGATTTTCTGCAATAAAATCAATCGCTTATTGTAGAGAAAATATTAGAGTGGGAATGAGGTTATATATGGCTGTGGGAGAAAGGGGCTGCGATCACATTCTGCTGTGCCTGTGAGGCCTCAGTGGTACTGATCCTGCTGCCGTGAACCTCCCAGCAACTCGGTAATCTCGCTTGCCGCCGCACTCAATATGGGTTTGCAGGACGCTATGTCCAATTTTTGCGAACCGTCGATCAGTTCGAGAAAGGGGATGGTGAGCGCCGCCGCAATCTTTCCATCGAAGCCGAATATCGGAAAGCTGAGATCAGTGACACCGCGCGTAATGAAACTTTTGCGCTGCTCATAGCCGCGTTTCCTTATGGTGCCGAACTTCTTTTCCAGATCCTCCAGCTGCGACTGGCCGCTCCCCGACTGCCGCGCCTGGTTAATGACATTCTCCCGCAAATCCTGCGGCAGATAAGTGAGGAGCACGGCGCCCGAGCAACTGGTCATCAAATTGACCTCCGCGCCCAGCCGTAAGGAGAATCCCCGTGTTCCAGGGTTCTGCTCGCGCGCGATGACCAGGCCCGCCCCTTCATTGATGACGACCAGATGGCAGGACTGGCCGGTTTCAATGACGAGCTTGCGCATCGTTGGGGTCGCGGCGGCAACCAGATCCTGCGCCGGAGTCGCACGAAAGGCCAATTCCAGCAGCTTGTAGGCTACCGAATATCTGTCATCCTTGGGCGATTTGCGAAGATAGCCCAGCTTTTCAAGCACGATGACGATCCGAAAAATCTCGCCGACCGATCTGTTCATCAGAACGGCCATTTCGCTGATCAAGACGCCACCTGGCCTTTCGGCCAGCAAAGAAATAATTTCAAAGGCTTTTTCGACAGCCGGCGCGGCATAGCTCGCCTTCGGGCCACTTCGCATCACATCTCCTCGGCCAAAAACTGGTTTCAGGAGCAATGATGTGGGAAGCGCCGACTGTCAATTTTCCAATTCGTTATTGCAACAGTTCGACGCCATAGCCGGACAGCTCGATACTGCCGGTGTAGCTTTTCCGGGTGAGGAAACCGCGCCTGGTTCCGGCGAAACGCACTGTCACAGGCGCTTCGGTGGTGTTGACGTAAAGCGTACGCCCATCGACTTCACGCGCAGTGACACCTTCCGGCGTTACCGGACCGCGCTGGATCCCAAGCTGCTCATAGAGCGACCGGATCAGCGGCCCCATCAAAGCTGACTGCGGCGCTGTGGCGATGTAGATTGCCTGGCCCTTTCCGAACCTGTTCGTCGTGATGGCCGGGCTCTTCCTGGGCGTGTTGTCGAACGTCGCGAGCGTCTTGGCAGTGCTGGGTTCAAGCACCTCGTAATAATCGTCCGTTCCCGTCAGCTTCTGGCCGCCGAAATCCACGACCAGAGGCGTCCCTGATCGATAAAACTCGTTCGTCCGCAGGCCGAACACATCGGTCAAATCGCCCGGCAAGGGCGTTTCGTACCATTTGCCCGTCACATCGACCTTGTCGGAATAGCCCGTCATGATGACGGTTCCGCCCTTTGACACATAGTTGCGAATGGCGGCGCGCATCGGCTTGTCCATCAGATAGGCGCTGGACAGGATCACAAGCTTATATTTGTCGATCGCATCATGGCCGACATCGATCACCGCTGCATCGACATTGTCCTGATAGAGGGGCTTGAAGCCCTCTTTCACCTGATCGGTATAGTTGCCTTTGAAATATTCCTGCATCGTGTTGGGGCCTGGCGGCGGGCTGGTCAGCCACATCGTATCGAACGAGAAATGCACGGCCACCTCAGGCTCGCGGTAGCGCGGGAAGCCCATGGACTTGAGCGTTTTGAACTCACTCGCGATGCGGCCGAATTCGTCCACCTTCCAGGATGCGCGTCCATCATGATCGACCAGGCCGAACAAGGCCTGCTCTTCACCGCCGATGTGGGAATTGAATGTCCAGGCGAGGAAAGTCTGCGAATAGTTCAACAGTCCGAAATAGGCCCACATGCGCGAGCGCCCCGGCGTACCATAATAGCCCCCGCCGCCCGCCGTGAATTCGTTGAACCAGACCGGCGTGTCATGCCCTGCCCGGTTCATCATCACTTCGAAAGAAGCGCCCATGGGATCGCCCGGATAGAAGCCCTGCGCGCCATAGGTGGAGATGCCTTCCCATGATCGCAAATAGTCGAAACCCTTGGTCCAGGCCGTCGGCCAGAAATTGGAGGCGACCGGCAGGTTGGGTGCATATCGCTTCCGCACGGACTCCAGATCTCTGAGCGCCCCGACAGTGTCGTCGGACCAGTAGCGATGCAAATCCAGATAGCGTTCGTTCGGCCCCGGTCCCTTATTATAGGGCAGATCGACCTGATCCCAATTGTTGATCCGGCGCGACCAGCGTTGCGTAGCCCAGGCCTTGTTCAACGCCTCGATCGATCCGTAACGCTGCTTCAGCCATTCAACGAAGCGGAGGCGGTCGGCTTCGGAATAGGACATATGCCCGTTGCCGATTTCATTGTCATAGCCCAGCGCGATAACGGCGGGGTTATGGGCGTAGCGCTGCATCATCTTTTCTGCCAGGCGCTTGGCCAGGCGGCGATAGTCGGGATCGCTGATATTGTCCCAATAGCGGCTCGCAGCGTTGAGCTTCGCGCCATCCTGATTGACCAGATTCACGCCCGGATAGGTCTTGTGCATCCAGATCGGTGCAGGCTGGCCGGGGATGTCGACGACCACTTTGATCCCTGCCGCGTGCATCTGCGCTATGACATCGTCGAACCATTCGAACGTGAAGCGCCCCTCTTCGGGTTCAAAGGAATCCCACGACAGATCGCCCATACGAACCATGTTGAAGCCGGCGGCTTTCATGATCGCTATGTCCTGCCTGATCTGCTCGGGCGACCGATCGACCGGCTGATAGCAGGCGCCAACAAAGATATCGCCCTTGCCCGGCCAGTCGGGATGACCGGCGGCACTTTGCGCCATGGCTTGGGTCGGCGCGACAATAGCGGGAAGGCCAGCCGCAAGACCGATAGCGAGGGCGAACCGGGCGAGGCGGCCCGAGCGGAGCGAGTAAAGTGACATCATTTTCCAGTCCGTTGACGGGATTGAAGAGGATCGCGAACGTGATCAGGCAAAGTGGATTTCAAGAACGGAGGCATGCCGCGTCGGCAATTGCGACGGCAGGTCGACCATCAGCGCCTGATCCCCTTGTCGGAATATCAGGTCGCCGCGGTGTCCCAGCAGACGCACGCGACGCACGGCGCGCGGCTCGTTCGGGTTGCCGCTGGCCAGCGATACGATGGCGATCTGACCCGACGGTTCCCCCAACGTAATGGCAAAAAGCGCGTCGCCCTTCGTCGTGAAGCGGATGTCCTTCGCGGTATAGTCGCTCTTTTCCTGAAACATGCCGGCCGCCGTTTCGGTCGGACCTTCACCGAATATCGTCCACGGGCGCGTCCCGTGGATAGCGGGCGCATTGATCTTCATCCATGCGGCAAGGTCTGCAAGCAGCGTTTCGGATTGAGGTGGCAGGCTGCCGTCGGGATATTGCACGACGTTGAGCAGCATATTGCCGTTCTTGCTGACGATATCAGCCATCATGGTCAATATTTGCGACGCGGTCTTATACTCGAAATTGTCGCTGTAGAACCAGTCGCCGTTCGAAGTGTCCGTCTGCCAAGGCCTGGCATTGATCCCCTTGAGAACGCCACGCTCCACATCCTGCACGAATGCGGGGTGATATTCGCCCGATCCTGAATCCTTGCAGGTGTAGACAGCGTCAGCCTTGCCCGATCGAGCGATGCAGCGATTATAAAGATGCGCGACGAGCGATCGTCCCACATCACCAAAGGGCAAGCCCCCGTCCGAATAGAGAAGGTCGACGTCGTAATGATCGACCAGATCGCGGATACGATCGAACCACAGACGGTGAAACGCGGCCTTCTTCGTGTACCAGCTCTCGCCGGAATTACGGAAAGGCTCATCCCGATTATCATGATATAGATCGGCGAATTCCGGATCTGCGCCGTCATAGGCCAGGCCCAGCTTGGGCCAGAACTGATCGTAGAGATGATTGGGATACCACCAGGTATAGCTGGCGCCGAGATGTTCGGACACGCCGAACTTCAAGCCGTGCGCGCGGGCCGCTTTTTGCCAATCCCCTACGATGTCGCGCTTTGGCCCCATGGCTGCGGCATTCCAGCGATGGCTGGAGGATTTCCAAAGGTCGAAATTGTCGTGATGGACACCCATCGACACGAAATATTTCGCACCGGCGGCGACATATTTGCTCATCAACAGGTCGGGATCGAACTTTTCCGCCTTCCACAGCGGAATGACGTCCTTGTATCCGAATTCTGACGGATGGCCGTAGGCCTTTACATGATGGTCATAATGGGGATGGCCGGGAACATACATGAAGCGCGCATACCAATCCCCCTGGCGCGGCACGGATTGCGGCCCCCAATGCGACCAGATGCCGAACTTTGCATCGCGGAACCAGTCGGGCGTCCGATAGGCTTGGAGCGACGAAATGCTGGCGTCGTAGCGCCCCGTGGGAATAGACACGCCGGGGCTCTGCCGCCCATCGGAACCGTCCTGCGCCCGCGCGGCCACGCTCAGCCCCAAGGCTGCCGCCGAGACGCCCAAAATATCCCTTTTGCTGTAGCCGCCCATTCTCTCTCGCGTCCCTTCGCCATATCCGTGTTATCGTTGTAGGACAGTCCATTTCGTCAGTCCCATTCCAGGCCGAGTGTCCGAGCCCGAAACAGATTGAATGGCATATTTGCAAATATGTTTTCATATTGCAAGGCGACTTCCGGTTTCATCGCCGGGGGAGCGGCATCAATCCGGGCCGCGGCCGGCTGTTGTTTTTGCTGGTGCAAAATTCTTTTCTTAAAGAAAAATTCGAGTATGACAGGGCCTGTCCGTTGATCGCAGGCAAGCGTTTCAGCTTGTCCTCGTCGCCCGACAGGGCGCGCGCGCAAAAACCTGATAGCCACTAAGGGAGAGGCATGAAGCATTACCGATATCTTTTGGCGACGATGGGCCTGCTGCTATCCGCCCCGATTCACGCCCAAGAGAGCGATGCGGCAAAGCCCCTGCCCAAGATCGAAAGCCGTAATGGGCGCCACGCCCTGATGGTGGACGGCGCGCCGTTCCTGATGCTTGGCGCGCAGGCCAACAATGCCGTCAATTATCCGGATTTTCTTCATACGATCTGGCCAGTGCTTGACCAGATGCATGCGAATACCCTCGAGATTCCGGTCGCCTGGCAACAGGTCGAACCGGTCGAGGGCGCATTCGACTTCTCCTATCTCCAGACGCTGCTCGATCAAGCGCGCGCGCATGAAAAGCGATTGGTGCTGCTCTGGTTCGGCACCTGGAAGAACACCGGTTACGCCTATACCCCCGATTGGGTGAAGCTGGACAGCAAGCGTTTCCCGCGACTGAAGACCAGGACCGGCGAGGATCATGGCGTGCTGAGCGCTCATGGCGAACAGACGCTGGCCGCAGACAGACGGGCATTTGTCAAGATGATGGAATATTTGCGCGACCATGACGCGCAAAACACCGTTATCATGGTGCAAGTGGAAAATGAGACCGGCAGCTATCGCGTGCCGCGCGACTATGGCGCCGAAGGCAATCGCCTCTTCGCGCAGCCCATACCGCCGGCCCTCGCCAAGGCGACGGGCAAGCGTGGAACCTGGTCGCAAGCCTTCGGAGCGCAAGCCGACCGCGCCTTCAACACCTGGTACACCGCCATTTATGTCGAGGCGATCGCCAAAGCGGGCAAGGCGATCAAGCCGCTGCCCATGTATGTGAACGCATCGCTGGCGGGGCCGTCCAATGTTCCCGATCCGACCGGCGTGGCCAGCGGCGGTCCGCAGCAGGACGTGTTGGACATCTGGAAGGCTGGCGCGCCCTCGCTCGAACTGCAAGCGCCCGACATCTATGATGGCAAGAGCGCCAACGTCATCCAATATCTCGACAAATATGCGCGCGCCGACAATCCGCTGATGGTGCCTGAAATCGGCAATGCGAGGCTGTTCGCCCGCTATTTTTATCCGGCGATCGGCCGCGGCGCGATCGGCTTTGCTCCGTTCGGCATGGATCGCAGCGGCTATTATAATTATCCGCTGGGCGCCAAGGCTTTGGATGACAAGGTCATCGGCGCCTTTGCCCTACCCTATGAAATGCTGGACTCCATCATGCGGGATTGGGCGCGCCTCGCCTATACGCATCCGACGTGGGGCGGCGCCAAGCCCGATGACGGGTCCAGCATTTCGACCATCATGGGCAATTGGAAGATCAGCGGCGAATGGGGCCAATGGCAGTTCGGGATGAAGGAGTGGACGATGTTCAATCCCGAACCGACGCCAACCGCTGACGAGCCGGTCGGCGGATTTGCCGTCATCCAGCTTTCGCCCGATGAGTTCCTGCTGGTGGGCGATCATGTCCGCGTGAACTTTGAACCTGCGCCCGGTTCGCCGCCCAACGGCATCATGTTGCGCGCTGAAGAGGGACGGTTCGAAAATGGCCGTTGGGTCATGAGCCGCCTGTGGAACGGCGATCAGACCGATTACGGCCTGAATCTTACCGACCTGCCCCAGGTGCTGAAAATCACCATGAGCCATTACCGCTGAACCAAGGGGACGCCATCATGAAATCTCTGCCTTTGCTGGTATCGACCGGCGCTCTTCTCCTTTCGATGCCGGCATTGGCGCAGGACGGTCCGTTTACAAAGATCGAGGGCGGCGTGGCGGTGATGCCGCACAGTGGCCCGTCTTCGCGGGTCGAAGTGACGGTCCATGGCGATCATATCTTCCATGTTGTCGCCATGCCGCGTGACGGAGCGCACTCTACGATTGCACAGAGCCTCATGGCCCCGACACCGCCGAAGGCGGACGGCTACACCGTCACCCGGCAGGACGGTCATGTGATGGTCAAGGCCGCCAAGGCGACGGCCGACATCGACCTTGACACGGGGCAAGTGCGTTTTCTCGACCTGACGGGCAAGCCGTTGCTGAGCGAATCAGGCCCCACCGCCTTTTCCCCGACAACAGCGGGCGGCCAGAAATTCGTCACCGTCTCGCAGCAGTTCAATCGCGGCACGGATGAAGGGATTTATGGCCTTGGCCAGCATCAGAACGCCCAGATGGACTATAATGGCGAAGATGTGGAACTTGCCCAGCATAACATGGACATCGCCGTCCCGTTTCTGGTGTCGACGCGCGGCTATGGGCTATTGTGGGACAATAATAGCATCACGCGCTTCGGCAATCCCGCGCCCTATGCGCCGGTGGGCGACGGGTTGAAGGTGACGAGCGGCGGCCAGCCGGGTTGGCAGGCCGATTATTATCTCGATGGCAAGCGCGTCGTCACGCGCCGCGAAAAGATCATCGATTATCAATATATCCGCGATCAGAAAAACTGGCCGGATGCTGCCAAGGCGAAGACCGAAGCCGCGACCGGCGGTCAGAATACGGCGGGCAACGCAACCCAGAAACAGACGGTCATCTGGACTGGCGACGTCCAGCCCACCGCCACGGGTATGCACAAGTTCCAGCTATATGGATCGAGCTATTTTAAAGTCTATGTCGACGACAAGCTGGTCCTGGACCGCTGGCGGCAAAACTGGAATCCCTGGTATGCAAACTTCGAAGTGCCGCTGACGGCGGGGAAGCCTGCAAAAATGCGGATCGAATGGGAGCCCAATGCCGGCTATATGGCGCTCTTTCACAATGACCCGCTACCCGACGCCGATCGTCACTCCATCTGGTTCTCCAGCGATGTGGGCCAGGCCAAAAACTATTGGTTCATCGCCGGCGGGACCATTGACGGGTCGATCGCGGGCTATCGCCAACTTACGGGCAAGGCGCAGATGCTGCCCAAATGGGCCTATGGCTTCTGGCAATCGCGCCAGCGCTACGAAACCGCCAAGGAACTCACCGACGTGGTGGCGAAATATCGCCAGCTTGACATACCGCTCGACAATATCGTGCTCGACTGGCGTTATTGGCGCGACCCGGAATGGGGCAGCCATGCATTTGACCCATCACGCTTCCCCGACCCCAAGGCCATGGTCGATGCGGCCCATGCCGCCAACACCAATTTCATGATCTCGGTCTGGCCGAAATTCTACCCCACGACCGAGAATTACAAGGAACTGGCCAAGGCTGGCGCAGTGTACCAGGGTAATTTGAGGCAGGGGAACAAGGATTGGGTGGGGCCTGGTTATGCCAACAGCTTTTACGACCCCTATTCTTCCGAAGGTCGCACGATATTCTGGAAGCAGATCGAAAAGCAGCTGGCGAGCATCGGCATCGATGCGTGGTGGGCCGACGCCAGCGAACCCGATATGCATTCCAACCTTTCAATCGACGAACGCATCGACACGATGGGGCCGACCGCGATCGGTCCTGCTGCGCAATATTTCAACAGCTATCCGTTGATGAATGCTCGCGCCTTTTACGAAGGATGGACGCAGTACAAGCCTGACGTTCGTCCCTTCCTGTTGACCCGCTCGGGCTTTGGCGGGCTGCAACGCTATGGGTCGGCCGTCTGGTCGGGCGATGTCGCATCGCGCTGGTTCGACCTGAAGGCCCAGATTTCGGCGGGCGTCAACGCATCCATGTCGGGCCTGCCCAACTGGACGCATGACATTGGCGGTTTTGCGCTGGAGGATCGCTATGCCAGCAAGACGCCCTCAGCGGCGGATCTGGACGAATGGCGCGAACTGAACCTTCGCTGGTTCCAATTCGGCGCCTTCAGCCCCCTGTTCCGCAGCCATGGCGAATATCCCTATCGTGAAATTTACGAGATCAGCCCGGAAGGGTCGCCGATGCGGGCGTCGATGCTGTGGTATGACCGCCTGCGCTATCGCCTGATGCCCTATATCTACACACTCGCCGCCGATACCTATATGCGCGACGGCAGCATCATTCGGACCCTCGCCGCCGATTTCCCGCAAGACAGGGCCGCGCGCGACCTGCCAGACGAATATCTGTTCGGCGACGCTTTCCTGGTCGCGCCGATCACCGAATATCGGGCACGCTCGCGCAAAGTCTATTTGCCCGGCACCGGCAACTGGTACGATTTTTCCACGGGCAAAACCTATCGTGGCGGCACGACCGCAGATGTCGCCGCGCCCTTGGACCGTATGCCGCTGTTCGTGCGCGCAGGCGCGATCGTGCCGATGGGACCGGTCATGCAATATGTCGACCAGACGCCCGACGCCCCCTTGACCATCGTCATCTATACCGGCGCCGACGGCCAGTTCTCACTCTATGAGGATGACGGGCGAAGCGAGCAATATAAGCAGGGGCGGTACAGCCGCATTCCCATCCGCTACGATGACAAAAGCGGCCGCATATCATTTGGCGCCAGGGAAGGCCAAGCTTGGCACGACATGCCAGCCACCCGCAAGATTCGCGTCAAATGGGTCAGCGCCGGCAAGCCGGTGACGGATGACATGAGCTATGACGCCGAGATCAGCTATGACGGCGCCGCAAGGACCGTCGAGCGCCCATGACCATGCTGTCCCGAGCCGGAATACGTCTGAAACCACTGCTGGTCGCAGCCGCCGCGCGCCCCCTGCCCATGCAGGCACAGGCAGCAGGCACGACTGACGGAATGCGATACCGGACACTGCCTTTCAGCATCGATGATGTTGTCCCCGTCACCCTTGAACCGATGGCAAAATGAGCAACGCGATGCCCGCCCCCACAACGCGGCACGTTCTGCTGCTCGACATTCACCCCGACGACGCGAACGTCAGCGCCTATCGCGACTGGCATCGCGCCGGCGGACCGCCAGAGGCCATCACGCGATCGATCCGCCAGAGCGGCATTGTTTCGCTCGAAATCTGGCATATGTTCGATCGGCTGGCGATGGTCATGGAAACGGCTCCCGGATTTTCCTTCGAGGCAAAGGCGGCGGCGGATGCGGCGGATCCTGACGTCCAGGCATGGGAAGCGCTGATGGACCAATTCCAGCGCCGCCTGCCTTCCGCTCCCACCGACACCAAATGGGTGCGGGCGCAACGCATTTATTCGCTGGACGATCAACCCTGATCTGCCGAAGCCGCGCAGACCATCGGGTGCGGCAAACGCCGATGTAAGCCATGAAGCGACTGAACAGCGCAGTCGTGGATCTGCGCCGACACCTTCGATGGGACATCTACATCCAGGCGCCCAGTTGCCATGGCACGAATTCAAAATCGCCCACCCCAAGTAGCTCCGACTTCGTCGGCTTGCCCGACGCCGTTGCGATCAGGGCGCGAAAAATCGTCGCACCTGCTTCCTGCACGGACATGCCATCCAGAACGGGTGAGGCGTCGATATCCATGTCATCCGCCATGGCCCGCGCGAGCGCGGCGTTGGACGCGATCTTCAGGCAAGGCGCAGGCTGCGATCCGAACACCGATCCGCGCCCTGTCGTGAAAGCCAGGAGATTGGCCCCCGACGCGATCTGGCCCGTTGCCGAACAGGGATCATAGCCAGGAGAATCCATGAAACTCAGACCGCGCACGCGCCGCTGTTCTCCGTAGAGAAGAACGTCCGCCAGCGGCGCAGTGCCCGCCTTCGCTATCGCGCCCAGAGATTTTTCAAAGATCGTCGTCAGCCCACCGGCCTTGTTGCCCGGCGAGGGATTATTGTCGAGGCTGGCGCCGTTACGGGCAGCATAAGCTTCCCACCAGTCGATCCGCGCCTTAAGCGCCTGAATGACCTCAAGGCTGGTCGCCCGTGCCATCAACAGATGTTCCGCACCGTAAATCTCTGGCGTTTCGGACAGATAGGCCGATCCGCCTGCCGCAATGAGCATATCCGTCGCTGCCCCCAGCGCGGGATTGGCCGTCACCCCGGACCAGCCATCCGACCCGCCGCATTGCAGACCCAGCACCAGATCGGTCAGAGGCCGGGGGGAACGGCGATCGCCTGACGCCTCCTCGATCAGGTCCCGGACGATCGCGCTGCCTTGCTCAATGGCCTGCGCGGTGCCTCCCGCATCCTGAATCGTCAGCGTGCGTAAGCGTGGTCCGGTCCGCAGACCATGTCGCTCCAGCAACCCGTCGATCTGCGCGACCTCGCACCCCAGGCCGAGCATCAATACGCCTCCGAAATTGGGATGGCGGGCATAGCCGGCGAGTGTCCGTTCCAGCGTTTCGAAGCCATCTCCCGATTTCGCCATGCCGCATCCGCTGTTGTGGGTGAAGGGAACCACCGCGTCGATCGTCGGCGGAAGATCCTGTTCGAATCGCCGGGCGATCCGGCGCACGGCCGTAGCCGCGCAATTCACGCTGGCGATGATGCCGATCGCATTGCGCGTTCCCACTTGGCCGTCCGCGCGCGCATAGCCATCGAAGGTAACGCCGTCAGAAAGGGAAGATGCCGGCCGGGAAGCGCCGGGCCGGCTGATCGCATCGACATGCGATCGATGCTCTCCCACGGCCAGATTGTGCGAATGAACATGCTCTCCAGCCCGGATGGCGCGAGACGTCACTCCGATCATTTGTCCATATTTATGCACTATCGACCCGGTAGTTATGTCATGGAGCGCCATCTTGTGCCCCGCCGGTATCGCGTCGCGGGCAACCAAACCCAGAACCACACTGCCTTGTTCGGCCGGATCGATCAGAATAGCGACATCGTCATGCGACGTTATGCGCAGCGCACGAACCATTATTTCTGTCCTTCGTAGGGGCCCAGAGCCGCTCTCAGGCGCGGCAGAGGAACATTGCGGCCACTATCGTCCACCCAACGCACGAACCCGCCCATTCTTTTCCGCATCTTGGCAGGGTGCGCGCTGTGGATATCGGTCATTCGATGATGAAGATAGGGATTGGCGAAACGCTGAAGTATCTCGGCGATATAGGCTTTCGCGGCCCATTCCATCCCGCGCGCAGCGAAGCCCGGAAGAACCTCTCCCTCATAAAGTTCCTCCAGCCCTTTCCGGGATCCATCGTCCTGCATCAACGCCAGCACCGTCACTTGGAAATCAGCGCCAGCCGATTGCCATTGTTCGGCAAGCCAGGTGTGACCAAGGTTCAATATATGCAGCTTCAGCCGCTCAAATGGCGCAAGGTCGGGTGTCAGGACGACTGAGGGATGGGTGAAAGGAAGGCGCAGTTCCGGCTGCTCCTCTATCGCCCATAGCGCGTAGGGTTCCGCGACTGCCCCCGCCGGCTCCAGCGGCTCGCTCACAATGCGATCGACCAGCGTGTTGACCCATTTGCAGTCCGTCGCCAGCCACTGCCGGAAAAGCGCGTCAAGCGCCCATGCTTCTGCCAGCGCACTGACGTGCCGCTGAAGCGTCCGGCCATTGGAAGCCACCAGTTCGCATGGCATCAGCGTGATGCCGGGCTGTCCTGCACGCCACCGAAGATGCAGAAGGCTCAGCAGAATGGCGCAAAAGCTGCGCGGCGCGCCCTCCGAGGGTCGAACATGATCCTCCTGTGGAATCTCAAAGCCCGCGTCACCGCTGTTCGACACGATGTGGGTCGCATGATGGACGAAGGCCGAGCAGAGCGCGGCCCAGTCGCGGGACGCGGAAAGGCCGCATTTGACGCTTTTGACCTGGGTGGATTCATCGATAATCCGGCCATCTTTCAGGCCGCGAATATGCACTGGGAAACCCGACGGGTTGTTGAATGCGTGAAGACGTTCGCCTCGGCCGGGATCATTGCTGACCTGTACGATCGCAATGGCAGGCACCTTCTGTCCTGCTTTCGATGCTTCCCACGCGAACAGATCGACATGGGCCTGAAGGAAGCGACTTGTTCCGAACTGAAATATCATCCAATCATCGCCTTCCCTACATGGGCTTGAGCGACATCGCCGACGAAGATCGCAGCGTCCTTTTCCAAGCAACGACGCAAAACGAAATTCTCCAGCCGTCCTCCTACGCCAATGATCCCGAAGGCCCCGAAGGTCGCGCCGAGTGGACATCGCGTTTCTGCTTCAGACTGCCATGTGGCCGATCCGGATTGGGTCCGGCCATGGGGGACGGCATCATATTGCCAGGGATGATTATGAGGGGCATCATTTCGCATATGTGCTCATTTACTTGCATATATGATATACAACGTCTAGTTTTATGCGATATCAGCATGAGGAACCGGTGATGAAGGCTGTTGTGTGTCGTGAGCCAGGCAAGATCGACATTGAGGATCGGCCCTCTCCAACGGCCCAGCCGGGGAAAGCACTCATCCGGATCCGCCGCGTGGGACTGTGCGGCACTGACTTTCACATCTACAGCGGCCGTCATCCATTCCTCTCCTATCCGCGTGTGATGGGCCATGAATTGTCAGGCGAAATCGAAGCGATTGCCGCAGGTTCGTCGTTGCGGCCCGGCCAGTTGGTAGCAATCAATCCCTACCTCGCATGCGGCGTCTGCATCGCCTGTCGCAAGGGCAAACCCAATGCCTGCGTCAACGTCAGCGTCCTGGGCGTCCATGCCGATGGTGGCATGGCGGAAATGCTTTCCGTTCCAGAGAGCGCCCTTATTGACGCGACCGGCCTGACGCCGGACGAGGCCGCCATGCTCGAATTTCTGGCCATCGGCGCGCACGCGGTCGCGCGTTCAACGGTCGGCGCAGGCGATCGGGTGCTGATCGTCGGCGCAGGTCCGATCGGCGTTGCCGCCGGATTGTTCGCGCGGCTGAACGGCGCAGACATCACAATGATTGACACCCGGCAGGCCCGCCTTGACTATGCGCGCGACCATCTCGGCTTCGACCATGTCGCCCTTGCCGACACGACCCTGGCCGAGGCCCTGCTCGACAGAAGCGACGGCGAAATGTTCGATATCGTGTTCGACGCGACGGGATCGCTGAGCGCGATGGCGCAGAGTCTCCATTATGTCGCGCATGGCGGGACGCTGGTCTTTGTCGGCGTCGCGCCTGGGGATCTGATTCTGCCAGACCCGGAACTGCACAAGCGTGAAACGACGGTGATGGCCAGTCGCAACGCCCTCTCATCGGATTTTGAGCGGGTGAAGCAGGCGATGCTTGATGGGAAGATACCCGTGTCTGCCCTGCACACGCACAGTTTCGACGCGCAGAACATGGCGACCCGGCTGCCACAACTGATCGACGATGCGGATCATGTGCTGAAAGCCATCGCGATATTCTGAGCGACGCCCTGCTCACCGCGGGTCGCCCAACATCTCCGGTCGGCGCATCTGTCCCTGGCAATGTCTCTTGCCAGGTTAGCGACAGGAGCGCGCGCGAGGCCACGACTCCCCGCTCGCCATTGTTTACCGCGTTCGGCTTTGCAGCCTGTCAATTGCCGTGATTCGCATTTTTACAAATAATTTTTCATATAGAGAAATGCTTTGAAAAGGCTGGGAGTGGCTGGCTTTGCGGCAAAGGCCCAGAAAAACTGGATTTTTACATTGCACTTGTGAGATTTGAATTCTATCCGTGAGAATATATCAGAATTCATGCGGGAGAGATGTGTTGACGCAGGATAGTTTCGGGCTCTACCGGAATCGGATGCGCCTCGCGCTGACCCCCTTGCCGCTATGCCTTGCGTGGGCCGCTCCTGCGGTCGCGCAAAGCGACGCAGCCACGACTTCGGTTCAGGATGATGCGCAGACCACCGACATCATCGTCACCGGTGTTCGCGCAAGCCTTCAGTCAGCGCAGGCGCGCAAGCGCAACTCCGACGAGATTGTGGATTCGATCGTTGCAGAAGACATCGGCAAATTGCCTGATCGCAATGTTGCCGAGGCGCTGCAACGCGTGGCAGGCATTCAGATCCAGCGTAGCTATGGCGAAGGCAGTTCGGTTGCGATCCGTGGGCTTACACAGGTTCGCACAGAGCTCAACGGCCGCGACATCTTCACCGCCAGCGACACGGATCAGCTGAATCTTGAGGATGTGCCGGCCGAACTGCTGGCGGGCGTCGACGTATACAAGAATCCATCGGCGGACCAGATTGAGGGGCAATTGAGCGGCGTCATTAATTTCCGCACGCGTAAGCCCTTTGATTTCAGCGGTTTCAAAGCTGCCGCATCCATCACCAACAATTATTATGATCTCGTCCGTAAAAGCGGCCCTTCGGGGTCGGTGCTTCTGAGCGACAGATGGGATACGGGCATCGGCGAAATCGGCCTGCTGATCGACGTCGCCTACCAGAAGGCCTATTTCCGCGACGACCAGATTTCGACCGAACCCTTCTATACGCTCAATCAGGACCGTGACGCAGACGGCAATTTCATCAATCCCGACGACGCTGCCGTTGCGGCGGCGCTGGGGCGGTCGGGGATCGCCACGACGATCCCGCATGGAGGTGGCCTCAACAAGAACAGCGGCAATCGCCGACGCTTCGGGCTGGATGTCGCGCTTCAGTGGAAGCCTTCCGACACGCTGACTGTGACGGGAGAAGTCTTCCGCAACAATTACAAGTTCAACATCCGCGGCAACGCCTTCTTTGCGACGACGGGTGATGCACCCATCACGCCCGCGCCCGGAGCAGACTTCGAATTTTCCGACAACGGCGATTTCCTGAGCGGCACATGGCAGGACGTACCGCTCGGCTCCTATGCCAGTCTCACCACCCGACGGTCGACCACCACGGACTATTCACTCAATGCGCGCTGGACGCCTACGTCCAATCTGGAAATCACGGCCGATGGCCAATATATCCGGTCGAACACCCGCACCGCCAATCAGATCGTCATCACCAACGGTCCGAGCACGACCTTCTACCAGGACGTATCCGGCGCCGTGCCGTCCTTCGGCACCGTTCCGGCAACCGACACCAGCGACCCGTCGCTGTTCACGCATAATGGCTATCTCGACAATTTCAGCCGCTCTCGCGGCACCGAAAAGAGCGGCAGGCTGGATATCAAATATAGTTTCGACGACAGCATCCTACAGTCGCTGCGCGCAGGATTTCGCTATGCCGATCGTCAGGCCGGCACGCGTACCACCGGGTATCGCTATACCAGCGTCAACGGTCGCGGTGATTATGTACCCTATTCACTATCTGACATTTTCCGCGGCAAGGCGGACGTATTCGACAGCGTGATCACCTTCCCGCTCGATACGATCGGCAACTATGATGAGACGCTGGCCGCGTTCGGCATTGACGGCCCGCCCGAATATCTGCCGAGCGGGTCGAACGCGCAGAGCCAGCAGACCTATGCGGGCTACATCGCCGCCTTCTTTGACGCGCGGCCCCTGTCGGTTCCGGTCGATGGCAATATCGGCGTTCGTATCGTGAAGACCAGCCTCGATGTATCGGGCTTCTATCAGCAGGTGCCTCAGATCATCGCGCCGGACGGTTCGAGCATGACCGGTCCGCCGGAATTCAATCAGATCACATTCAGCGATTCCTACACCAAAGTCCTGCCCAGCCTCAATTTTCGGGTGCACCTTCGCGACAATCTGCAATTGCGGCTGGCGGCGTCGGCCAACCTGGCACGGCCCAGCTTCGGTCAACTGAACCCCAGCCTGACCCTCACAGAACCCGGCCCCGCGCAACAGAACGAGATCCACACGGCATCGGGAGGCAATCCGTTCCTGAAGCCGATGACATCGCGGAACTTCGACGCATCGCTGGAATGGTATTTCGATCGTACCGGCTATATTGCGGTCGCCGGTTTCTACAAGCGGATCAAGGGCTTCATTCAGACAGCGATCAGCCCGCGTGACATTACTTTCCCCAGTGGCGACACTTACACTTATCAGGTGACGTCCTACACCAACGCCGACACGGCCACGGTCAAGGGCGCGGAATTGTCCTACCAACAGTTTTTCGACTTCCTGCCGGGACCGCTCAACGGCCTCGGCATGCAAGCCAACTTCACCTATGTGGACTCCGAGGCGCCCAGTCCGGCCATTTCCGGTCCGGCGATCCAGGTGCCGCTCGAACAGCTGTCGAAATATAGCTATAACATCGTCGGCATCTACGAAAAGGGCGGCTTTTCGCTCCGGACCGCCTACAATTGGCGCAGCAAGTTCGTGGAGACGACATCGGGAGTAGGGACGGGCAACCTGCCTATCTTCGTGCGGCCATTCGGTCAGCTCGACGCCTCGATGACCTATGCAGTCACGCCGCAATTCACGCTGGGCATGGATGCGCGCAATATCACCAATGCGCGCAAGGACTCCTATTTCGGCCTGAGCACGCGGCCGAGAACCGCCACCATTTCCGACCGCCGCCTCAGCGTTACGGCGCGGCTCACCTATTGATCGACATGACAGGCTGATCTTCCTCCGGGCCGAAGCGATGCTTCGGCCCTTTTCTGCGGGACGGGCAGGTTTGGCGATATGAGCCGAGGCACGACGAAACGGCGTCGCTGGATGCAAGATCTTCAAATTGAAGCTCTATCCCCATCCTTGATCCTATTGGAAGCCATGTGATCCTGGTTTAGACCGGCATGATGCGGGGGTTGGACATTGCGATCGCGGGCTGTGGACCCTGCGGACTTACAGCAGCGCTGTTACTCCATCGCGCGGGGCACAAAGTCACCCTGTTCGAACGCTTCAACAGCGCGCGGCCGGTTGGTTCGGGCTTGATGATCCAGCCCACGGGCATGGCGGTCCTTGCCAGGCTCGGCCTGCTGGATGCGGTGCTGGCCCAGGGGTCGCGGGTCGACCGGCTGTTCGGCAAGGCGGGCGAACGCGTCGTCCTGGACGTCCGCTATACGGCTCTGCGCCGCCCGGACCTGTTCGGGATCGGCATTCATCGCGCCAGCCTGTTCATGATATTGCATGAAGCGGTGCGGCAATCCGGCATCGCCATCCATACCGATCGGACATTGACTGGAAGCAGCCTGGTCGGAACGAAACGCGCGCTGCATTTCACTGATGGTGATACAAGCGGCCCCCATGATCTTGTCGTGGATGCGTTGGGCACCCGAACACCGCTGGCGCCACCATCGGGCCGGGAACTGGCCTATGGCGCACTGTGGGCCAGTCTCGATTGGCCCCAGGAAGGAGGCTTTAATCCCCACATGCTCGAACAGCGCTATAATCGCGCGAATATCATGGCGGGCGTCCTGCCCATCGGCACACCACCGGATGCGCAATCGCCAAAGGCCGCCTTCTTCTGGTCTCTTCGGGCCGATCGATTGGAGGATTGGCGACAGGGCGGACTGGCGCCATGGAAAAATCAGGTCGCGGCGCTATGGCCGGATTGCGCGCCGCTGCTCGATCAACTTCACGATGTCGCGCAATTGACCTTCGCCCGTTACGCCCATCGAACGCTTCGCGCACCTGCGGAACCGGCGCTGGTCCATATCGGCGACGCCTGGCATTCAGCCAGTCCGCAACTCGGGCAAGGCGCGAACATGGCCCTGCTCGACGCATGGGCGCTCGCCAAGGGGCTGGCGGGGGCTTGCAACATCGACGAGGGCATTGCGCAGGGCGTCAAGCTGCGCCGTCGCCATGTGCTGATCTATCAGTGGCTCACGGCTCTGTTCACGCCCGTATACCAATCGGACAGCCGGTTGTTGCCATTGATCCGCGACCGGTTGGTGGGGCCGTTGTCCAGATTCTGGCCGGTCACAACCATTCAGGCCGCGATGGTCAGCGGCCTGATTGCCGATCCACTCCGACCGCTCGGGCTGCACGAGGAGCCCTCGTCGTACGAAATCCTCTCTGGTCCGGTTCGAACCTAGAGGGAATATTCCCATCGGCAAAAACAGCTAGAGACCCAGATCGCTCAGGCTCGCATGGTCCTCCGGGCGGCGGCCGAGCGGCCAGTGAAAGCGGCGGTCCTGCTCGCGCATCGGCGCGTCATTGATGCAGGCAAAGCGCCTGCGCATCAGCCCGCTCTCGTCGAACTCCCAATTCTCGTTGCCGTAAGAGCGGAACCAGTTGCCGCTGTCGTCATGCCATTCATAGGCGAAGCGCACCCCAATGCGGTTTCCGGCGAACGCCCATAATTCCTTGATCAGCCGATAATCCAGTTCGCGCTGCCATTTGCGGGTCAGGAACTCGACGATGGCGGTGCGGCCGGTCACAAATTCGGCCCGGTTGCGCCATTGGCTGTCAGGCGTATAGGCCAGCGCGACCCTGGCGGCATCGCGGCTGTTCCAGCCATCTTCGGCCAGTCGGACCTTCTCGATTGCGCTGTCTATCGTGAAGGGCGGCAGGGGTGGTCTCGGGCTGTCCATCATGCGTCTCCTTTTCCATCCAGACGGCCTCGCAGCGCCGCATTTTCCGCTTCCAGCTGCGCAAGCCGCTCATGCAGCGGTTGCACCGCCTGCTCGATCTCGCGCTCGGTAAAGCGCGGGGTGATATGTTGGGGGCAGTTCCAATCGAACGCCGCCAGCCGCAGCCGGAATATCCGCTCGGGCCGCGCCTTGTAGCCGCCGTCGATGACAAGATCGGTCAGCGCCGGATCGGCATCAAGCGCCAGCTTTTCGACATGGGTGTAGATTTTGAGCCGGGCGCGCCGGGGATAATCCACCAGGATCAGGCTCGCGCGATCGTCCGCCGCGAAATTGCCAGTGCTGATATATTGGCGGTTGCCGCGATAGTCGGCAAAGGCCAGGGTCTGGTCGTCGATCATCTTGAGGAAGCCGGCCGGTCCGCCGCGATGCTGAACATAGGGCCAGCCGCTTTGAGACACCGATGCGATGTAAAAGCTGTCGCGCGCCGCAATGAACGCGGTTTCATGGGGGGTGAACCGGTCGAATTCCCTATGCCCCTTGAACTGCTCCCACTGCTCAGCGGCACCCATTTCGGCCTGCGCCGCGCGGACACTGGGGGTGATGGCGATGTCGAGAAAGCCGTAGGGCATGGATCGTCTCCGGGTCGGCAGGGATACCGGGGCGGCGGGCGCCGCCCTGGCCAACAGCTCAGCGGGCCGCCACCTCGCGGTCGAGGAAATCGCGGATCAGCGGCGCCATCACATCAAGCTTGTCCTCCAGCGCGAAATGCCCGGTGTCGAGGATGTGCATCTCCGCATCGGGCAGATCCTTCATGTAAGGATGCGCGCCGGATTCGGGGAATATCGTGTCATTCTTGCCCCACAGGATCAGCGTCGGCGGCTTGCGGTCGCGGAAGAATTGCTGGAATCGGGGATAGAGCGGCACGTTGGTGCGATAGTCGTAGAACAAGTCGAGCTGGATGTCCTTGTTCCCCGGCCGGTCGAGCAGCGCCTGATCCTGCACCCAATTGTCCGGGCTGATGCGCGACACGTCCTTGACACCATCGGTATATTGGAACTTCGTCGCCTTGAGTGTCACCACCCACGCCTGCGCGGCGCGATCTTCGGCCGAACCGCTTTTCCAATAGGCCTTGACCGGATCCCAGAAGGCGCCCAGCCCCTCCTCATAGGCATTGCCGTTCTGAACGATCAGCCCACTGACCCGCTCGGGATGCTTGAGCGCCAGCCGATAGCCGACAGGGGCGCCGTAATCCATGACATACATGGCGTAGCGCTTTGCGCCGAGCTGGCCCATCAGCGTATCGACCATGTCAGCATAATGGGCAAAGCTGTAGGTGAATGTCTCATGACCGGGCGCATCGCTCTGGCCAAAGCCCGGATAGTCGGGTGCAATCACATGATAGCGGTCGGCCAGTTGCGGGATGAGGTTGCGGAACATGTGCGACGATGTCGGAAAACCGTGGAGCAGCAACACAACCGGGCCGTCGGCCGGGCCGGCCTCGCGATAGAATATCTTCACGCCCTCAACCGTGGCGGTGCGATAGTGAACGGTGGCAGGCGCCGGGCGGGCCATGGTCGTATCGGGGACCGGGGCAGCGATCGCATTCATCGACACCGTCATGCTGGCGGTCGCCAGCAGCAGCGAAATGACCAGTCGGTTCATCTTGTCCTCCATCTTGCCCGCAGTGCCGAGCAGCGGCATCAGCCTGTGCAAGCAGAGATAATCGTTGCGGAGATCGGTGATAATTTCCTCATTACCGAACTCATAATTCTTGAAAATGGAATGATGCCGATATGCGGCGAGGCCATCACTGGAATGGCGGATATGCTCTTAGACGTTCCACCGCCAAATCTACGAAATTCCGCACCTTAGCGGCGGTACGGCGGCCCTCGGCGTGAACGACATGAATGGGCAGGGGTTTTTCTGCATATTGATCGAGCACTGCAAGCAGGCGCCCGTCAGCTAAGGGCTCGCCGACCTGATAGGACAGAATGCGGGTCAGTCCCCATCCCTGCTCGGCCGCAGCGATAGCCGCCTCATTGGTATTGCAGAGCAACCGGGGATGGACCGTGATGCTGGTCTTGCCGTCCGTTCCGAAATGCCAGTCCGGCGATACCCAGGCGCCCGTCGGCAATATTATCCGATGATGCGCCAGATCGGCCGGGGTGCGCGGGATGCCGTGCTTTTCGAAATAGGCTGGCGCGCCGCAGATAACCCGCCTGACCTGCCCCACCCTGATGGCGCTGAGACCTGAATCAGGCAGGTGGCCAATCCTGATCGCAACATCGACCCCTTCCTCGATGATATTGACGATGCGATCGACGAACAGGCTGCGTCCCGTCACAGCCGGAAAGCGATCAAGATATTCGAGCAGGATAGGCAGCACATATATCTGCCCGAACATCACCGATCCCGTGACCAGTAGGGTGCCCGTCGGATTGCCGTGCGACCCCGCCGCCGCCGCTTCCGCATCCGCCATGTCAGCCAGAATGCGGCGACAATCTTCGAAATAGCCGCTGCCCGCTTCAGTCATCTTTACCGAACGCGTCGTCCTGGTAAGGAGCCGCACACCAATCTGGTCTTCCAGCGCCGCGATCACACGGGTGACCACTGGCGGGCTCAGGTGCAATTGCCGCGCAGCCTGAGCGAAGCTGCCCGTCTCCGCCACTCGGACGAAAATCTTCATGGCTTGCCAACGGTCCACTGCCATTCCCCGGTTGCGTTATCGTTGCAGGATTTGTGCGTAGTCCCGCCGGCGGGTCAATGCTCGAGCCGCATGGATTTCCTCTGGCATCAGCGGAGGACGTCCGTTTCGCCCCTGCCCGCCCTTCTTCACTCCCGATAAGGGGGAGCCTTGCCGTTAGCCTGAAGGCATCCAAGGAGTCGAATTTAGACTCTATATCGTTGCCCGCTGAGGCCTTGAGGGGCCTGGAGGCAGGAACAGCGATTATTTTCAGCGCCATCGGCCAGTCGATTCTGAACCGGTTGTGGCACAAGGTATCGGGAACAACGAATGAGGAAATGGTGCCCGGGGACGGATTCGAACCGCCGACACTGCGATTTTCAGTCGCATGCTCTACCAACTGAGCTACCCGGGCACGGGCCTTCGGCGGAGGCCCCGCCGGATGGAGGCGTGCCTATAAGCGTCAATCCGACTGACTGTCCAGCCCTTCGTTGCGGTTTTTTTGCATGATTTCGTCCGCCGGCGAACCAGCGACGCGATAGCCCTCGCCCAGCCATTGCAGCAGATCCCGGTCGCGGCAGGCAGGGCCGCAAAAGGGGCGGGTCTCGGCTTGCGAAGACGCACCGCAGATCGGGCAATGGGAGGCTCTAGGCGACATGTCCGCCCGATATGGTGAGCGCCGGGTCCGCGTGCAAGCTTATCGCGCCGCCCCGGCGACGGCAAAGCTGCTCGGTCCAGTCCTGGCGCAGATGCAGCAAGTCGATGATGGCGGGCGCAGCGGTCAGCGCGGCCGCGCCGCCCGTCCCATGCCGCTCCGCCCGTCGCAGCAGCGCCAGCGTCGCGGTCAGAACCGCATCCTCGCGCAGCAACTCCATCAAATTGGCGCGCTCGCGACGACGAATGATCTGCAGAAAACCAAAACCGTTGACAGCCGTCCGCTCGAAAGGGAGCGGCAGATATTTGTCGATCTGCGCCGCGGCGATCATCCGCTCATCCTTGTTGTTCATCGTCGGCAGGTCGATGCCGATCGAACCGCTCAGGCCCATGCGGCGGACCGCCTGCGCCGCAAGCTTCGCGCCCTTGGGGCCAAGCTGCGCGGGCGGCAGCGATCCGTCCACATCGATCAGCAGCATCGCCGGTGTCAGATAGAGCCGCAGCGCGGCGGCCTCGGTCCCGACCTCCCCGCTTATCGCCTCTTCCATCAACTCGCTCCAGCCATGCGCCTCCAGCCGGTCTTCCTCATGCGCGGGGCATGGCGTGACGGGCACCCCGGTCGCCCGGATGCGCTGCAACAGGCTGGGACCTTGATGCGCTTTCACGCCCGGTTGCGCCACGCGGCCCTTCGCGCGCTTGGGGCGACCTTCCTCTGGAATGGCTTCGCGCATGATCTCCACCAGGACATTGGCGCCCTCGGCCAGCCGGGGCGGGATCGGCTCCAGCAACAGCTCTTCGCCGGAGGTCAGGCGCACAATGCCCCGCTTTCTCGGAATGATGGTGGCGATCAGGCGCCCCTGTGCCACCGCGCCTGCCCGCGCCGCCTCGCCCTCGCGCTCCACCAGCGCTTCGACCAGGCGGCCATGTTCGATCAACGCGGCGCGCGCCTCGCCAATACCTTCTTCATAGAGCCATTCGGCCATTTCTTTTCCTAGTCGAGGGGATAGCCCGCCGCCTTGAGCAGCGCGCGGGTTTCGTAAAGGGGCAGGCCCATGATGGCGCTGTGACTGCCCTGGATCGCGCGGATCAAACCCGCCGCGCGGCCCTGTATGGCATAGCCGCCCGCCTTTCCGCGCCATTCGTCGCTGGCGATGTAACGGTCGATCTCCGCCCGCTCCAACCGCTTGAAGATGACCACATTGTCGGACAGCCGATGGCGCGCGCGCCCCTCACCGTCGATCAGCGTGATCGCGCTCCACACGCGGTGGCGGCGCCCTGAAAGCAGGGTCAGGCAAGCACGGGCCTCCGCCTCACTCTCCGCCTTGGGCAGGATTCGTCGGCCCGCCGCGACCACCGTGTCGCCCGACAGGATCAGCGCACCAGGATGGCGCGCCGCCACCGCCACGCCCTTTTCCGCCGCGACGCGCGCGGCGTAGACGGCGGGCAGTTCGTGCTTGCGGGGCGTTTCGTCGATATCGGCCGGATCGACGGCATCAGGCACGACGCCGATCTGCCCCAGAAGGTCGCGCCGCCTGGGAGAAGCCGAAGCAAGGATGAGCCGCATCAGTCGCGCGGCTTATTTGAAACGATAGGTGATCCGACCCTTGGTCAGGTCGTAGGGGGTGAGTTCGACAAGCACCTCGTCGCCCACCAACACACGAATGCGGTTCTTGCGCATCTTGCCGGCAGTGTGGCCGAGAATTTCATGATCATTCTCAAGCCGGACGCGGAACATGGCGTTGGGGAGAAGCTCCACAACCTGTCCGCGCATTTCAAGCAGTTCTTCTTTGGCCATAATATCCCGAGTAAGCAAAAAATCGCGCCGCCATAGCGCCAAATCGTGCAAAATGAAAGTCAGCTGTGCACGCCAAACTTTTCACCGGCAGCGTGAAGTGCCGCGAACATCAAATCGAGCTGGTCAACATCGAGACAATAGGGCGGCATCATATAGATGGTGTTGCCCAGCGGCCGGAGCAAGAGGCCGCGTTCCAGGAAGAAGGCGCGCAGGCGCGGCGCAAGATCGGACAGATAGCCCGCATCCGGCGCGGTCAGGTCGATGGCGGCGATCGTGCCCAGCTGACGTGGATTGGCAAAGGCGGGATGCAGCGCCAGTTCGGCCAAGCGGTGCGCGATCCCGTCAGCGAGAGTTGCGATTCGGCCCAGCACATCCTCCTCGCGCCAGATCGCCAGATTGGCGGCGGCGGCGGCGCAGGCGATGGCATTCGCCGTATAACTGGACGAATGATAGAAAAGCCGGGCGCGGTCGGTCGAACGGTGCGCCTCGAAAATCGATTCGGTCGCCAGCGTGGCGGCGAGCGGAATTGCGCCGCCCGTAATCCCCTTGGCCACGGCCATGATGTCGGGCACGACCCCTGCCTGTTCGCAGGCGAAGAGCGTCCCGGTCCGGCCCCAACCGGTCATCACCTCGTCAGCGATGAAGAGCACGTCATGACGGCGGCAGATCGCCGCCATATCGCGCAGGATAGCGGGCGGGTAGACGAGCATTCCCCCGGCCCCCAGAATCAGCGGCTCGACAATGAAGGCGGCGGGACGGTCCGCGCAGGCGGCTTCGAGCGCGTCGAGACACGCCTGCGCCTTGCCCGGCTCTGGAAAGGGGATGGTGTCGACGTCGAAGAGCAGGGGCGTCCAGGCGGCATTGTAGACGCCGCGCTCGCCCACCGACATCGTGCCGATGGTGTCGCCATGATAGCTATGCTCCAGCACGAGGATGCGGCTGCGCGCTTCCCCGCGCCCGTCGAGCGCCAGATTGTGCCAATAGCCAAGCGCCATCTTGAGCGCGACCTCGACCGCGGTCGACCCGCTGTCGGAATAGAAGACATGCCGCAGGTCGGGCTGCCCCTGCCCGCGCGGCGCCAGATCGATCAAACCCCGCGCCACCTCTTCGGCCGGTTCATGGGTATAGCCTGCGAAGATCAACTGATCCAGCGTGCTCGCCTGTTGGGCGATGGCAGCGGCGATGCGCGGATGGCAATGGCCATGCGTCGTCACCCACCAGCTCGATATGGCGTCGATCAGGGTCGTCCCATCGGCCAGATGCAGCAACGCGCCTTCCGCCCGGACGATGTGGGGAACAGGCTCGTTCAGGCCATGCTGGGTGAAGGGGTGCCAGACGGGAGAAATCATGTCCCGCCCTTTAGGGAAGAGCGCGGATCATGGCTATGGTGTCTCCGGCGCGTTCGGCTCGATTGGGGGCGGGACGACGACCGTCGGCAGTGCAACGGTCACCTCGACCCGGCGATTCTTCGCCTGGCCTTCCGGATCATCGCTGCCGTCTTCCTTCGCATTGGGTGCTATGGGCCGGCCTTCGCCGATAGCGATCACGCTGATCCGATCCTCGGCCACGCCTTTTTTGACCAGATAGTCGCGCGCCAATTCGGCGCGGATACGCGACGCCACCTTGTTGTCGCCGTCCGCGCCCCGCGAATCGCTATGCCCGCGCAGGATGATCGGCCCGCCCGCCTTGAACGCCGGCGTATCCATCACCGCATCAAGCGCCGCGGTGGCCGCATCGTCGAGCTTCATCGGCGTGGCGCCGAACCCGATCACGGCTTGTGCAGGCTCGATTTTGGGCGGCTCTTCCGGTTCGATCACCTCCGGGCGCAGGATCGAGCGCTGCGGTTCGTCCGCATTGTCGCTCTCATTGGCCGCCGCCATGTTGGCGGCGTTGCCGGCGGCGTCGGCTTCGTTGACCATCTTGTCCGCCTCGGGCGGCTGGCAGGCGGCCAGGGTGCATAGCAGCACGACAGGGGCCAATCTTGTCATTCTTCCTCTCCTTTCGACCTGGGCGGAGCGGGCGGCACATAGGACAGGATCGTGTCGCCGGGTTGGGGCGTGGGACGCGAGGCATGGGTGAAGAAACGCAGCGCGCCTCCCTTGCGCAGCAGCAACAGCATGTCCGCGCCTTCGGGCAGGGATGCGCGGGCCGCCTCATAATCGAACTGCTCGCTGATCCGCGTCTTGCGAAAGGCCCAGCCCTGCTCCTCGCGCTGCATGATGTCTTCCACGCCATGGCCTGACGAGAACAGCGCACGGCCGCGCAGCGATTCTGGCAGCGCGCGCGGATCCTCGTCATCGCTCGCATCGCCCAGTTGATAGACATTGTCACGGCCGATTTCCGGCGCGAACTCGCTACAGACCAGCGCATTATAGGCTTCGTTGTCGGTCGCGGCGGCGAGCACCTGAAACTGGGTCAGGTCCAACCGCTCTTCCGTCGCTTCCGATAATATCTCGCCATGGTAGGTCGGAATGTTCGCATGGCGCGCGGGCGCCAGCCGCTGCCAGCTATTGTCGGCAATCGTGACCGGCACTTCCAGCTGGCGCAATTGCGTGGCCAGTTCCAGGCTGAAGGGCGTGGCGCCCACGATCAGCAACCCTTGGTCGGACGCGCCTGTCACCTTGAGCAGGCGGGCCACCGGCTTGATCGAAAAGCCATGAAACAGGATGGTCACCACCACCACCGCGAAAGACAAGGTGACAAGGATCGACCCATCGCTATAGCCGAGCCGGTCGAGCCGCAGCGCGAATAGACCCGAGATCGCCACCGCGACGATACCGCGCGGCGCTATCCATGCGACCAGCAGCCTTTCATTCCAGGGCACGGGACTGAAGGCGAGGCTCAGCAACACCGTCGCCGGGCGCACCAGGAACAGCAGCACCAGCAGGAAGGCGAGGAAGCGCCATTCGAACTGGCGCAGCACGTCGAAATCCAGCGACGCCGAAAGGATCACGAACACGCCGGAGATGAGGAGAACGGTGACATTCTCCTTGAACGGCTGGATGTCCCGCAACGAATCGAGCCGCATATTGGCCAGCGCCACGCCCATGACCGTAACTGCCAGCAGCCCGGTTTCCTGCTGGATGGCGTTGGACAGGACGAAAACGCCGATCACCGCGACCAGCAGCACCGGAGCCTTCAGATATTCAGGCACATGACCGCGTGGAAACAGCCAGCAGACAGCGCGCGCCGCCAGCCAGCCGATCAGGCCGGCGACGACCGCGGCGGCGACCAGCGAGAGGATGACCGACGCCAGCGTTCCGCCCTCACCCGCGCGGCGCAGATATTCATAGGTGACGACGCCCAGCAGCGCGCCGACCGGATCGTTGACGATCGCCTCCCATTTCAGGATTGCGCGCGGCCGGGCGGCTATGTTCGACTGGCGCAACAGCGGCATCACGACGGTCGGCCCGGTGACGACCAATATGCCCGCGAACAGGATGGCCACCGGCCAGACGAGGCCGGCCACATAGAAACAGGCGATCGCCCCCAGCACCCAGCCGATCGGGGCGCCGAGCAACACCAGCCGCGTGACGGCGCCGTCGGTCTTGCGTAGTTCCCGAAAATTGAGGCTGAGCCCGCCTTCGAACAGGATCAGCGCCACCGCGACCGACACCATCGGTTCCAGCAGTTCCCCGAACACATGCTCGGGATTGATGAGGTGCAGCACCGGACCGCCGATCACACCAGCGGCCAGCATGAGGGCAATGGCGGGCCAGCCCGTGCGCCAGGCGATCCATTGCGCGCCAATCCCGAATATACCGATCAGCGCAATGGAAAGGGCCTGTTCCTGCATAATGAGCAGCATAGACAGACGCAGGCGACGGCGTCACCCCCGATATTTTTCCTCGCGCCGGGAACCAGGTTACAATGGCGAATGTGCAAGAGGCGGCCTCCTTGCGGGGGCCGCCTCTTTGTCGATATTCAGCCTATATTATTGCGGCGGCTGGGCTGGCTGTGCCGGCTCGGTTGGCGTTGTGGGAGCGGGCGCCGCAGCGGCAGGCGCAGACGCTTGGATCCGCTGCTGCAACGCTGGATCAGCAGCGGCCGCCTGACCGATCTGATTGAACTTTTCGGGCGGCAGGCCCGACGACTGGACGGCGGCCAGCATCTTGGGCTGCTTGTCGGCCGCCGCAATGGATGAATCCTGCTGGATCTTGGTCACTTCCATTGCCGCTGCTGCAAACTGCTGAATTTCGGCATCGCTGAAATTGCCGGCGCTCGCGGCAGGGGCGGCAGGCTCAGCGGGTGCGGCCGGGCTCGACTGTGCGGCAAGCGGCATGGCGACGAACAGAGCGGCCGACGCGATGCCGGCCTTCATCATATAAGAACTCCTCAGACCCTTCATTTGTCTTCTCCTTTGCACTGTCACCCCAATAATTTGAGGGACGTGCCCGAAGCAGAAAAGGGGTATTCCGTCGAATCGAGCCATTATAAGGACGATTGCCGGGTTCCATTCACCCTGTCCTTTTTACCAAACGGCCTGACAGACAGATATAGTATCGGGCCGGCGCATAATGCTGTGCCGGCCCGGCCATTTCTTACCAGATCTTCACTCGATTCTCCGGAGCCAAATAGATTTTACCGCCTGGCGCAGGCTTGAACGCATCATACCAGGCATCGAAATTGCGCACGATGTCGGCGCGATATTGCGACGGCGCGTGGGGGTCGGTGACCAGGCGCTGGCGCAGATTCGCCTCGCGATAATTGCGCCGCCACACCTGCGCCCATCCCAGGAAAAAGCGCTGATCGCCGGTCAGCCCGTCGATCACCGGCGCCTTTTTGCCTCCAAGCGAGGCATGATAGGCATCAAGCGCCACGGCAAGGCCGCCCAGGTCGCCGATATTTTCACCCATGGTGAAGGCGCCCTTCACATGCGCGCCGGGGAAGGGTTCATAGGCGTCATATTGCGCGCCGAGTTTCTGGGTCAGCGCCTTGAAATTGGCGACGTCCTGATCTGTCCACCACTGGTTGAGCTTGCCGGTCTCGTCATATTTTGCGCCCTGATCGTCGAAATGATGGCTGAGTTCATGGCCGATCACCGCGCCGATACCGCCATAGTTGACCGCCGGGTCGGCGTGCGGATCGAAGAAGGGCGGTTGCAGGATGGCAGCGGGGAAGACGATCTCCACCATGCCGAAATTGGCATAGGCGTTGATCTCCATCGGCGTCATGCCCCATTCCCACCGATAGATCGGCTTGCCAAGCTTGTTGATATTATAGGCGAACTCGAAATTGTTGGAGCGCATCGCATTGCCGAACAGGTCGTTGCGCTTGATCTCCAGCCCCGTATAATCGCGCCATTTGTCGGGATAGCCGATCTTGGGCGTGAAGGCGGCCAGCTTCTTGTGCGCGCGCGCCTTGGCCGTGTCGCTCATCCAGGACAGACCGTCGATGCGGCGTCCCATGGCGGCGAGCACATTCTTGACCAGTTCGTCCATCGCCGCCTTGGTTTCGGGCGGGAAATATTTGGCGACATAGACTTTGCCCACTTCTTCGCCAAGCGACTCCTTGAGGAAGGTCACGCCCCGCTTCCAGCGCTCCTCGCGTTCGGGCGTGCCGGACAAGGTGGTGCCGTAAAAGGCGAAATCGGCATTGGCGATGCTGTCGGGAAGATAGTCGGCATAGGCGTGCAGGCTGGAAAGCAGCAGCCCATCCTTGAGCACCCGCAGCGGCGCCTTGGCGATCAGCGCGGCTTCGCCGGCGACCGCGCTGGGCTGGGCGACGATCAGGTCGGCGGGCTTCAGGTCATTGGCGGCATAATAGCCGGCAAAGTCGAAACCGGGGGCCGCCTGCTGCAACTGGGCCAGCGTCATCTTGTTATAGGTCTTGTCGGCATCGCGGCTGTCGACCTGGGTCCAATGGACTTTGGCGATCTCCGTCTCGAACGCCATCAGCGCCTGCGCGCGGGCCTTGGCATCGGCCTCGCCGGCCAGGGTCAGCATCTTTTCCAGATGCGCGACATAGGCGGTGCGGATCGCCGCCATCTTCTCGCCCTGGTCGAGATAATAGTCGCGGTCGGGCAGGCCCAGGCCACCCTGCATCATGGAAAGGATGTAGGTTTCCGGGTCTTTGTCATCCTGCCCGACATAGAAACGGAACGGGCCGCGAATGCCGGCGCGCGCGGCCTTGGCGGCGATCTTCGCATATTGGGCGCGATCGGTGACGCCATTGATCTCGGCGAGCCAGGGCTTGATCGGCGCCAATCCCTTGGCCTCGACCGTGCCGCCGTCCATATAGGCGGCATAGGCGTTGCCGATCTTGCTGTTCGGGTCCGCCTGCGCCGCTTCGAGAATGCCCTTGGTGCGCTCGCGCGACAGGTCGTCCAGCGTGTTGAAGGCGCCATAGTTGGACTTGTCGGCCGGGATGGGCGTGTTCTTCGCCCAGGTGCCATTGGCATAATCATAGAAATCGTCGCCCGGCTTCACCGACTTGTCCATGCCGGCACTGTCGAAGCCGAATGTGCCATAAGTGGGCTTGGCGGTGGAAGCGGCGGCGGGCGTCGCTGCCTGATCGGCATGGGCCGTGGTCACGGCCAGGGCGAGCGCGCCGGCGGCGGCGCCCAGGAGGAGTTTGTTCATCAAAGCGTCCCTTGCTTGCTATCCGTTCGGGCGCTTGTGACACGCCCGGCCTGAGCGGGACTTGAACGCTCGTGCAACAGGCTTGTCCATGTCGTTGGTCGAAATCTATCGGCGGTTGAGAGCTTCGGGCAAGCGGATATGCGTGGCGAAGGCCGCGGCCAGGCTGGCGGCGTCGAGCGGGTCGATCCGCGGCAGACGGCCGAGCGAGGGCACGCGGGCAAGCTGCGGGATGATGCGCTCATTTTCCGCATGAGGATCGCCGATGAAGGCGATGCCGGCTATCGCCACGCCCCGCGCCCGCAGCGCCTCGACGCTCAGCAGACTGTGGTTGATGGTGCCAAGGCCAGTGCGCGCGCACAGGATCACCGGACAACGCCAATGCGCGAACAGGTCCGCCATCAGCAGCGTATCGGTGAGCGGGACGAGCACGCCCCCTGCCCCTTCCACCACCAGCGGCCCTTCGACCTGCGGCAGGGTCAGGCGATCGAGGCGGATGTCCACGCCATCGATCCGCGCGGCGAGGTGGGGCGAGGCGGGGGTGGCGAGACGATAGGCTTCGGGCAGGATGCGGTCGGCGGGCAGGCCGGACAGGGCGGCGACCCGTTCCTTGTCCCCTTCCGGTTCGACCCCGGCCTGAACCGGCTTCCAGTAATAAGCACCGAGCGCCCCGGCGAGGCCGGCGGCAAAGACGGTCTTGCCGATGTCGGTGTCCGTGCCGGTGACGATGAGGACGGTCATTGCGCCAGCCGGCGCAGCATGTCGCCAAGGGCCAGCACGTCGCTGCGCCCGATATTGAGGGTCAGGGAGACGCGCAGCCGGCTGGTGCCGGCCGGAACGGTGGGCGGGCGGATGCCGCGCACGTCGAAGCCGGCCTCCTGCAAGGCGGCGGCGGCGGCCATGGTGCGGGCATCCTCGTTCAGGATTACCGGCACGATCTGGCTGCGCGGACGCGGCAGGCCCAGCGGCGCGCAGATCGCCTCCGCCGCGTCCTGCCGCAGGGTGGCGAGCCGGTCGCGGCGATTATCCGCCGCCTCGATCCGGTCGAGCGCGGCGGAGGCGGCGACGGCCATCAGCGGCGAGGGGGCGGTGGAGTAGATGAAGGGACGGGCGCGGTTGATGAGATAGTCGACATGGATGCGCGGCCCGCAGATCAGCGCCCCTTCGGCCCCCATCGCCTTGCCGCAGGTGTGGAGCGTGACGACATTGTGCAGCCCGTCAAGTCCCGCCGAAAGCCCCCGGCCACCGGGACCGAAGACGCCGGTGCCATGCGCTTCGTCCAGCAACAGCATCGCATCATGCTTCGCCGCCAGCTTGGCGAGGTCGGCGAGCGGGGCCATGTCCCCGTCCATCGAATAGAGCGTTTCCACCGCGATCCACACGCGCCCCTTGCCCCCTTCGGCGCGGAAGGCGGCGATCAGGTCGGCGAAGCTCTGCACGTCATTATGCGCGGCAAAGACGGCGGTCGCTTTCGACATGCGGATGCCGTCATGGACGCTGGCATGGATCAGCGCGTCCGCGACGATCAGGTCGCCACGCTGCGGCAGGGTGGAGAACAGCGCCAGGTTGCCGACATAGCCATTGGCGACGAACAGGGCGGCCTGGGTGCGGAAGAAGGCGGCGGCCTTCGCCTCCAGCCCTTCATGTTCGGGCGCATTGCCGCGCAGCAGCCGCGAGCCGCCCGATCCCAGCGGCACGCCGCGGGCGACGGCGTCGGCCACGGCCTGGGCGATCATCGGATCGCCGGCCAGGCCGAGATAGTCGTTGGAGGCGAAATCGCGGCCGGCACGCGGCGACAGGCGACGCAGCCGGCCGCGCTGTTCCAGCGCCGCGAGCTGGGAACGGAAAGGTTCGGCGGTCATGGCGCGGCCTATAGGCGCGGCCGGAAAGAGGGGCAAGCGGCGCCCGGTCGCCGCGCCGAAAGATCGCGCGAGTGAAGCATGGCGACATTTTTCCTTTCAGGGCACAATATATTGAAAATTAAGGTAAATATCGCAGATAGCTCGCCGCGGATCTTCGCACTGCCCGTCGCATGACCGCATGGCGATAGGACAGCGCGCAAAGAGGCGCGGCCGACCATGATTCCGGCCGGGAATCATGGTCGCGCCCGCCCGTCGGGATCAGGCGGGATTATGCGCTTTCAAAAAGGCGTCGAGCCGCTCCAGGAAATCCAGCCGGTCCGCCTCGCGCGAGAAATGATGGTCGGCCAGCGGCTGTTCGACATAGATATAGTCCTTGCCCTCCACCTTGCCGGCGGCCTTGAGCTTTTCCGCCATCTCGCGCGACTGGCTGACCTGGACGCGGCGGTCCTTCTTGCCGTGCATCAACAGGATCGGCGTCGTAAATTGCGCCGCATGGCCGATCGGCGACACCGACGCGAAATCGGGCGCCTGTTCCTTCATCCAGTCCTTGCGCGTGCCATGATAGAGAAAGCGCCGGTCATAGCGCATCATCGCGCCAAGGTCGGACACGCCGGCATAGGATACGGCGCAGCGATATCTGGCGCCGTCCCGCTGGGCCGCGCGCATCGCCGCATAGCCGCCATAGGAAGCGCCCACCATGCAGACGCGTCCTGGATCGGCGATGCCCTGCTTCACCGCCCAGTCGACCGCATCGTTAAGGTCGTCCTGCATGGCGAGGCCCCATTGTCCCTCCCCCTTTTCGGCGAAGGCGGTGCCAAAGCCCGACGATCCGCGATAATTGGGCTGGAGCACGGCATAGCCGCGCCAGGCGAGGAACTGCACCCACCAGTCCCATCTTTCCGCGTCGCGGGCGAAGGGGCCGCCATGCGGCAACAGGATGAACGGCAGGTTTTTCGGATCCTTGCCCGCCGGGAGGGTCAGCACGGCGGCGATGTCCAGCCCGTCGCGCGCCTTATAGTGGATGGTGCTGACCGGGGAGAGCCGGGTCTTGGTCGCGAATTTGTCGCTGACCCGCGAAAGCAGGCTCATCGCCCCGGCGGCGGTGTCGTAATAATAATAAGCGCCAGGCTGGTCGGGCGTGCCGACATGGACGATCATGCGCTGGCCGTCGCGGCTGGTGGAAATGATCCGCGCGCGCCGATCGCCCACCGCCTTGTCGAGATCGGCCTGAATCTTCGCCAGATTGGCGTCCAGCCAATGCACCGACGGCGCATCGGCGGTGTAGTGCACGCCCGCCAGCGCCGTGCCGGCGGCATCCTCCTCGATCCCGCCAATGTCGAAGCCGGGCGCCGCGAAGATCTTCGCCCCCAGTTCGAGCGTATCGAGATTGAGTTCATAGAGCGCATCGGTGCCCTCATGATCGTCGCTGGCGACCGCGCGGGCCGGGTCGGCGGTGAAGAGCAGCGGCACGACCAGCGATTCGTCGCGCCGCCGGTCGGCGCGATCGACGGTGCGGAAACTGGACCGCGCGTCGGGCCGGTAGAGCAGCTTGGCGGTGCGGCTCGAATCATTATAGCCGATGCCCATCCGCACCGTGCCCGTCGCATCGGCATACCAGCTGCGCACAAATTCCCTGGGCGCGATGACGCTGTGCATCCGGCCGTTGGTGACGTCGATTTCATCCACTTTCGGCCAGAAGCCCGCGTCGTTGGAATAGATGGACGTCTGATAGGAGAGCAGGATGCGCGGCGTGCCGTCGCGCGCCATCCAGATGACATCGTCGGCATTTTGCGCGGCGACATTCTTGGCCAGCAGATTGATCTTGCTGCCATCGCGCTTCACGCTGACGACGCGGCTGATATACCAGGGCATACCCCGGATATTGCTTTCATTGCCGACGCCGGCGATCAGCCAGTCGTCATTCACCCATTTCCACCAGTTGAGGTCATTGTCGCCCAGGCCCAGCATATGGATGCGGTCCGGTCCTTCGTGAACATCGGCGATCACCAGCCGTTGTTCGCCGCCAATCGCCACGCGGCTGGCGATGTGCAGCCCGTCGGGGGACAGCATGGGCTGGTCCATCAGCGGCAGCGCCGCGAAATCCTGGATCGTCCATTGCGATGCAGGCGCCTGCGTCTGCGCCGCAGCCATGGTTCCCCACAGGCCGGCGACCCCCGCCAGCATGATGACAACGCGTTTCATTCATTCCCCCCGAACAAGATCGGCCCCGCCCCCTATTAGGACGGAGCCGATCCCGCGTCACCTGAAATTGACTGTTAATCAATATCTTGAATCAACCGCCATGCGCCAGCGCGGCGAGCAGCAGCAGGGCCACGATGTTGGTGATCTTGATCATCGGGTTGACCGCCGGGCCGGCGGTATCCTTGTAGGGATCGCCCACCGTGTCGCCGGTGACCGCGGCCTTGTGCGCCTCGCTCCCCTTGCCGCCATGATGGCCATCCTCGATATATTTCTTCGCATTGTCCCATGCGCCGCCGCCGCTGGTCATCGACAGGGCGACGAACAGGCCGGACACGATGACGCCCAAGAGCAACGCGCCCAGTGCGGCAAAGCCATTATCGACGCCCGCCACGGCGGCGATCGCGAAATAGACGATGATCGGCGCCAGCACCGGAAGCAGGCTGGGCACGATCATCTCCTTGATCGCCGCGCGCGTGACCAGATCCACCGTGCGCGCATAGTTGGGCCGCGACGTGCCCTCCATAATGCCCTTGTTGGTGGCGAACTGGTCGCGCACATCCTTGACCACGTCGCCCGCCGCGCGGCCGACCGCGGTCATCCCCATGGCGCCGAACAGATAGGGCAGCAGCGCCCCCAGCAGCAGGCCGACGATGACATAGGGGTTGGACAGGCTGAAATCGACCGGCGCGGTGAGGCCCAGCGCGCTGTTGTAGAATTTCAGATCCTCCGTATAGGCGCCGAACAGCACCAGCGCAGCCAGCCCCGCCGACCCGATGGCATAGCCCTTCGTCACCGCCTTGGTCGTGTTGCCGACCGCATCGAGCGCGTCGGTCTTGACCCGGACGCTTTCGTCGAGATGGCTCATTTCGGCGATGCCGCCGGCATTGTCGGTGACCGGGCCATAAGCGTCGAGCGCCACCACCATGCCCGCCAGCGCCAGCATCGCGGTCGCGGCGAAGGCGATGCCGATCAGCCCCGCCTGGCCGTAGGCGACGATGATGCCGACGACGATGACCAGGGTCGGCAGCGCCGTGGCCTCCAGGCTGATCGCCAGCCCCTGGATCACATTGGTGCCATGGCCGGTTTCCGACGCCTTGGCGATCGAGCGGACCGGGCGATAATTGGTGCCGGTATAATATTCGGTGATGACGACCAGCAGGCCGGTGACCGCCAGGCCGACCATCATCGACCAGAACAGCGCCATGCCGGTATAGCCGCCCACGCCATCCAGATCCGCGCCGAACACCGTGGTCATGTCGCCCAGCACGAAGGTCGTGACGCCGTAGATCGCCGGGATGGACAGGATCGCGGTGGTCCAGAATCCCTTGTAGAGCGCGCCCATGATCGATTGGCTGGCGCCCAGCCGCACCATATAGGTGCCGATGATCGACGTGATGATGCACGCCCCACCCACGATCAGCGGCAACGCCATCAGGCGCATCAGAAAGGCGTTGTCGACGCCGGTGACCAGCAGCGCGGTCAATACCATGGTCGCGCCGATGGTGACGACATAGGTTTCGAACAGGTCGGCCGCCATGCCGGCGCAATCGCCGACATTGTCGCCCACATTGTCGGCGATGACGGCGGGATTGCGCGGATCATCCTCCGGGATGCCGGCTTCCACCTTGCCGACAAGGTCGGCGCCGACATCGGCCGCCTTGGTGAAGATGCCGCCGCCCAGCCGCGCGAAGATGGAGATGAGCGACGCGCCAAAGGCCAGCGCCACCAGGGAATCGATCACCAGCCGGTCGTCGGGCGCATGGCCGGCCGGGCCGGTCAGATACCAGAAGAAGGCGCTGATCGCGAGCAGGGCGAGGCCGGCCACCAGCATCCCGGTGATGGCGCCCGCCCGGAACGCGACGGTCAGGCCGCTTTGCAGCGTGCCGCGCGCGGCTTCGGCGGTGCGGACATTGGCGCGCACGGAAATATTCATGCCGATAAAGCCCGTCGCCCCCGACAGGATCGCACCGATCAGGAAGCCGACCGCCGACGTCAGGCCGAGAAAGACGAAGACCAGCACCGCAACGACGATGCCGACGATGCCGATGGCCGTATATTGGCGGCCAAGATAGGCCTTCGCCCCTTCCTGGATCGCGCCGGCGATCGCCTGCATCGTTTCATTGCCCGGTGACGCGGCCAATATCTGGCGACTCGTGAACAGCCCGTAGAGCACGGCCAGCAGGCCGCATCCTATGGCGATATAGACTATCTCCATGCTTGTTCCTCTCCCCCTGTTGTTGCTGTCATCGGCCGCTCCGCAGGGAATGACGGGCAGACGAAGGGCGCAAGGGCGGGCTGCCGGACAAGGGTTCGGCATAGGGCACCGCGTCAATCAGCATCAGGACGTCACGCATCGCACGCGCTCCAACCGGCTGAGAAATAGGGTGACGCAAAGCTACAGACCGCACCGCCCGCGTCAAGACGGGCGGCGGATGGGGATCAATGCTCCCAGCCGAGCCGGTCGGGCAAGGGAATGGACGCGCCGTCGATCATCAGGATGAGGCCCGACCCGGCCGCGACATGGCCGATCGGGATGGCGCGGACCGGGCACATGCGCCCGCGCGGCAAAGTGAAGAGCAGCTCATAATCGTCGCCCGCGCGCGCGGCGGCGATCTGGACCGCGGTGCTGGCGCCGCGCACCTGTTCCAGCGCGGGCGACAGCGGCACATGGTCGATGGTGATGGCGACGCCGCTCGCCGCGCCCATGCGGGACGCGTCGATGAGCAGGCCGTCGGACAGGTCCATCATCGCGGTGGCGATGGGGGCGAGCAGCGCCCCTTCCGCCAGGCGCGGGCGCGGGCGGCGATAGGCCTCCACCAGCGGGCCGGCGGCGGCGGGGT
>NZ_AYOY01000186.1 GCF_000508185.1 Sphingobium sp. C100 | reverse complement strand
TCCCCAATCACCCCATCTGTTCTATTTCAACGTGTTTGCCAAGCAGATCGAGGATCAGGCTCTATTCTACTCGTTCACGGCGGACAATCTGCCGATCCCGGTCGTTGCCCTGGTCAATGGCGAAACCACAGGCGGCACACCGACCACGCTGAGCGTGCCGTGGCTCTATCTCCAGAACAAGACCTCCGATGTCACTGCCCACATGAAGGGGTTTGAAGTTGGTGGACGTACGTTCTTCAGCCAGTTGCCCGGCTTTCTGAAAGGCTTCGGCATCGAAGCCAATCTGACTTACATCGACAGTAAAAGCCCGGCCCAGCAGGCTAACCATGTGTTAAGCCCGCCGACGGCCAACGGCGGCCTCAATGCGGACGGCACCGTACCTCAGACCTATCCGAACCTGCCCTACCCCGGCTTGGCAAAGTGGGCATACAACGTCCAGCTACTTTACAGCATCGGCAAGGTGAACGTACGGCTTGCCTATAACTGGCGCGACAAGGCGTTGCTGTCGACCAACGTGAACCCGCTGTCCTTTGCGACCAGCGGCGGCAATCCCTATACGCTCAACACCAGCCCGACAAACTTCGATCCGGTGCATTCCTATCCAGTATACAATATGGTTCCGGCCTGGATTGCGAGCGCTGGCTATCTCGATCTTGGCTTTGACTATAAGGTCAATGACAGGATCTCGATTTCGGCCCACGCGAACAACCTCCTCGATACGGTTTCCCGGACGTTGCAGGAGCCGATCCCGGGCGTGTTCCAACCCTATGATACCAACGTCAGCGATCGCCGGTTCGACATTTCGGCTCGTATTCGTTTTTAAGAACTGGATTTATTTGCGAGGGCATTTGGGCGGGTGCGGCATGAGCCGTCCCGCTCGCCTGCATTGATAATGGCGCCGACCACCTCTGGGACCGAAGTGAAACTGTGGATCGGCAACTGCGTTGCGACAGGGCTTGCGTCGGGTTCTCTTGGGCCGCTCGATCAACCAGCATAGCGCGGACGCATATGAGCGCATCCGCGACTTCCTCATCCTCCACTTCAAAGTGACGCAGCGTGACGACACGCCGTTCTGGTGCTATTGCAGCAGCATGAAAGTGCCCGAAACGCTGCGCACAGTCACCGGCCTGATCGAACCACTTCCCCACTAACCAATATTCGGCGGCGCGATTTCAAAAGGCACGCTCATGCAACTGATGGCCAGAATGCAAGATTATCCCGATCGGTTCGCGGCGGCCCTGCCCCGCCACGGGGATTATATCCGGCAATTTTGCGGGAGCTCCACCCTTGTATAATGACCCTGTCCGCAATGTGGTAATCGTAGGCGGGGGCACTGCCGGGTGGATGTGCGCGGCTGGCCTGTCGCGCATGTTGGATATGCGCGGGCTGTCCGTTACGCTGATCGAATCCGATGAGATCGGCACGATCGGCGTCGGCGAGGCGACGATTCCCTCGCTCCATGTGTTCAACCAGCTGCTCGGCCTGGACGAAGCTGACTTCATGCGGCAAACACGGGCCACCATCAAATTGGGGATAGAATTCACCGACTGGGGGAAGCTCGGCGACCATTATATCCACCCGTTCGGCGACTATGGTCTCGACCGGCCAGATGTAAAATTCCACCAGATGTGGCTGAAGCTGCTTCATGCTGGCGCTGATGTTGGCGCCATCGGCGATTATAATATGTGCCTTATGGCGGCGCGGCTCAATCGTTTCGGCATCGGGCAGATGCGGCGCGGACTGCCCGACTTGCGTCATGCCTATCATCTCGATGCCGGCCTCTATGCCCGCTATCTGCGGCGTTATGCGGAGCAACGCGGCATCGTTCGCCGCGAAGGCCGGGTCACGAACGTCAACCAGCGCGAAGACGGTTTCGTATCGTCCGTGACGTTGCGGGACGGGCAAGTTGTGGAGGGCGACCTGTTCGTCGATTGCAGCGGGTTTCGCGCGCTGTTGATCGGGCAGACGCTGGGCGTGGGGTTTGAGGATTGGGGCCGCTGGCTGCCGTGCGACCGGGCCGTCGCGATGCCGTGCGAAAATACCGGTCCGCTGATCCCCTACACGCGCGCGACAGCGGACGCGGCTGGATGGCGCTGGCGCATCCAGTTGCAGCATCGGATCGGCAACGGCCATGTCTATTCGAGCGCGTATATCGACAGCGATACTGCGGAGGCGCGGCTGAGAGCGACGCTCGACGGGGCGGCAATGTCAGATCCGCTCCATATCCGGTTCAAGCCTGGACACAGACACAGGCTTTGGGATCGCAACGTCATTGCCATCGGCCTGTCCGGCGGGTTCATCGAGCCGCTGGAATCGACCAGTATTCACCTGATCCAGACCGGCGTGTCGCGGCTGTTGCTCCTTTTCCCCGACATGCGCTTCACCCCCGCGCTGATCGACGAATTCAACCGGTCAAGTCTGCTCGAATATGAGCAGATTCGAGATTTCATCATCCTGCATTACAAGGCGACACGACGAGACGACACGCCCTTTTGGCGCTATTGCCGCGACATGGAGGTGCCCGACAGCCTCAGACACAAAATGGAGCTGTTCCGCGCGGGCGGGCGCATCTTTCGCTTCAGCGACGATCTGTTCACGGAAAGCAGCTGGCTCGCCGTTCTGTTGGGACAGGGAATCGTGCCCGAATGCCATGATCCGGTCGCCGACGCGATCCCAGCCGGCGACATGGAGCGCGCGCTGCTTTCACTGAGGGCCGCCGTGCTGGATGCTGCAAAGGCCCTGCCCGATCACACCGACTTCATCCGCTCCTATTGCGCGATTTAGATCCGTGCCGACGAAGCTATTGTCAGACCGGTAATCATAGCGAAGATATCGCTATCATAGTGAATGTTTAATTGATCAGCCTTCGTATCTCCATGTCGGCCGCGCTGAATATCCTGCAGTTCCAGCAAAGCACGTTTATACCGTCCTGCATCGAAAATTGGCCATTTCACAACATTTTACTTCTCAATTCAGCACGATCATTGCCTTGGCCTATTAGTGCAATATGGTATCGCTCTCATAGCAAGGACAGGCGGTAGTCAGCCGCCGCGCCCTGGCTTGTCACGCGGATTTCTCCTGCGCTGCTCCTAAAAATGCGGCGAGAAAGCTGCGTGTCGCGCCAATGGGAACGGGCTGTGATTGATGGAGAGGACCATGATGTACGGCTCATTCAGTTTCGAATGCCGCAAGTTTTTCGTTGCGGCCGGCGTCAGCATGTTGCCGGTCGGGCTTGCGGCCTGCGGTAACGACAGCGGCAGCGCTGCGGCAGCGGTGACGGCGGCACCAACGCCAGCGCCGACACCAACCCCTTCGACAATGTTGCTCGGGCCGGCGATTGTCATCGATCAGTTCGGTTACCTTCCCAGCCACCAGAAAATCGCGGTCATCCGTGACCCGCAGACCGGGTTCGACGCCAGCGATTCCCACACGCCCAACACGACCTACGATGTCGTGAACGCCGCCACGAACGCCACCGTCTATTCGGGCGGGCTCACCCCCTGGAACGGCGGCGCGGAAGATTCCTCCTCCGGCGACAAGGTGTGGCATTTCGATTTCAGCTCCGTCACGGCCGACGGAGAATATTTCATACAAGATCGCCAGCGCGGGGAAAAGTCCGCACGATTCAAGATTGGCGCCAATGTCTATGCCCCGGTGCTGAAGGCCGCGGTCCGCGCTTTCTTTTACCAGCGTGCGGGGCAGGAAAAGACGGTCGCGAATGCGGGCGTAGGCTGGGCTGATGCCGCATCGCATCTCGGCCCAGGACAGGACAGGAACGCCCGCCTTTATAGCGCGAAGGAGGACGCCTCGACCGAGCGCGACGTGACGGGCGGCTGGTATGATGCTGGCGACTTCAACAAATATACAAGCTGGACTGCGGGCTATACCGTCGATCTGCTTCAATCCTATCTAGGCAACCAGGCGATCTGGACCGATGATTATAATATTCCCGAGTCAGGCAATGGCATTCCGGATATCGTCGATGAGGCCAAATGGGGACTCGATTGGCTGAGTCGGATGCAAGAACCGAACGGATCGGTGCTGTCGATCGTCGGTTTGAGTTCCGCCAGCCCGCCGTCCGCCGCCACCGGGCCGAGCTATTATGGCCCTGCGAACACCTCGGCTACGCTCAACAGTGCCTCCGCCTATGCGCTGGGCGCCAAGGTGTTGGGCGATATTCCGGCACTCGCCAGCTATGCCAGCGCGCTACGCACACGCGCGGAAAATGCGTGGAATTGGGCGGACGCCAATCCCAGCGTCATCTTCCGAAACAATGACGCGGGCTATGGCTCTGAAGGACTTGGCGCAGGTCAGCAGGAAACCGACGACAGGGGCCGTGCCAACGCCAAGCTGATCGCCGCTGTCTATCTCTACGACCTGACGGGTAAGCCCGTCTATCGCGATTATGTTGACGCCAATTACGACCAGGCGAACCTTATTCGCTGGAACAATTATGTGTCGCCCTATGAAGGGGGAATGCAGCTTGCGCTGCTATGTTATGCCAGCCTGCCGGGCGCGACATCCTCAACCGCGAGCGCAGTCAGAAACGCCTATGGGAAGGGCATGGAATCAGAGTGGTTCTGGGACAAGATCACTGGCGAGGCCGATCCATACATGGCCTATATTCCCGATTACATCTGGGGCAGCAATTCGGTCAAGAGCGTGGAAGCTAGCCTCTATCTCGACCTTGTCCGGTTCGGAATAGGTAGCCGCAGCGAGACCGAGGCTATGCAGGCGGCCGCCGGCTATGTGCATTATCTCCACGGCGTGAACCCATTCGGGAAAGTCTATCTCACCAATATGTATTCGCTCGGCGCGACTAATTCGACCAACCAGATTTTCCACAGCTGGTTCGAAGACGGATCGGCCAAATGGGATGAGGCCAAGATTTCGACCTATGGTCCCGCGCCCGGCATCCTGGTCGGCGGCCCGAACGCCAGCCAATATGACTGGGATCCGCGGTGTCCAGCGATCAGTTCATTGTGCGGAAGCGAGCGGCCCAGCCCGCCTTATGGCCAACCGCCACAAAAATCGTACAAGGACTTTAACGATGGCTGGCCGCTCAATTCTTGGCCGGTCGCGGAGAATTCCAATGGTTATCAGGTAAATTATATCCGCATGCTTTCCCGCATGCGTTGAAGCTTGCCGCGCATCGCCTTCGAACTGACCGCCAGCCAAATAAAGAAACAGATGAGGAGGAATGCTTTGCCTGCCTGTGCCCCGTCCTTAAGCGCCCTCTGGCTGACCGCCCTCCTTTGCGCCACCGCGGCGCCGGCCGCCGCCGAAACGCGCAGCCTGTCACAAGATTGGCTGTTCGCGCCCCGCGAGATCAAGGGCGCGGAAACACTAGCCTTTGGTGACGAAGGCTGGCAGCCGGTAGCCGTGCCGCACGACTGGGCGGTCATGGACAAAGCCGATGGCTCCCCACCCTTCGACCCCAAGGTCGCGGGCGGGCAGGACTCGGGCTATCTCCCAGGCGGCATTGGCTGGTATCGTCGCCATCTGCGCCTTGACGCCACAGAGGCGCAAAAGTTGGTCCGCCTGAATTTCGAGGCGATCTATATGGACGCCGATGTCTGGCTGAACGGCGAACTCGTGGCCGAACATCATTATGGCTATACCGCCTTCACTGTCGATCTGACAGGCAAACTCAGAGCCGGCGACAATGTGATCGCCGTGCGCGTCCACCATGCCGATCCTTCATCGCGCTGGTTTGCCGGATCGGGCATCATCCGTCCGGTTTCGCTCGACATTCTTGACTGTGCGCACCTCCGTCCCGAAAGCATTTTCGTGACCACTCCGGTCGCGACCGAAGCCTCAGGCACCGTCGCTGTTCGTGCCTCCGCCGGCAATTGCGCGGGCAGGCCACAGGCGATGGAACTTGTGACGAAGATCGTGGCGCCCAATGGCGATGTGGTAGCGCAGGCCAAAGAGCTTCGCATCGTCGTTGGGAGAGGGAGTGCGGACTGGAATCAGTCCCTTACCGTTTCGCGCCCGGCGCTCTGGTCGCCGGATTCCCCCAATCTCTACTCGCTGGTTCAGCAGGTGCGTGTACAGGGTGCCGTGACCGATGAGCGGCGGACCCGTTTCGGCATCCGCACGATCAGTGTGGACGCTGTGAACGGCCTGCGGGTCAACGGCAAGCCGGTGCGGCTGCGCGGCGGCAATTTCCATCACGACAATTACATGCTGGGCGCGGCCGGCTTCCCCGACGCGGATGCGCGCAAGGTCGTGTTGATGAAGGCGGCGGGCTATAACGCCCTTCGCAGCGCGCATAATCCCGCCAGCCAGGCCACGCTGAACGCAGCCGATGAACTGGGCATGTTAGTGATCGACGAATCCTTCGATGCCTGGAACAAGAGCAAGCGCGACAAGGATTATGCACGCTTCTTCAAGACCGACTGGCAACGCGACATTGACAGCATGGTCGTCAGTGCGCGCAATCACCCCAGCGTCCTGTTCTGGAGCATCGGCAACGAAATCCCCGAACAGGGCGAGACGCTGGGCGTCGAAACGGGGCGTATGCTGGCCGAGCGCGTCCGGATGCTCGACCCTACCCGTCCCGTAACGCAGGCGGTCAGCACCGACGCGCCTGCCAGCGATGCCCAATTCGCGGTGCTGGATGTCGCGGGCTATAACTATCGCGCAAACATGTTCGAGGATGACCATAGAAAATTCCCCGAACGCATCATGTACACCTCCGAATCACTACCCATCGATGCCTTCTCCTATTGGCGGAAGGTGGAGACCATGCCCTGGGTGATCGGCGACTTCGTCTGGACCGCAGTGGATTATATCGGCGAAAGCGGGATCGGCTGGATGGGCTATAGCCAGGACTGGCAAAAGCTCGGACCCTATCCCTGGCATCTTGCCTATTGCGGCGAAATCGATGTGACCGGGCGCAAGCGGCCGGCGGCATATTACCGCCAGATACTCTGGAAGACGGGCATTGACCCAGTAGTGGCCGTTGTTCGCCAGCCCAAAGGCACCGAAGATTTGCCAGACCGGCATTATTATCCGATCACGCCGCCTCATCTCGACTGGTCGCATCCTGATGTCCATCCAAGCTGGACGTGGCCGGGACAGGAGGGAAAGCCGCTGGAAGTGGAGGTTTATTCCGAGCTTCCCGAGGTCGAACTGTTCCTCAACGGCCAAAGCCTCGGGCGACGGGCGGTAGGCATAGGCACGGAATATAATATGATGTTCAGCGTCCCCTATGCTCCGGGTCGTCTAACGGCAGTGGGCTATCGCGACGGGCGGGAGGCTGCACGCTGGGAGTTGCGTACCGCCGGGGCGCCTGCCACCATAAAACTGAGCGTCGACCGTCAGCGCCTGACCGCCAATGGCGAGGACTTGGCTTATGTGGTGGTTGAACTGGTCGATTCCGACGGCACACCCATCTACGCGCAGTCGGACGACCGCCGCGTCAGCGTGCGTGTGAAAGGGGCCGCAACGCTCGCCGGCATCGGCAATGGCGATCCGCGTGATGCGTCCAGCTTCCAGTCGGGCACGCGCTCCAGCTTCCACGGCCGCGTCGTCGCCGCGATCCGCGCCGGGACACAGGCGGGGCCGGTTCTGGTCGAAGTCATGGTCGATGGCCTGCCCGTGCAACAACTGCGCCTCGACGCCATATCCGGTTAAGGGTGGCTTCGCCCGGTCTGGCGCCGCAAAACCGGGAGCGCCGGAGAGCCGATGCCGCATCAATCAAGAGGCCTGAACCGATCGCCGACGGAGAACGGCTCAGGCCTCGTGCGCGGCCAGACTTATGTCACGTCGAGCCGCGCGCTCTTGAGCGTCTGGGTGCTATTGCCGGTGTGGATGGCGAAACTGCCCGGCTCGACGGTCCAGCGCATATTCTTGTCCAGAAATACCAGCTGGCCTGGCCCGAGGACGAAGACGACAGTACGCATCTCACCGGGCGCCAGCGTCACACGCTCAAAGCCCTTTAGCTCCAGCAGCGGTCTGGGCGCCGAGCTCATCTCATCGCGGATATAGAGTTGAATCACCTCGTCGCCGACGCGCTCACCGACATTTCTAACGTCCACCATGACCCGGACCGTCTCACCCGGCGCGATCCGCGAACGATCCAGCCGAGGCTCGGATAATTCGAAACTCGTGTAGCTCAACCCGAAACCGAATGGAAACAGGGCCGACCGTGGCTCCTCGATATAGCGATAAACGGCCGCCGATGGGTGACGGCGATAGCCTGCGGGCTGATTGCCGACGCCGCGGGGGATCGAAACCGATAATTTGCCGCCGGGATTGACCTTGCCGAAAATCACGTCGGCAAGGGCGTTGCCGCCCTCCTGGCCGAGATACCAGCCTTCGATCAATGCCTTGGCGCCATCCGCCAAGCGCTTAACCGCAAGCGGGCGGCCGTTGAGCAACACGGCCACCACCGGCTTGCCGGTCGCCAGCACCGCATCAACCAGTGCATCCTGATCGCCGAAGAGACTGATCGTTGCACGATCACCCGGCGCGTCCGGGTTGATCGCTTCATGCGTCACCTGCGGAACGTCACCCACGGCCAGGATCACCAGATCCGACCGCTTGGCCAGTTCGACAGCCTCGGCGATGCGCGCGCGATTGGCGGATGGATCAGCAGGGCGGATCGGCGATATATTTTCCGCTTCGCCGGGGCGCAACGGATCAACAATCTGTACGCCCTCGGCATGTTCGATACGAAAGTCAGGCCCGGCAGCCGCCCTCAGCCCGGCCAGTAAACCGACAGCGTTGTCATTATAGCCGGAATAGCCGCCGAACAGCGCCGGAGCCGCATTTGGCCCAATGACGGCAATGGTACGGCGCGCCTGGGGATCGAGCGGCAGCACGCCGTCATTCTTGAGCAGGACAATAGCCTTTTGTGCCGCAAGCCGCGCGAGCGCGACATCTTCCGGCTGGCTCGTTTCCCGCACCGCCTTGCGCGCGTCGGCATAAGCGTTCTCGAACAGGCCCGCCTCGAACTTGAGGGCGAGGATGCGCGCCACCGCCATGTCGATCCGCTTCTCATCGCCCCGGCCGGCTTTAACCTGCTGGACCAAATGGCGATAGGCCGACCCGTGCGGCAGATCGGCATCCACCCCGGCCTCGAGCGCCAGCACCGCCGCCTCTTCCTCATTCGAGGCGACATGATGCTGCCACGCCAGATTGCTGACGCCGCTATAATCGCTGAAATAGGCGCCCTTGAAGCCGAGCAACTCGCGCCCCTTCTTGACCAGCAGGTCAGTGCTGGCGTGTGCGGGCATACCCTGGACCTCATTGTAGGACGGCATGATGATCGCCGGATCGGCGTGACGAATGATGTCGCGAAACGGCACCAGATAGCTCTGCATCAGCCCGCGGTCACTAATCTCGACAGGAGAGAGGTTGACGCCGCCTTCAGGCGAACCATGGACGAAGTGCTTTAGCGTCGCAAAGATCTTGTCGCCGCCAAGTGGGCGGGTACGGCCCTGAAGCCCGCGAACCGCCGCGACGCCCATCTGCGCCACATGTTGCGGATCTTCTCCGAACATTTCCTCCACGCGGCCGAACCGGGCATCGAGCGCCAGATCGATCACCGGCGCCAGCGCCACTGTGGCGCCGCGAACACGCGCCTCGCGACCGGCCACGCCGAACACGCGCTCGACCAGCCCGGTGTCCCATGTGCTGCCCAGTGCAAGCGGGATCGGAAACACGGTCGCGTCGCTAGCGGCATAGCCATGCGCAGCTTCCTCATGGAATAGCGCCGGGATGCCTAGGCGAGTACGCTCGACCAGCACATGCTGGATTGCATTCACCAGCGCGACGCAATTTGCGATGGACCGCGCCCCGCCCTGTTTGACCCCCATCATATCAGACGGGCGGGCGATTTGGCCGATGCCATCTGCAAGGAATTTCGCCGCCTTGTCAGGGACGACGTTGCCCGCGTCATCGAACATCTCGCCCTTATCGCTCCAGATGCAACGCATCTGCGCGACCTTCTCTTCGAGCGTCATGCGCGACAGAAGGTCGCGAACACGGTCTGTAACAGGCAAAGACGGATTGCGGTAAGGTAGGCGTTCCACCCGAGCGAGAGCCGGGACAGCGCCGGCGAGCATCGTAGACGCGAGAAAGACGCGGCGGCTCAATTGAAAGGCTATATTCATGACCAACTCCCCAAATTATTTGTGGTTATCTTGATGATCGTCAGAGACTGTTGCGCGCGGCACGCGCCCGCCGGATTTGGCTGCGGTTACCCGTAGCCATCACACCAAAGCGCTTCTTGTCTCGGCTCCGAAGCGAGGCCGGATCGGTCCGTCCCCATTCGCCGCCACCTTATAAAGCCGGATTCCCCTCCCGCTGTTATGCGTTCAATCCCTCCTCCGCTCCCCTGAGCGGCAGCGCAAGGTAGCGCTATCATGGATTGGGAGAAAATGAATTTCCATATTTTCTCCCTCAAGTAATTTTTTTGACGCTCCTCCCGCTCAGCCCATGTGCTGCCAGGGCCTTGAGGCGAGGTGTCACGGCGGGAATCGTCAACATCGTGCTGACGACGGCCATTAAGAGCAGTGCGGTCAGCGTCTCACCCGTGATGATCTGCTTATCGAGCAGGATATTGACGAAGATGATCATGATGAGCGCCTTGGTCTGCAACAGCCAGCCGATCACTGCGGCCTCGCCCTTACCCCATTTAAGAATGCGGCCGGCGATGTGAACGCCGGCAAGCTTGCCGGCGACAGCGGCGAAGAGCAGAAGCGCAGCCGCGCCGAAAACGACAGCCCCGCCGACCTCCCATTGCGTTCTAAGACCGGTGCTCAGGAAAAACACCGGCATCATGGCGAAGAGGATATGATCGCGAAAGGCGTCCATCTTTTTCTGATCGAACCATTCGGCATCGAGGACGGCGCCTGCCAGGAAGGCGCCAACCATATAATGAAGTCCGGCCCAGTCCGCCGCAAGGCCGCACGCCGCAAGCCAGATGAGCCCGCCATACCAGCGGTCACGCTCGGGAATGCGCATGGCGAGCGCACGGACCAGCCACATAGCGGCACAGAAGGCGGCAAGGAACCCGGCCTGGCGTCCCACACGGTCCCAATCGAGCAGGATGAGGGCAAGCACGCCCCATATCGCCACATCATCGAGGCTGGCGTAACGCAGCACGCGCTTGCCGAGCGGCTCGCGGAATATCTCAAGCTTCTCCATGAACAGAATGAGGATCGGGAGGGCGGTCACAGCGCAGGCCATGCCGATGCCCAAGATAACCTGCCACTTCATGCCTTTTGCCCCGATCCATCCATCTGACGCGCCAAGCAGGATAATGGCGGCGAGGCTGCCGAGAGCCAGCGGCACCGCGAGCGCCAGTCCGGCAGTGATGGCCGTTTCCGTGCGGCACCGCCAGGCTTGCTTCAGGTCCAGTTCAATGCCGGCGATCCAAACAAAGATCATCACCGCCCACCAGGCGATGCCGTTCAGCGCGGACACGACATCGGCCCGAAAGACGAAGGCATAGTAATCCGGAAAGGCAGCGCCCAGCATACCGGGACCGAGCAGAATGCCGCTGATGATCTGCATCACCACCAATGGCGCATAATAGTCGGTCCCTCCCAACCGCCAAGCCAGATATGGCAGGCTGAAGATGATCATCATCGCGATCAGGAAGAGTTCGGTCGTCGTCATTTTCAACCCATGAATGATGCAGACGTCTTTCGCATTATAGAGAATGTTAGTCGCTCGCGCTCGGCGCAGGAACCAGCATGTCGGGTGGACGCTGATATCGCCATAACACCTTGTCGGTCAGCATTTCGCCGCCCGCCGCGGCACGCACCTCAATCACGTTCGCGCCGTCCCGCAGCGTCACGGGCCAGCGCACGATGCGGTTCTCCGCTCGGCGCTCGCCAATTTCAACGCCATTCAAAAACAAGGTCGCCTGTGGCGCGCTGGTGTATATCTTCACAACGACATCCGGATCTGGGCGCAAGGTGAAGCGACGACTGTTGATGTAGAGCGTCGGTTGGTCCGACCACCAGGCACGATACCAATACCAGGCGTCCTTGCGCACCTGCCGGTCATAGGTCACGAGCCCCTTGTCGTTGATCCCGCGCCGGTCACCCTCATGCCGCCCGGCCGAGGCAAGATCGAAGCCGACCCAGATGAAGGTGCCCCACAAATAGGGCTTATCCTTCAGCTCAAGCCAGTTCCGCTCATGATAGAGGGCCTGATATTGTTCGGGATGCCAGCCGCTTGATGGAACGACGGTGCGCGGCGGATCCTCCTGGTGCAGGATGCTGGCGCCGGCGCCATATTCACTGACCCCAAAGGGTCGCTCCGGATGCTTGCTATGGAAACCCGCCGCCCATTCGCCAATCGTGCCCTTCTGGTCGGGATACCAGCCGAAATAGCGGTTGAACCCGATAATGTCGGAGATCAGTGCCTTGGGATGATCGTCCTGCTGACAGCAATGGGCATAAGCGGTCAGCCGATCAGAATCCCTCTGTTTCGCGACCGCCTGCAACGTGCGCAGCACTTGCTCCACGATCGGCTCGGTTGAATAGACTTCATTACCCAACCCCCAAATCACTACCGAGGGATGATTGTAATTCTGGGCGATCAATTCGCGCATCTGCTGCACCGCATTCGCCTGGAAGGCGGCGCTGTCCTCGACCATGCCGTTGATCCCGATCTCCGTCCATAGGGCGAGGCCGAGCCGGTCGGCTTCGTCATAAGCGGCCTGGGGATGCTGAAAATGCGCCAGTCGCGCGCCGGTCGAGCCCATGTCGCGCATGATCGCGAAATCCTCCGCGACCTCCGCATCGGTTACCGCCGTGCCCTTGCCCGGTCGGGCGCTGTGCATCAGATTGACGCCCCGTAGCGGATAGGATTTGCCATTCAGCAGAAAGCCCTGTTCGGGATCGGCGCGCACGGTGCGCACGCCGAGCGGAACCGAAACCTCGTCACCGTCTGGGCCAATGCGCGCGACAAGGCGGTAGAGATAGGGATCGCGCACCCCATCCCACAGCCTGGGGGACAGGAGGCGCAGGTCGAGCGTCACATCGCGCACGCTCCCTGCAGGCACCCGAATTGCTGTCAACGCGCGCGCCACCTCGCGCCCCTGCGCGTCGAGAATGCGCGCAAGGACGGAGGTGCGATTCGGGCGGAGCCTATCATTGGCGAGCTTTGCAACTACCGATATGGTGGCCCTATCGTCGGCGATCCCGCGAACGCGCGCATAGACGCCCGGCCCGCCATAATCGAGCAGGTCGAAATGCACGTCGTCCGTCTCGATCAGCGACACGGGGCGATATAGGCCGCCGAACACGGTGAAATCGCCGCCCAGCGGCGTCACGGCGCGATTGAAACTATTGTCCACGCGCACCGCCAGCAGATTGGCGCCGCGCACCAGTGCGCCGGTGACATCGCAACGGAAAGCCGCGTGCCCCCCTTCGTGACGGCAGGCGAGCTTGCCATTCAGATAGACATCAGCGACCAGGGCCGCGCCGTCGAACTGGATAAAAAGCCGCCGTCCGCGGGGTAGTTCGACAATGTCGAACGCCCGCCTGTACCAGGCCGGCCCGCGATAATAGGTGCCATCGCCGGTTTCGGCCGCGTTGAAGCTATGAGGCAACGTCACGCGCGACCAACCGCTATCGTCAAACGATGGCGCCGCCGCCCCTTCCAGATCGCCCTGCGCAAATAGCCAATCGGCCAGGAGTATCGTCGTCTCGCGCGAGGAGCCGGGCGCCTGTGCGGCCATTGCCCCCGGCACTGCACAAGCTAGCATGAACAGGATGCAGGCGAACAATTTCGACATGGCGGCGGCTCCGTAGCGTCAGTTGGGATTGCCCACCGGAATGGGCGGCGTCCCCTTGTAAGTTGTGAGTTTGACCCGAAGCACCTGTTCCCGGCCCGTGAAGTTGAGGCCATAGTCGGTCGAATCGCCGTTCCACACGCGGCGGAATATCCATTTGCCATTGTCGAAATGGCCTTCCTCCACCCGCAAGGTCATCATCGATTCAAGCGGTGCAGGCTTGCTCAGCCCGAAATAGACGCGCGAGCGAAAACCGGTGACCAGAAACTCGTTCTCGCCCAGTTGCGCGACGGCGACGCCGCCCACAGGTTCGGGATTGCCGGTCGGCTTTTCGGTGCCGAACTGCCACTGACCGAAGGTCACGGTCATCTTATACTTGCCCATGTCGATATGCTGGCTGTGCTCGGCCTTGGGATCGGTCGGCTCGGCCACGCCCCAGGTCTTGCCCTCGAATGCCCATTTGGCCCATTCGCGCTGCATCGGCCCGAACAGGCGATAGTTGCGCGCGAACAACTCCATGGTCGCGTCGTCCAGATCCTTGGCGCCCAAGGGGTAATTATAATAGCCGGTATAATCCATGCCGAAGGGCGCGAAACCGATCGCGCCCCGGCCCACGACAGGGAAGAAGAAACGCGCAAATTCCTTGTCATTGCCCGTTTCCGGCACCATTAGCGCATTATCAGGGCGGTCGTAGAAGCCAAGATAGGCGAGATAGGCGGCGTGGTCGCGCGTATAGATGTCGGGCGCAACCAAGTCGATCGCCGGCGCCGCCGCCTTGTACACGTCGATCACGAAATGAACCGGGCCGCCACTGGAATAAGTGGACGCTGGCTGGCGCCCGAAAGCGGAGGCCAGCGCGGCGTTCATCAACATCGGCAGCGGCTTCACCGCCTTACCCGCCTCGGCGATCTCGTTGGTATAATGCGCGATCGACCAAGCATGGAAAAACTCGTCCGCATCATCACCGAACACCTGACGCCAGGTGCCGGGCTTTTTGTTCATCTGCCTAAGCAGCGGCGCGGGCACCGGCCCCTCGAACAGCTTCTGCGCCACCGGTGAGAAATCACGCACGGCGCCATAGCTGCCGGTCTCATTTTCCGGCTGAACCATGATGACGGTGTTTTGCGGGTCGTTTTTCTTGAGATATTCCATCAGTTTGACAAAGGCGCGCTTGTCGGCCTCCAGCGTCGAGCGATGATGGGGAGAAAGCGCGTAATGAGTCTCGCCCTTGGCGTTGATCATGTGCGGAAAGCGCTTCTGGTCCAGCTTGACCCATTCCGGCGCATAGCTGGGCGCGGTGTTCTTCCAGGTGCCGAACCACAGCAGCACCAGGCGCAGATTGCGCTCACGCGCCTGCGGAAGCAGGGCGTCGAGGAACGAGAAATCGAATTGCCCCTCCACCGGCTCGACCTGTTCCCAGCCGATCGGCACCTCCACCGTATTGGCGTGCATCTTTTCGATCGCCGGCCACACTTCGGGCAACATGGCTGGGTAATTGGCGCTATTGTTAACCTGGGCGCCCAACATCAGGAAGGGCGCGCCATCGACGATCAGCGCGTGCTGGCCTGCCCGAGAAACAATATGCGGCGCCTCCGATGCAGCTAGCGCCGGGTGGGCGGCAAGCGCCAGACCGGCCAATGTCGGAAGCGTTCGGCTAAAGATATGCATCGATCAGTTGTCCTCCGTCGCGGTACATTGGAACTGAAATGAGCGGCTCGAACCGGCCCGTATTCCTGCAAAACCGAGCGTCCTCATGCCTTGGGCGCCCAGGATGGTTTCACGGACCCGGCCGAGCGGCAGGGCAAATGGCGCCTTCCGGATCGGTAACGAGCCGCAGATCCGCGATTGACACTGCAAAGGGTCCGCTGGCCGTCAACATGAAGGGCGCGGCAACTGACGCCATGTCCATCCCGGCGTCCCTGAAACAGGCGAGCCGGATCTTGACCGTTTTCCACGCGCCCGCCGCACTGAACAATGCCCGTGCATCGACCCCCGTGGCGGAAGCAGAACCCGCCATGCCGAGCCACACCGGCCCCTGGGGAGCGGTCTCGACCTTATATTCCATCTGCAACGTCAAATCGGCATTTGTTTCACGCTCGAGATTCACCGTGGAACCGCCGATACGGACAGCCTGCTCATCGTCCGCCGTCCATCTGAACTGTACCGCGCCTTCCTGCGTCGTGGCCGAATCGACGGCGCTCTGTGCGATTGTACTGCCGACCGTCAAAGCGAAGGGGGCCGGCACCGTGCTGCGCGCGAAGAAAACGCTGGTGTTGGCGACACTCGCGTCGACTCCCGCGACCTCGCTCAAGCGCGGCACCTGCACCTGATCGGCATAGGTCAAGCCATAGCCATAAGCGAAGAGCGGATCATATCCCGCCATTCCCTGGTTGAGCACGAATTGCCCGGCATTTTTCGGCCAGGAGAATGATAGCTTGCCAGTGAAGTCGCGCTTGGGCGTCCCGTCCTTTCCGGCAATGAGTAGATCGGAAATGCCGCCGCCTTCGCTGCCGGGCAACCAGGCGGCGACAAAGGCGTCCGATGCGTTCAGCTCGGGATTGACCCAGAGCGGCCGACCGGAAAGGAACACCGAGACGGTCGGGACATGTCGGGCCTGTAGCTTCCTGAGCAAGGCCAGCGCCTGTTTGTCGCCCGGCTGGAATTCCAGCGTGCGGATGTCGCCCCGCCCCTCCGCATAGGGCTGTTCGCCGAATATGACGATCGCGACATCGGGCTTTTCCGTGAAACTGCCATCGACGCTGAGCAGGGCCTTGCCGCCCGCCTCGGTCACGGCCTTTTCAATGCCGCTCCAGATCGATTCTCCATTAGGGAAATCGCTGTTTTTGTTACCCTGCCCCTGCCAGGTCAATGTCCATCCGCCCGATTGCAGACCGATGTCATCAGCGGACGACCCGGCGACGAGCACCCTGGCACCCGGCTTCACCGGCAGCAGCGACCCGTTATTCTTGAGCAGGACGAGCGACTTGGCCACCGCTTCGCGCGCCACCGCACGATGGGCGGGCGCACCGAGCAGATCAACCCTGCCCTCATAGCCCCGCGTCGCCTCGAACAGCCCCAGCTTCACCTTGACCCGCAGGATACGACGCACCGCATCGTCAATCCGCGACATCGGGATCGTCCCCGCCTTTGCCTGCGCGAGCGTGTTTTCATAGAGGCCCTTCCAGCTATCCGGCGCCATTGCCATGTCGAGGCCGGCGGTGAAGGTTCGGGGACAATCGATATTGGTGCAGCCGGGAATCTGGCCATGGCCGTTCCAGTCGCCAACGATGAAGCCGTCAAAGCCCATCCGCTCCTTGAGCACGCCTGTCAGAAGGCTCTCGTTCCCGTGCATCTTCTCGCCGTTCCAGCGGTTGAACGACGCCATCACCGTCATCGCGCCAGCCTTCACCGCGCCTGGATAACCGGCGCCATGGAGGTCACGCAGCGTCTCCTCCGAAACCTGCGTATTGCCCTGGTCAACACCCTCGGCGGTTCCGCCATCACCCAGGAAATGCTTGACGGATGCCGCGATATGACCGTCCTGAATACGGTTATGTCCCGGCTTGCCCTGCAGGCCCTCCACCATTGCGGGCGCATAGCGACGCACGATGTCGGGCGCCTCCGAATAGCCTTCATAGGTGCGGCCCCAGCGATCATCCTGCGGCACCGCCAGCGTCGGCGCGAAGGCCCAGTCAATGCCCGTCACCGCTGTCTCAATCGCCGTCACCGCGCCGATCCGGCGAACGAGATCGGGGTCATTGGCAGCGCCAAGGCCGATGTTATGAGGGAAGATCACTGCGGCTGGCACGTTGCTGTTGCCATGAACCGCATCAATCCCGAATATCACGGGGATCGGCACATGGCCGGGACGCTGCTCGAGCGATATGGCGCGAAAGGCGCGAGCCGTGGCCACCCAAACACTTGCCGGCGAATGTTCGTGGCCACCGATCGGAGGCGTATTACCCCCCGCAAGCACGCTGCCAATCGGATAGGCGCGAAGATCCTCCGGCGTGATCGCGGACAGGTCAGCCTGAATCATCTGGCCAATTTTCTCTTCCAGGCTCATTTCTTTCATGAGCCCGGTGACGAACATTTCGGTCTTATCATCGACGAGGCCCTGGCTGTTCGATTTGGGCCAGATTTCCGGATGCGCTATGCTTTGCGCGTCCCCCTGCGTCGCAGCCGCAACGCCCCCAAATGCCAGCACCGCCGCCGACGCGCGCAGCATCGCCTTCATGTTCACTCTCCCCTGTGACATTGTCTTGCGCGAACGTCTTTTATAATACAAGCTATTTTTGATAGCGCTATCATTGTGGAGCAGGGAGAAGATGATGAAATGGGCGATCACGCTCCTTGGATTCCTTGTGCTTGCGAGCGTCGCACCGCGCTGTGCGGTGGCGGCAGAGGCGTCCGCCCCTTATCTCTGGCACAACGTTTCGGTCGGCGCGGGTGGATTCGCGCCGAACATCATCTTTAGCACTGCGGAGCGTGATCTTGCCTATCTGCGCACCGACATGGGGGGCGCCTATCGCTGGGACTCGAGGGAAGCGCGTTGGGTTCCGTTGCAGGACAGCATGGCGGAAGGCAGTTATATGGGAATCGAGAGCCTGGCCGCCGACCCGAAAGACCCGAATATCGTCTATCTGGCCGCAGGCATGTACCGGAGCGAGCCGGCCGCGATCCTTCGCTCGGATGATCGGGGCACGACTTGGCGCGTGACGCCGGTGCCATTCGCGATGGGCGGCAATGAAGATGGTCGGGGCATGGGCGAACGGCTGGCGATCGATCCTCGCAACAGCGCCACAATCTTTTTCGGATCGCGCCATGACGGACTGTGGCGAAGCGACGACAGCGCCGCAACCTGGCGGAAGGTCGAGAGCTTTCCTCTTCCCGGCCTGGGCCAGCCTGGACGCAGGCAGCCCACACATGGCGGCATCAGCTTTGTGGTGATCGACCCGGCAAGCGGCGCCATCTTCGCGGGTTCCGCCGATCCGGGTGACCACCACTTGTTCCGCTCGACCGATGGCGGCGCGCGCTGGCAGCATGTCGAAGGCGAGCCGCCGCAGACGTTGCTGCCCACAAAGGCCGTGATCGACCGCCGCGGAATGCTCTATATTGCCTATTGCAACGGTATCGGTCCCAACGGCGTTACCGCAGGCGCGGTCTGGCGGTTCGACACGAAGAGCGATCGCTGGACGGACATCACACCCGACAAAAGCCATGCGGGTGGTTTCATGGGGCTCAGCCTCGATCCTTCCGCGCCCGGTACGCTGGCAGTAAGCAGCATCGATCGCTGGATGCCGGGCGATACGATCTGGCGCACGCATGACGACGGGGCGAACTGGACCGATATCCGCGATTTGAGCCAGCGGGACACGCGCGCCTCGCCCTTCCTCAACATGAACGGCATCAGCGCTGACTTCGGCCATTGGACCGCGGGGGTCGCGATCGATCCGTTCAACCCCGGCCGGGCCGCCTATGTCACCGGCGCAACCGTCTATATGACCACCGACTTCGCCAAGCCGAAGGCAATGCTATGGAAGCCGTGGGTCAAGGGAATCGAGCAGACCGCGATCATCACGCTCACCAGTCCGACCGGCGGCGCTCCACTGATCTCCGGCTTCGGCGACATTGCCGGGTTCGTGCACGAAGATCTCGCCGTCTCCCCCTCCCATATGTTTTCGAACCCCTATCTCTCCAACACCAACAATATCGACTATGCCGGTCGTAACCCCGCTATCATCGTACGCAGCGGCAGTCTCCATTCGAACCGTTCGCGCGACGCGACGCTGGGCTGGTCACAGGATGGCGGGCATAGCTGGCGCCCGTTGCGCGTGCCGCCAATGGCCGCAAAGCCCGGCGAGGCCGAGAGGCGGTACGACCTGGAGGGCAATGCCCCCATCGCCACATCGGCCGATGGCACGACATTCATCGTCGCCACACCAATCGCCATGCTCACGCGAGACCGGGGGAAGACCTGGCTTGTTCCCGAAGGGCTGGGACGCGACATCCGGCCGGTCGCGGACAAGGTCGACCCCAAACGCTTCTATGGCGTCGATGTGGAGCAGGATCGGCTGCTGACCAGCAGGGACGGCGGGCTGACCTTCGCACCTGTCGCAGGCCAAGGGCTTCCTGCCGATCTTGCGGGCGCCCGAATGGTGGGGCGGGAACAGCCGGCCAGTCTGGTGGCAAGTCCGTTCGCGGCCGGCGATCTCTGGTTGCGCGTCGGCTTCGAACTGTATCACAGCACCAATGGCGGTGTTTCGTTCGAGAGGGTCAACGGCGCACTTTCGGTGCGGCTCTTCGGCCTTGGCAAGCCCGCGCCGGGCAGCGACGTCGCGACGCTCTTCGCCATCGGCGTGCTGGGTGGGAAGGAGGGCATCTGGCGCTCCACTGATCATGGGCATAGCTGGCAGAGGATCAACGATGATTCCCATCAGTGGGGCTTGCGTTTCCGTGTGATCGCCGGCGACCCCCGCACGTTCGGACGCGTCTACGTCGGCACTGACGGGCGCGGGTTGCTTTATGGCGATCCCCGTCGCTGACGCGGTCCCGCCGGCCGCCATTGCTAAAATGGACTTCCGCGGATCGACTGAATAGAGCCCTAAGACGAATTCAAGCGGTTTTACTCTATGATGCAGCGAGGGTGACATGGGCGCCGACGGCTTCATCGTCAGTTGCTTCCCACACAAGATCAAGGGCGCGTCGGCAGGCTGGACCCGCGCAGTCGCCATTATCGAGGATTAGCCGGTACGCCTCGCAATGCCCTCCAATCGCCTGCCGGACGGCACTCTCGTCGTCGTGTCGCACGATGCCAAAGGCTACCTGTCAGCCACCGGCGTTGCCGACACGCTGCGACAGGCGCCCCTCGGCCATGAGGGCTATCGCGCCGCAGCTCAACAGATGTTCGCTAAGGTCGCGCTCAGAAACGAACTTTGCGGTCGAGGCAAGTAGCAGGTTCGTCGCCGCTGCCCGCCGCGACTGCAAGCCGGGAGACCGCGCTGATCGTGTCCGATGGGGCGATGCGTTTGTGCCGCGGCGGAAGAACCGCACCGCCGCACGGCTGTCGCTGCCCTGGCGACAAAAAATGCCCGGAGACAATGATGCCTCCGGGCAGGAAAAAGGTTGCCCCAATTGGAGCCTCCTTCGGGTCGCACATTTTTCCTACGCGATCATCACCGGCATGACTGTGACCAAGATCACATATTTCATGACAAAGATGCTGCCCTGTTTTTCATCCTGGAAGCCTGGGCTATGCCGTGTCCGGGGCCTTATCTTTACCAGGGAGCGGGGCATTGGACGCTGAGGAACAGATTGAGGTGCTGTCGGCCGTGTTCCAGTGCGACCGGCCGGCGATCGACCTGCTGCGCCGCGTTCTTGTTCCGCATCATATAGCGGCGAAACAGATTTTGGCGCGTCAGGGGGAAGCCTCGCATCATTGCTGGATAGTCGTGGAGGGATGCGTTGCGGTTCAGGTATTCGGCATCGATGGGCAGCGTCAGCAACTGGCGCGGCATGATCCGGGCGAATTCTTCGGCGCCTATCCGGTGCCAACGACGCACCGCGCCGAAATAGAGGCGCTCGTTGGCACGCGGCTGTTGCGGGCCGAGGTCCAGTCGCTTGCGGCGCTGGTGGCAACCAACGCACAAATTGGCGCGGGCATGGCCAAATTGCTAGCCCGCCAGCTCGACCGAGCACTGGATCGCATGGCGACCCGCTCCACCTACAGCGCCGCAGGGCGAGTCTATAGCGCATTGCTGGCGCTGGCGGACGGACATGACCACATCGTTCCGGCGCCGCAGATCACGACATTGGCCCTCAGCGCAAATACGACCCGGGAGACTGCGTCGCGCGCAGTCGCGGTCCTGATCCGGCGCGGCATCGTCAGCCGGGAGGATGGCCAACTGGTGATCCACGCGCCCCGCATGTTGAGCGAGATGGTTTCTTAGAGCGCCGCGCCAAAAGATGGGAACCGGTTTTCCGCATAAAAAGATGCGAAAACAAATGACTAGATCAGCCGTCGCGGTTCATATGGAATATCTTTCTGTCGATGCCGCGTGCCCGAGCCTCTGCCGGACATTTCACGAAGCCCCTTTGCGCCGGAGCGATCAGGCCGGTGAGGGATAATAATGACCGACCGGGCAGTCGCCCTGGCGCGTTATAACATCGCCTGCCAGTTCGAACCGATAGCCAGGCGCGTGCAGCGCCATCGCCGCCGCATCGGGCCAAGACATGCAAATGCTGCCCGCCGGCGCCGCGGGGGCCAAAAGCAATGCCAGCCCGTCCTCCCCATCAAGCGGCTCCGTCGGTAAAACGGTGCGATATTCCAACGCCAGCCCATAGCCCGGACTGGTCCGCAAAATAGCCTCGCCCAGAGCCATCGCCGCGGCCGGATCGTCCAGAATCACATAATGGATCCCGCTCGCGCTTTGCTGCAATCCGGGGGCGAAAGGTACGACCGACGCCAGGATCGCCTTGTTGCTCGCCGTCCTGAGCGGTGGTCCTTGCGGCGGCGTCGATTGGGCCAGCGTGACGGTGCGTAAAGGCAATCCGCAACCATGCCAGAGCCGATGGGACGCTATATAGGGGTCCGAAGCGCGACCGACATGCAGGGCCACTGCGTGGGTTGCGAACGCCTCTGCCCGACGCAGTGCCAGGCCCATTGCGATCTCGCTGCCCTTCGCGACGGCGGCATCAGAGAGTTCGCGGGTTGCTTGAGGCGCGTCTATGCTCTCGGCCATTTCCATCAACCGATCAAAACGCCTGGGCCAGCGTCCGCCAAATCTGGCGACGGACGCCTCTCGGAAAGCCTCCAGCGCCGTTGGCAGAACGATATGGAGCGCGGCCCCTCGCGCGGCGGCGAGCTCAGCGATCAGTATATCGGCGCCCGCTGCCAGCGCGCCGAACACCGCGCCCGGCCCGATCATGTCCAGCGCTTCTCCAATCTGCCGCCCGGCGGCATCCTCATTCTCGGGCAGACCGATAATGCCGCTGAAATAAAGGCTGGGCGGGGGACGCAGGGGATCTATGATCGCCGTGGACGCACCCTGTCGCGCCAATATCTGCTGAAACTGGCGCAGTGTCGCGGCATGATCTTCCCATGCTTGGGGAGCAGCCTCCATCGCCCGCACCAGCGCGGCCTGACTGGCGGTACGGTCGCCCAGCAGGAGATGCGCCTCAGCCGCCGTAGCGGCAAGCCAGTAGCGGGTTTCCGGCTCATAATTACCATTGTCCAGAAGAGCGAGCACGGCGCGTGCGAGCCGAGAAGCTTCGTCAGGACAACCATTCAAAAATGCGAGCGTGGCTGCGTTGATCAGGGGATAGGTGGCGGGGCGAACCCCCGCAGCCTGCATATAGGCGGCCTGCGCCTGCGCGAGCAGGGCGCTCCGCTCGGTGGCGTCGCTGCGCGCCGCGCGATCCTTGAGCAGCCGGCCCTTCAGACTGAGCGCCTCGACATCATCGGATTGCAGCAACCCTGCGTCGCTCAGCATTCTCCACGCACGGATCGTGTCGCCGCTCCGCGCCACCGTGCGAATCTGCGCCAGGATCGGAAGGATCATGCGGTCACCCACCCCTATGGTCGCTTTCAGTCGTCCTTCGGGGGCGGGTTCTTGATGTCGGGATCGATCGACAGGGCGATCCACTCCGGCGCGGCAGCGCCCGGATTTTGCAGCAGGTCGACATTGATGTTGAATCGGTGTCGCGTGCCATATTTGCCGCCCTGATTGTAGCGCGCCTGAAACCGGACCTTCTTGTATCGATCCAGCTTCCTATCATAATCATCATAGGTCAGGCCTCCATAAAAGGAAGCCAGCGGTTCCTTGGTCGTGATGGCGTCATAGTCCTTGGAGAAAAAGAGCTGGTCGCCGATGAGGGTGATCTCGACGATCGAATTACGCCTGATCGCGATATAGGCGTTGTCCTTTACGCCGGGCTGCTCATATCGCAGCACGATCCGGCCATCCTCCGCTTTCAAAACCACGTCGAACTGGATCGGCGCCACGCCATCCTCGAGTTCGACCTCGAACAGCGGTTCAAGGCCATATTGCGTATAATTATGCGTCGACATGGTCATTTTCTCCCGTCTTCGATCGGCTTGGCCAGTTTACGCTGCCAGACACGCCAGTCATTATTGGCCGGATCGCTCGCGACGAGCCGGCTGATGTCCGCACGCGCCTTCGCCCTCAGCTCTTCCGCTTGCTTCGTTTCTCCCAAGGCATGAAGCAGGTTCGACATGGAATAGCGCGCCAACATCCAGTCCTGCAGATAGCGCGCATTTTTAGGATCGACCTCGATCAGCGACTGGAGGATCGCCGCCTGTCGGTTGCGCTCCTGAAGTGCTTCCCTGTCGGCGCCTCCCACGCGCAGTGCGTCGGCCATCCAGGCATGACGATTGGCAAGGTCGATAGCGGTGTCCAAATCGGCGGGGCGCATTCGCTGGACATGTTCCATGGTGTCGAGCGCAGCGCGACAGCTGTCGAGTGCCTGGGGACGGGCTTTCTGCGCCACCGCGATGGTGCAGATATTTCCCTGAGCGTAGCTCAGTTCCCGCCAGTAGGTTGCATTTTCGGGCTGAAGCTGAACGAGACGCTGCGCCAAAGACCGATAGGATCGGAAACGTGGCAGCGCAGCTTCATTGCGATCCTGCATGAAATCGACATAACCCAGCCAAAACTCGCTCTGCGCATGCGCAAACAGCCGTTGCGCATCCCGCGGCGCCGCCAGGAGCAGCATGTTGGTCACGCGATATGCTTCGCGAAACTGCGCCAGTGCGGCGGCCGTATCACCACGCTTGAGATCATCTTCACCCATGGCCTGCAAGATACGGGCACGTCGTTCGAGGGAATCAAGCGGTAGCGCGGCGAGATCGGGCTGACGGGCATAATAAGCGAGCGCACGCTTGTTCACCGTTTGCAGCACGTCGAGCCGACCTACGCCCTCCAACTTGTCCCGCAGGTCCGTAAGCATGAACTCGATCAATCCTTCGGCCTGCTGGCGCTGCTCCTCCGCCTCGTTTCTGGCGCGCGCGACAAAGATCAACATCAGCGCCATCAATAGCGCCGTAAGCAGCGCCAAAAATGTGACGACGATCACGTGACGCATTTGTCGCTGGGCATCGCGCTGGATGATCTGGTCGAGCGCGACCCCGGTCAGTCCGGCGACGATCTTCAGCCGCGCAAGCCTTTTACCATCTTGATCGGGGCGAAAATCGGCGGCGATCGGTTCATGCA
>NZ_AYOY01000185.1 GCF_000508185.1 Sphingobium sp. C100 | reverse complement strand
GGCATCCGCGCCGGCGGCGGCGTCGGCCGCGCTGGTGGCGCGAATGGCGCCATGGCTTTCCGCCTTCGCCAGCGCGTCCTCCGACAGGTCGAAAGCACGGACGGCATAGCCGTTCTTCAGCAGGTTGGCGGCCATGCCGCCGCCCATATTGCCCAGGCCGATGAAGGCGATCGTCTCAGTCATGTCCGGCTTCCTCTCTCATTGCGTCAGGCCCGTGCGTCGGCCAGTTCAGGCAGGGGCGTCCATTGCCGCTCCGGCGGCAGCGGCGTGAAGATGGCATCGATCATGGCGTCGCTCACCGCCTCCAGCGTCGCGGGATTCCACCGCGGCGCATTATCCTTGTCGAAGATCAGCGCGCGCACGCCCTCGAGGAAATCGGGGCGGCGGATGATCGCGCAGGCCAGGCCGAACTCCATCGCCATATTGTCGGCGAAGCTGGTCATCCGCGCGCCCTCGACCAACTGGCGCAGGGCGACCTTGATCGTCTGGGGCGATTTGGTGCGCAGGACCGACAGCTGCTTTTGCGCCCATTCGCCGCCGTCAGCCTTGAGCGCGGCGATGATTTCCTCCGCCTTGTTCGACGCGAACAGCCGGTCGATGTCGGCACGCGCCGCGTCCAGCTTTGATGGAGGCGGGACGGCGTTCGCCGCGTCCAGCACGATGGCGAGGTCCGACGGGTCCGTCAGGATGCGGGCCTTCACGTCGTCCAGCGCTTCCGACGCCATATAGTGCGTCGCGATGCCGACGGCGACGCAGTCGGCCCCGTCGATCCGCGATCCGGTCGCCGCCAGCCACGCGCCGACCCGGCCGGGCAGGCGCGGCAGGAACCAGCCGCCGCCGACATCGGGGAACAGGCCGATGCCGGTTTCGGGCATGGCGAAAGTCGTGCGCTCGGTCGCGACGCGATAGCGGGCGGGGAGGGAGATGCCCACGCCCCCGCCCATGACGATGCCGTCGATGAACGCCACGATCGGCTTATCATAGACGAACAACAGATGGTTCATCCGATATTCCAGCGCGAAAAAGCGCTCCGCCTCCACGCAGTCCGCCTTGGCGCTGTTGGCGATCAATGCGATGTCGCCGCCCGCGCAAAAGCCGCGCGAGAGCTTTGGGTCGCCGTCCGGCGCGGGCAGATGGTCGATCATGACGGCGGCGACGGCATCGTCCTCGCGCCATGCCAGCAGCGCGTCGTTGATCGCGTCGCACATGTCCGGGGTCAGGGCGTGGATCGCCTTGGGCCGGTTCAGGCGGATGCGGCCGACGCCGTTTTCGATGATGGTCAGGACTTGGTCGTTCATCATGGTTCCGTTCGGATGTGGAGAGCGACGGGCATTATTGCCGCAGCATGTCCCGCGCGATGATCATCCGCATGACCTGGTTGGTGCCTTCCAATATGGAATGGACGCGCAGGTCGCGCCAGAAGCGCTCGATCGGATAATCCATCAGATAGCCATAGCCGCCATGGAGTTGCAGCGCGCGATCGACCACGGACGACCCGGTGTCGGTGGCCAGTCGCTTGGCCATGGCGGCGAAGCGGGTCTTGTCGGGCGCATTGTCCGTCACCTTGACCGCGGCGGCATAGAGCAGGGTGCGAGCGGCCTCCAATTCGGTCTGCATGTCGGCCAGCATGAACTGGGTATTCTGGAAATCGGCGATCGACTGGCCGAACTGCTTGCGCTCACTGGTATAGCGGACGGACTCGTCGATGCAGCGCTGCGCGCCGCCGAGCGAACAGGCGCCGATGTTGAGGCGTCCGCCATCCAGCCCCATCATCGCGATGCGGAAGCCTTCGCCTTCGCCACCGACCAGATTGTCCACCGGCACGCGCACGCCGTCGAAATTGACCTGCGCCGTGGGCTGCGAATGCCATCCCAGCTTGCGTTCCTGCGCGCCGAAGCTGACGCCTTCCATGTTCTTTTCGATGACCAGGCAACTAATCCCCTTGGGACCATTGCCTTCCGGCGTATCGGGGCCGGTGCGCACCATGACGACATAGATGTCATTCTCGCCGCCGCCGGAAATGAACTGCTTGGAGCCGGTGACGACATAATGGTCGCCGTCCCGGACCGCGCGCGTTTTCAGGCTGGCGGCGTCGGACCCGGCGCCCGCCTCGGTCAGGCAATAGCTCGCCATGCGCGCCATCGGGACGAGGTCGGGAAGATATGTGTCCTTGACCGCCTGGCCGCCGAAACGGTCGATCATCCAGGCGCCCATATTGTGGATCGAGATGAAGGCGCTGGTCGACGGGCAGCCATAGGCCATCGCCTCCATGATGAGCGCAGCTTCCAGCCGGCCAAGGCCGATGCCGCCCGCTTCCTCCGACACATAGATGCCGCCAAAGCCAAGCTCCGCCGCCGCGCGGATGGTGTCGCGGGGAAAGATATGCTTTTCGTCCCATTCGCCCGCAAACGGGGTGATGGCGTCGGCGGTGAAACGCTGCGCCATGTCCTGGATCGCGCGCTGGTCGTCGGTCAGGTCGAATTGGGTCATGCTTTCCTTTCGCTCCGCCCCTCGGTTCGTCATGCCGTTTCGCGCGCCATGATCGCCGTGCCCCGTCCTTGTAGCAATGCCGCGTTATTGCCAGCAACGGTGAAGTTGTGCATGGTCGATCTGCAAATTTGCAGGTGAGGCGATGTTCGACTGGGATGATCTGCGCGTGTTCCTGGCGGTGGCCCGCGCGCACAAGGTGGCGCCGGCGGCGCGCGCGCTGGGGATCGATGCGACCACCATCGCCCGGCGGCTGGCGCGGCTGGAAAAAGCGCTGGGCGCCGAACTGTTCGAAATGGGCATGGGCGAACGATCGCTGACATCCCATGGGCAGGTGCTGCTGCGCCACGCGGAAGGCGCCGAAAGCGCGGCGCTCGCCGCCATGGAGGAGGTGAAGGGGCAGGAACATCGGCTGTCAGGCCAGGTCCGGCTGTCGGTGGCGGAAGGGTTCGGCACCTGGGTGCTGGCGCCCGGCATGGGCGATTTTAACCGGCGGCATCCGGGCATCAGGCTGGATCTCATCACCGCGTCCGGCTTCCTCAACCCCTCCAACCGGGAAGCCGACATGGCGGTGATGCTGGCCAGGCCGCAGCGCGGGCGGCTGACGGTGCGGCGGCTGGGCGACTATCGGCTGCATCTTTATGCGTCGCCGGCCTATCTGGAGCGGGTCGGACGGCCCGGCCGGCCCGCCGACCTGCGCCACCATACGCTGATCGGCTATGTGCCCGAATTCATCTTCACTCCCGAACTCAATTATCTGGACGAGGTGGAGGCGGGGCTGGAGGCCAATTTGCGATCGACCAGCATCATCATGCAGCAACGGATGATCGCGGAAGGGGCAGGGATCGGCGTGTTGCCTGACTTTATCGGCCGCCGCGACCCCGGCCTGATGCCGCTGATGGTCGACCGGGTGGAAATCACCCGCAGCTTCTGGCTGGTCATGCATGGCGACCTGCGCCGGCTGGCGCGGATCGGCGCAGTGGCCGACTGGTTGCAGCAACGGGTGGACATATTGTCGGGGCATCGTGACCCGGACATTACGCGAAAGTCAATCGACGCGGCCCGTCCGCCCCGCTAAGGGAGTCGCGATGGATAGAGAGCGGTCGCATTTCGCCCATGCAATATAAGCCCAAGCGCAGCCGGGCGATCGCCCTGCCGAGCAGCGATTTTCGCGCCCGCGCCACCGAATATCTCGATTTCCTGGCCGCCTGGGTGAAGAAGCCGCGCCAGACCGCGTCGGTGGTGCCCTCCAGCCGCTATCTGGCCCGGTTGATGGTGGCGCAGATCGATCCTGCTGACGGTCGCGTGCTGGAACTGGGCGGCGGCACGGGCGTGTTTACGCGTGCGATCCTGGAAACCGGCCTGCCGCCCGAACGGCTGGAGGTGGTGGAGATCAATCCCGCCTTCGCGCGCGGGCTGCGTCGCCATTTTCCCCATGTCTCGGTGCTGGAAACCCCGGCGCAGATCGTATCGACCGCGACCGCTGGTGATCCGGGCGATTATCAGACGGTGGTCAGCGGACTGCCGCTGCTGGCGATGGACCGGCATGTCCACGCCGACATCCTGTCCGAAGCCTTTCGCATGTTGAAGCCGGGCGGCAGCCTGGTCCAGTTCACCTATTCGATGCGCCCGCCGGTCAGCCGCGAAATTCTCGACGCGCTGGGGCTGGACGTCGTGCGCGCGGGTCATACGGTGCGCAACTTCCCGCCCGCGACCGTTTTCCGATTTTTCCGGCGCGGTGAATAGGTTGCACTTGGCAATCCGCCTCCTATCTTTGCCGCAACGCAAAAAGGGGCGGAGCGGTCCATGGCATCCATCATCGAGATTAGCGGCCTGACGAAACGCTATGCGTCAGGTTTCGAGGCGCTGAAGGGCGTCGATCTGACCATTGAGGAAGGCGAGATTTTCGCGCTGCTGGGGCCGAACGGCGCGGGCAAGACGACGATGATCTCAATCATCTGCGGTATTGCCCGGCCGACTGGCGGGACCATAAACGTGGCGGGGCACGACATTATCCGCGATTATCGCGGCGCGCGGACCGCGATCGGGCTGGTGCCGCAGGAATTGTCCACCGACCAGTTCGAGCGGGTGATCGACACCGTGACTTTCAGTCGCGGCCTGTTCGGCAAAGCCCGCAACGACGCCTATGTCGAAAAGATTCTGCGCGACCTGTCCCTGTGGGACAAGCGCAACAGCAAGATACTGGAATTGTCGGGCGGCATGAAGCGCCGCGTGATGATCGCCAAGGCGCTGTCCCACGAACCGCGCGTGCTGTTTCTGGACGAGCCGACCGCCGGCGTCGATGTGGAACTGCGCCGCGACATGTGGAAGCTGATCGGCGAATTGCGCCAGACCGGCGTCACCATCATCCTGACCACCCATTATATCGAGGAAGCCGAGGAAATGGCCGACCGGGTGGGTGTGATCAACCAGGGCGAGTTGATGCTGGTCGAGGACAAAACCGCGCTCATGAAGAAGCTGGGCAAGAAGACGCTGACCGTCGTGCTGGCCGACCCGATCGATGCGGTGCCGCCCGACCTTGCCGAATGGGACGTGACGCTGGGCGCCGATGGCCATGAAATCGAATATATATTCGACACCCAGGCGGAGCGGACCGGCGTATCATCGTTGCTGCGCCGGTTGGGAGACCTCGGCATAGGCTACAAGGATATCAACACCCGGCAAAGCAGTCTGGAGGATATTTTCGTTAGTCTGGTCCATCAGGAGAAGGCGGCATGAGTCTCCAGAATCTGCGCGCCATTTCGGCCATTTATCGTTTTGAACTGCATCGGTTCCGCCGCACGTTGCTGACCGGGCTGCTCGTCCCGGTCATCACCACCTCGCTCTATTTCGTCGTGTTCGGCGGGGCGATCGGATCGCGCATGACGGAGGTGGACGGCATCCCCTATGCCGCCTTCATCGTGCCCGGCCTCATCATGATGGCGATGTTCACTGAAAGCATCTTCAATGCGAGTTTCGGCATATACATGCCCAAATTCACCGGCACCATCTATGAATTATTGTCGGCGCCCGTTTCCGCTGCGGAAACGATCATCGCCTATGTCGGCGCGGCGGCGACCAAATCGCTGATCGTGGGAATGATCATCTTCCTGACCGCGCATCTGTTCGTCGATGTGCCGGTCGCGCATCCCTTCGCCATGGTCGGCTTCATGGTGCTGATCGCGGTCAGCTTCTGCCTGTTCGGGTTCATCCTGGGTATCTGGGCGCAAAGTTTCGAGCAGTTGCAGGTGATCCCGCTGCTGCTCATCATGCCCATGACCTTTCTGGGCGGCGCCTTTTATTCGGTCCATATGCTGGCGGAGCCGTGGCGCACCGTTACGCTGTTCAACCCGATCGTCTATCTGATCTCAGGCTTTCGCTGGACCTTTTTCGGCCGGGGCGATGTGGGGATCGAATTCAGCCTGATCTTCGTCGCCGGGATGCTGGCCGTCTGCCTCGCCATCATCGGCTGGATATTCCGCACTGGCTATCGACTGAAGAAGTGAGGAGGGGGGAGCGCTCGGGCGCTCCCGTCTTCGTTGCGCGCAACGCCGCTGAAAATCAGGCGGCCTGGCTCTCGGGCGTCACGGCGAACAGGGTCACGCCCTTATATTTGTCGTCGCCGTCATTATAGAGGCCGTACATCGCCTCGAACGCTTCATCCAGCACCTGAAGGTCGGACAGGCCCGCCACCTTGAACGTGCCGAGCTTCAACTCGCGCGGCGGCTTGCCGTCGCGGTCCGTGGTCACGGCGTCGACATACATCTCGTCATGACGGGTGTAGAGGATGTGCGGTGCCAGGGTGACGACCATCTTGTTATAGGTCACCTTCAGGCACTTCTGGAGCGCGATCGCTTCAAAAATCTCGGTAGGGGCTTGCATGATCGGTTTTCCCTGACCGATTTTGGTGATTCTTTCAATTGCTTTGTGCGCCGCACCATTTCCTTCCGTGCAATCGTCGCGATGAACCGTTCAGGCCGGGACCAGCCCCAGCCGTTCGCGCAGGGTCCACCGCGCGACGAGCAGCAGCGCGGCCGCCCCCAGCCCGCTCGCCAGGCCGAGCCAGATGCCGATACCGGCCATGCCGAGCGGAAACGCGAGCATTATGCCCACGCCAATGCCCACGATCCAATAGCCGATCAGCGCGAAGATCATCGGCACGCGGGTATCCTGCACGCCGCGCAGCACGCCCGAACCCACCGCCTGGGCGGCGTCGACCAGCTGGAACAGCGCCGCTATCGCCAGGAAGCTGACCGCCAGCGCGGCCGTGCGCGCATTGGCGGGATCGGCAAGGTCGAGGAAGGCGGACACCAGCAGGCGCGGCATCAGGATCAACAGCGCGGCCGCGGCGCAGGCAAAGCCGGTGCCGATGATCAGCGCCAGCCAGCCGGCACGCCCGACACCGGCGCGATCCCCGCGCCCATAGGCCATGCCGACCCGCACCGTCGCGGCCTGCCCGATGCCCATCGGCACCATGAACACCAGCGCCGCGATCTGGATCGCGACGGCGTGGGCGGCGAGCGAATCGCGGCCGATCAACCCCATCAGGAAAGCGGAGGCATTGAACACCGTCGTTTCAAACCCCAGCGTTATCGCGATCGGCAGGCCCAGCGCCCAGACCTGTTGCTGGCGTTCGCGATCGCGAGTCCAGAACCGGCCCATCAGCCGATAGCGGCGGAAACGCCGATCGATCAGGATGACCGCAAGCAGCCCCAGGAACAGGAAGCTGGAGGACAGGCTGCTCGCCAGCCCCGCACCGAACAGGCCCAGCGCGGGCAGTCCCAGATGGCCGAAGATCAGCGCCCAGCCAGCGAGGATATTCAACGGAATGGCCGCCAGCATGATGAGCAGGCCCCAGACCGGCCGTTCCAGCGCGGCGATGAAATTGCGCAGCGTGGTGAAGCCGAGGAAAGGCAGCAGCGCCCATTGCAGACCGCGCATCACCTGCCCGGCGCCATATGCCAGGTCGGGCTGTTGCCCCAGCGCGCGCAATATCCCCTCGCAATGCCAGAGGATCAGCCAGGCGGGGAGGACGAAGAACAGCGCCGCACGCAGCGTCTGGTGGACGGTGCGCCGCACGTCGCGCACCGAATGGCGGCGTCGGCCGCGCTCGCTGGCGATCAGGGGTGACGCGGCGGTGACCAGGCCCATACCGAAAATCAGAAATGCGTGGAACAGGTTGATGGCGAGCGCGCCGGCCGCCACACTCTCCGCGCCGCGCCGGCCGAGCAGCAGCAGGTCGCTCGCGGCGATCGCCGACCAGGCGATATTGCCCGCGATCATCGGCAACGCCAGCGCGATCAGCGCGCCGGCCTCGATGCGCCAGGGGGAGGGGTGGGTCACGTCGATATGTCCGAAAGAGGATGAAGATCCCGGCCGTCTGCCCCCGATCGTCCGGGATGGCGTGCCCTCCTATCCGCCTCAGTGCTTCTTGAACAGATGCAGGACCGCGACGATGATCCCACCGACCACCAGCCCGACGATCGCGCCGCCAATGGCGTTGACGATCCAGTCCGCCGCAGGCCCCATAACGGGCAGGGCATGGGCGGCGCCGGCGGCCACATGATGGATCGCGCCGGGTATCAGTTCCCAGTGAAATTCATGCAGGCCATGGACGATCAACCCGCCGCCGACCCACAGCATCGCGGCGGTGCCGACCACGCTCAGGACGGACATCAGGATCGGCATCGCTTTCACCAGCCCACGGCCGAGCGCCTGTGTGGCGGCAGACGGGCGCTGGGCAAGATGAAGCCCGATATCGTCCATCTTCACGATCAGGCCGACGACGCCGTAAACGCCCGCCGTGATGAGCACGGCAACGACCGCCAGCACGACCGCCTGTTCCCAGATGGGTTCACTCGCCACGGTGCCCAGCGCGATCGCCATGATCTCGCCCGACAGGATGAAGTCGGTGCGAATCGCGCCGGAGACCTTCTGTTGCTCCAGGTCCGCCGAATTATGCGTCTCGACCGCGAGCTGCGCCACGTCATGCCCGCCGCCCATAGCCTCGATCAGCTTTTCCACCGCCTCGAAACACAGGAAGGCGCCGCCCGCCATGAGCAGTGGCGGCAAAAGCCAGGGGGCGAAGGCCGACAGCAGCAGGGCGGCCGGCAACAGGAAAATGATCTTGTTGCGGATCGACCCCTTGGCGATCTTCCAGATGATCGGCAATTCGCGGTCCGGCGTCAGGCCCATGACATAATTGGGCGTCACCGCCGTGTCGTCGATGACCACGCCGGCCGCCTTTGATCCCGCCCTTCCGGTCGCGCCCGCGACATCGTCCAGCGAAGTGGCGGCGAGCTTGGCGATGCCCGCCACGTCATCGAGCAGCGCGATCAGACCCGAAGGCATGGATGATGGTCCCCTGTTGCGGGCGGCGGACGCGCCACCCGATGCCCACCTATTAGGGGCGGCGCATCAGGGGAGCAACGGATTGTGTCGGTTCAGAAATTGCCCGGCGGATCGCTGGCGGGAAAGCTTTCGTCGGATTGTTCGTCGACCTTGTCCCAATCGGCTTCGCCATGCTGCGGCCCCGCGTCCCGCACGATGCCGGACGATCCGACCGGCCCGCGATCGTCGGCATCACTGCCGCCCATCCAGTCGCGCCACCCCTTGATCGCGAAATAGCCCAGGCCCGTGATGACGCCCAGTTTCAACAACCCCTTCATGATGACTTCTCCTGCCCGTGGTGAAGATGAATCCAGTCGGCCCGGTCACTGCTAACCGCGTCCGGCGTCAGGCGCATGTCACCTTCCTCATCGGTGCCGCCCGGCGGTTCCATGCCGCCACCCGCGTGGCCGAGCGACCAGCGTTCCCGCAGCGCCGCGTCGATCATCGCACCCCATGCCTCGACATCGCCCACGGTCCGCATAGCGGCGTCGGGCTCTTTCAGGATGGCCAGGATGCTGGCGGCGTCCTCCACCCGGTCGGGCCAGCCATCCGGGTTCATCGCCGCCAGATGGCGGGCCAGCCGTTCGATCAGGGTGCGGTCTTCCATGCAGGTCGAACGCCCGGTGGCGGCAGCCGTTCCCCGCGCCGCGCCATTATCGTGACGCGATCGCATCGAAATGAACGGGCAGGGTGATCGCGTGTTTTGCAAGGCGAGCGGCGTGAAGGAGAAGGACCATGCCCCAGGGCGACAAGAGCAGCTACACCGACAAGCAGAAGCGCAAGGCCGAACATATCGAGGAAGGCTATGAGGATCGCGGCGTCAGCCATGATGAGGCCGAACGTCGCGCCTGGGCCACGGTGAACAAGGAATCGGGTGGCGGCAACAAGTTGGGGTCCGGGCGCGGCAAGCCGGACACGCATGTGTCGTCGCGCAAGGGCGGTCGCAAAGGCGGCGCCGCGTCATCGCGCCGATCCGCGGCGGATCGTTCTGCCGCCGCGAAAAAGGGTTGGGAAACGCGACGGAAACGAGGGCATGGATGAAGGCGGGCCGCCGACAGCGATCAGCAGCGGACCTCATTCCCCCTCGCGCAGGCGGGTGGGGCATAGATAGGCTGCCCGTCCGCTTCCTCTCAAACCCGTCGTCGCCCACAAACAAAAAAGCCGCCCGGTAAGGGGCGGCTTTCTCGTTCGATCCGTCAGGAAACTCAGGCTTCGGTTTCGTCCTCGGCCGGGGCTTCTTCGGTTTCCGCGGCGATTTCGCCGGGTTCCGCGTTGGGATCATAATCCTCGGTGAAGCCCGCTTCGTCCTTTTCGAACATTTCGGCCATCACGTCGACGCCCTGCGATTGCAGTTCGGCTTCTTCAGGCGAACGAGCGACGTTCACCGTGATGGTGACGGCGACTTCGGGGTGCAGCGCGACCTTGACGTCGAACACGCCCAGGGTCTTGATCGGGCGTTCCAGCACGACCATCGCCTTGGTGACGTCGGTGACGCCATCGGCGTGCAGCGCTTCCACCACGTCGCGGACGGCGACCGAACCGTAAAGATGGCCGGCGTTGGACGACTGGCGGATCAGGACGATCTGCTTGCCGTTGACGCCTTCGGCGGCTTTTTCAGCGTCGCCTCGACGGGCGGCGTTTTCTGTTTCGATCCGGGCGCGGTTGGCTTCGAACACCGCCCGGTTGGCGTTGTTGGAGCGCAGCGCCTTCTTGTTGGGCAGCAGGAAGTTACGTGCGTAGCCGTCCTTGACGGTTACGACGTCGCCGATCGCGCCCAGCTTCTCGATACGTTCGAGCAGGATGATTTCCATGGGGTTACTCCCTTACTTCACGATGTAGGGCAGCAGGCCCAGGTGACGGGCGCGCTTGATGGCCGAAGCCAGTTCACGCTGCTTCTTGGCCGAAACGGCCGTGATGCGGCTGGGGACGATCTTGCCGCGCTCGGACACGAAGCCCTGGAGCAGACGGACGTCCTTATAATCGATCTTCGGCGCATCCTTGGCGGCGAAGGGGCAGCTCTTGCGGCGGCGGAAAAACGGGCGTGCCATGGTTTCAGATCTCCTTATTCAGCAGCCGGGGCGTCTTCGCGGTCGCGGCGCGGGCCACGATCTTCGCGAGGGCCACGATCACCACGATCACCACGGTCGCCGCGCGGGCCACGATCGCCGCGTTCCGAGCGTTCCTGCTTGCGCATCATCACCGACGGACCGGTTTCCAGCTCATCGACCTTGACGGTCATGTAGCGGATGATGTCTTCGTTGATCTGGGTCTGGCGCTCCAGTTCCGCGACGACGCCGGCGGGGGCGGCGATGTTCAGCATCACATAGTGCGCCTTGCGGTTCTTGGCGATCTTGTACGCGAGCGAACGCAGGCCCCAGGTCTCGACCTTGGTCACCTTGCCGTCCATATCCTCGACGATCTTCGTGGCGGTTTCCGCCAGTGCGTCAACCTGCGCCTGTGCCAGATCCTGGCGCGCAAGGAAGACGTGCTCGTAAAGAGCCATGTCATAGCCTCATCTGTTGGCCGATCGCTGACGCGCGCCCCATGCGCGACGCCCCTCCGGCTGTCGTCTCAAGTCAATGCTTCGCGGCGCCGCCGAGTCACCCCGGTGCCGTGCGAAGGCGCGCCTATGACGCAAAGGCGGTGGAAAGGCAAGCGCGCAAGCCGAATAAATGGCCATTCGCGCCGAACTTGTCGAAGTCCTGTTCTTCCTTCTATCGTGAGTCGCAGGAAGAGAAGCACAGCCCGTCTACAGTAGGGGGCAAAAGGGGGGTGGAATTCTCATGGCCGTTGCGATTGCCGCATTATCGCTGATCCTGTTGATGATCGCGGCCTATCGCGGGATGAGCGTCATCGTCATGGCGCCGCTGCTGGCCATGCTGGCCGTGTTCCTGACCGATCCCGCCGCCGTTCCCGCCGCCTTTTCGGGCCTCTTCATGGAAAAGGCCGCCAGTTTCCTGAAACTCTATTTCCCCGTATTCCTGCTGGGCGCGCTGTTCGGCAAGCTGGTGGAGATTGCCGGCTTTTCTCGCGCCATCGTGACGGCGGTGATCGGTTTCATCGGCGCGGGCCGGGCTATCCCCACGATCATGATCGTGACGGCGCTGCTGACCTATGGCGGGGTGTCGGTGTTCGTGGCGGTGTTCGCCGTCTATCCCTTCGCCGCCGAGATGTTCCGGCGCGCCGACATCCCCAAGCGGCTGGTGCCCGCGACCATCGGCCTTGGCGCGCTCACCTTCACCATGGATGCGTTGCCGGGCACGCCGCAGATCCAGAACATCATTCCCGCCAGCTTTTTCGGCACCACCGCCTGGGCCGCGCCGGTGCTGGGGCTGATCGGGTCGATTTGCATCATCGTCGCCGGTCTGACCTATCTGGGCTGGCGTCGACGCAGCCTGATGGCGGCGGGGGAGGGCTATGGCGCCCCCGAAACCCTGGTGAACGAACCCGACCGGCATGAGGAGACGGCGGACGTGCATCCGTTGATCGCGCTGTTGCCGCTGCTGGTTGTGGGCGTGGGCAATTTGCTGCTCACCATGGCGATCCCGCGCTGGGCCGGAGGCGAGACGGTAACGCTCGCGCTGCCGGGCATGACCGACCCTGTCAGCGTGCAGGTGGCGCAGATGGCGGCGCTCTGGGCGGTGGAGGGGGCGTTGCTGCTGGGCATCGGGACGATCCTGCTCTTTGCCTATCCCACCGTGGCGCGGCGCTTTGCCGACGGATCGAAGGCGGCGGTCGGCGGCGCGTTGCTGGCCGGGATGAACACGGCGGTCGAATATGGTTTTGGCGCGGTCATTGCGGCGCTGCCGGGCTTCCTGATGGTCAAGGAAGCGCTCAAGGCGATTCCCAATCCCTTGGTCAATGAAGCCGTTACCGTGACCTCGCTCGCCGGCATCACCGGCTCGGCCTCCGGCGGGCTTTCCATTGCGCTCGCCGCCATGGCCGATCAGTTCGCGGCGGCGGGGGATGCGGCGGGCATTCCCCGCGAAGTGCTGCACCGCGTCGCCTCCATGGCGTCGGGCGGCATGGACAGCCTGCCGCATAATGGCGCGGTCATCACCCTGCTGGCCGTGACCGGCTTGACCCATCGCCAGGCTTATAAGGATATTTTCGCGCTGACGGTCATCAAGACGCTGACGGTGTTCGTGGTGATCGCGGTCTATTATCTGACAGGGCTGGTCTGAAGCCGGCCTCCGCAGGACCGGCCGACCCGATCTGCCACGGCCTAGCCCCGGTGCATCTCAGCCGAACCGATGAAATGTGCGCGGGTCGAAGGACCGGCATGGTCAAGCAGGGCGACGACCTTGTCCTTGAGACTGTCCGATGGACAGGTGGGATCGTCATAGGCCATGCCCCATTCGCCAAATTCGCGCGTTTCGATCTGCATCTCGCGCAGCTTGACGATGGCACAATGGCGGGGATCGCGGCTGATCCGCTCATAGATGCGCTCGACCGCGTCCCTGGGGCCTTCCAGCACCTGAAGAAAACGCTTGCTGTTGAAAAGCAGCAGCCCGGTCACGCCCGACGACCGGTTGCGGTCGGCGGCGGCGCTGGCGATGGCCCTGCACTGGGCCGCGCTGACCGGGAAGGTGACGCTGCTGATATACATGATCTGATACAAGGACATGAAATTTTCCGACTACGCCCCCCGACGGCATCGGCTATGTATTATAAGCCCTTAACATCCGGTATTTGATCTCGATCAGGCCTGAATATGGCGAAGCCCCGGAAGAGGATGGCTCTTCCGGGGCGCCGGCCTTTAGTGCAGTGCAAGCGCGCTCTTAACGGATCGCGTTGCCGATGACCGCACCGATCAGGCCGCTGGTGATCGCGATCAGCACCGCGTCATTGCCCGAACGGACCCACTGATAACCGCGCGGCGGAGCGGACAGGCGATAGTCGCGATAGTTGCTGACGACGCGATAATTGCTGGCGTAGCGACGGTCGAAGCGCTGACCCTTGGCCCAGCGGCGGGACGTCGGGGTGGCCTTGCGCACGGTGGTCTGCTTCTTCTTGACGACGGTGCGGCCATTATCCTTCTGCTTGACGACCGTACGGCTCACTTCCTTCTTGCCGTGGGTGGAATGATAGGGGGCGGCCTGGGCCTGGGCGGTGACGATGGGGCTGGCGACCAGGGTGGTGGTGGCCAGGGCGATCAGGATCTTCTTGAACATGTCTTGCTCCTTACCTTTGTCTCGGGCGCCATTCCTTGGCGTCGAAGACAGAGATAGGCGGCGCTTGTCGCGCGAATGTGTCGCGGGCGCGCCAAGTTTGTCGGAAATTGTAACAAGCTGAAATATAATCTGAATGCCCGTTCAGAAAGCGGTGATTTCCGCCCTATAAGGGCCTGTGGCGCCGATGCGGTTGCGCGGGCCGCGCGCAAAAAGAAACCCCGCAGCAGCGCTGCGGGGCGGATGGCGCCGATGGGAAGAGTTTTCATCAGCCCGGCAGGGGCGTCGCCGTCACCACCATGCGTTGCAGCAGAATGGGCCGGTCCTTGCCCTCGATCAGCTGGGCGGGACGCTCCGCCGATGCGGCGGTCAGGGCCGACAGGCTGAGGCCCAGAACCAGCGCGCTGCTGGCGATGCTCATGGCGATGGTCTTCATGGGGCTTGGCTCCTTCCGCGCGCCGACATGGCGGCATGGAAGGGGCATTAGGAAAACAATGTCGCAGGATTATCCCCCGCGACATCCCCATTTGTCGGAAATTGTATCAGCCCGCCGGTTCCAGCTCATTCATGGCGCAGGGCGTCGATTGGATTGAGGCTCGCGGCCCGGCGCGCCGGGAAATAGCCGAACACCACCCCGATCGCGGCTGAAAACAGAAAGGCGATCATGTTCACCTTGGGATCGAAGAGGAAAGGCACCTGCATCAGCGGCGCGATGGCGACCGACGCGATCAGCGCCAGGAACAGGCCGATGAGCCCGCCCAGGCAGGACAGCACGATCGCTTCCACCAGAAACTGCATCAGCACCTCGCGCGCGACCGCGCCGATGGCGAGGCGGATGCCGATTTCGCGGGTGCGCTCCGTCACCGACACCAGCATGATGTTCATGATGCCGATGCCGCCCACCAGCAGCGAGATCGCCGCCACCGCGCCGACGATCTGCGTCAGGATGGTCGTCGTGCCGGTCAGCGTGTCGCTGATCTGCTTGGTGTCGAAGACGTTGAAATTATCCTGGTCGCCCGGCTTGATCTTGCGCCGCTCGCGCATCAGCTCCTCCAGGCTGGTCTGCACCACCGACGTGTCATAGGCGTCGTCGACCGCGACCATGATCTGGCTGACGTCGCGGTCGCCGGTGAAGCGGCGCTGGACGAACTTGATCGGCATGACGACGACATCGTCCTGGTCGCCAAAGCCGCCCTGGCCGCGCGTGGAAAGAACACCCACCACCTGGCAGGACACGCCCTTGATCCGCATCCGCTTGCCCAGCGGATCGTTATTCTGGAACAGGTTGGTGCGCACCGTATTGCCGATGATGCAGACCGCTTTGCCCGCTTCTTCCTCGTCCGGCATGAACAGCCGGCCGTCGGCGACCTTCCATTGCTGCACCTCGGAATAGGCCGATGTCGTGCCATAGACGGTGGTCGACCAGTTATTGCCCTCATAGATGGCGGTGCCGCTCGACTGCACCACGGGCGCCACGGCGCGCACGCCGGTCAATTGGTTCTGGATGGCGGTGAGGTCGGCTTCCTTGAAGTCGGGCGGGCGCGGCCCGCCGCCGCCGCGGCCAAAGCCCTGGCCGGGACGAAGCTGGAGGACGTTGGCGCCCAGCGAACTGATCTGCTCCCGCACGGCGGCTGTCGCGCCATTGCCCAGCGTCACCATGGTGACGACGGCCGCCACGCCAATGATGATGCCCAGCGTGGTCAGGAAGCTGCGCAGCTTGTGCCGGTTGATCGCCCGAAAGGCGAGGATGACGGTGGTGCCTAGCATGGGGTGATCTCGAAATAGGCGTTATGCTGAAACAGGTTCAGGATGACGGGACCATGGCATCGGAAACGCATTTGCTTCACCCCCGCAATCCCTTCTCGATCCGTTCGACCAGCCCATCCTTGAAATGGACGATCGTGCGCGCGAACGCGGCCATGTCCTGTTCGTGCGTCACCATCAGGACGGTGATGCCGCTGTTGCGGTTGAGGTCGGTCAGCAATTCCATGATTTCGATCGAGCGTTCCGAATCGAGATTGCCGGTCGGCTCGTCCGCCAGCAGCACATCGGGTTGCGTCACGATGGCGCGGGCGATGGCGACGCGCTGTTGCTGGCCGCCGGAAAGCTCGGCGGGCGTATGGTCCCACCATTCGCGCAAGCCCACCTTGTCGAGCGCGGCCATGCCCATGTCGTAGCGCTGCTTCTTGTCCTCGCCGCGATACAGCAAAGGCAGTTCGACATTTTCCAGCGCCGTGGTGCGCGACAGCAGGTTGAAGCCCTGGAAGACGAAGCCCAGATAGCGCCGGCGCAACAGCGCGCGCTGGTCGCGGTCGAGCGTTTCGACATGGCGCCCCTTGAACTGGAATTCGCCCGCCGACGGCACGTCCAGGCAGCCCAGGATGTTCATCGTCGTCGACTTGCCTGAGCCCGAAGGCCCCATGACCGCCACGAAGTCGCCCTGCGCAATGTCGAGATCAATGCCCTTGAGCGCCTGGAACGCGGTCGGCCCCTCGCCATAGATCTTGGTCACGCCGCGCAGCGAGATGATCGGTTGTTCGGCCATTGCGCGTCAGGTTCCGCTCTGCCGCCCCGTGCCGCGCGTCGCGGCGGGGGCGGGGTCGCCATTCACGGGCGCGACGGGCGCGGTTTCCGGCGCGGCGTCACCTGAATTGCCCAGCTTGCCCACGCTCGCCGGGCTGCCGTCGGTGGAGGGGTTGCGCGGACGATCGCCCGTCTCCTTGCCCTGCGTGCGCCCGGTATCGGCCTTCTGGTCCTCGACCGGCGCCTGCTGGCCCGCGGCGAGCTGGCCGGTGATGACCTTCATGCCGGGCTTCAGGTCGCCGCCGGTGACCACGGTGCGCGACCCGTCGCTCGCGCCGACCACCACTTGCACCGCCTTGGGACTGCCGTCTTCGCCGACGATATAGACCGTCTGGGCGCTACCCGCGCCGAAATTGACCTGCTGGCTGCTGCCGCGCCGGAAACGGCGCGGGCCGGGCAGGACGCTGGTGATGCCGCCGCCCTGCGCCGCGCCGCTGCTGGGCTTGAAGCGCAAGGCGCTGTTGGGGACCAGCAGCACGTCATGCAGTTCCTGCGTCACGATGTCGGCGGTCGCGGTCATGCCGGGGCGCAGGATTTCGTCCCGATTGTCGACCGACAGCACGGCGGTATAGGCGACGACCGTGCCCGACGTGCTGGTCGTGCTGCTGCTGGTCGAGGATGAGGACGAACTGGTCGATCCGTTCGATCCCACATTCACCCGCGTCACCGTGGCGGGGAAGCTGCGGCCGGGAAAGGCGTCCACGGCAAAGGTCGCGGTCTGGCCGTCCTTCACCTGGCCGACATCGGCTTCGTCCACCGACACTTCCACTTCCATCTGCGTCAGATCCTCCGCGATGGTGAAGAGCACCGGCGCGTTGAGCGAGGCGGCGACGGTCTGTCCCGGTTCGATGTCGCGCGACAGGACCACGCCGGTCACGGGCGAGACGATCTGCGCGATCGACAGGTTTGTCTGGGCGGTGGAAAGCCCCGCCTGCGCGACGCTGACCTGCGCCTGGGTGGAACGGAGATTGGCAAGCGCACCCTGATAATCGGCGCGCGCGCTGTCCAGTTCGGTCCTGGCGGGCACGCGGCCGCCCGACAATTTGAACACATTTTCCTGCCGGTCGAGCGTCGCCTTGGCCAGCGCCACCTGCGCCTGCGCCTGCGCGACGCTGGCCTGTGAAGAGGCGACCTGCGCCCGGTTCTGCGTCACCGTATCGACCAGTCGGCGGGTGTCGAGTTCGGCGAGCTTCTGCCCACGCGTGACCCGATCGTTCACATCGACATACACCTGGGTGATCTTGCCCGATTGCTCGGACCCGACATCGACCTGGTTGATCGGCTTGAGGTTGCCGGTGGCCGACACGGTGACGGTCAGGTCGCCCTTGCGCACCTCGCGCGTCGCATAATTGGCCTGATCCTCGCCGGCGAAGCAGCGGGCGACCAGCAGCACGGCGATCAGCAGGATCAGGCCGATGCCGCCCCGGATCGCCCACTTACGCCACGGTTTCTGGGGCTTTGCGCCCAAAAAGTCGTCGAGATCCTGGTCGGTGGTCACGTCATTGCTCATCGGGGCGGTTATCCATGCTCTGCCAGCCGCCGCCCAGCGCATTGTAAAGCTGGGCGATGGCGAGGGCTTCGTCGGCTTCGGCGGAAGCCAGGCTGTTGCGCGCGTTCAACAGGGTGTTTTCATTATTGGACAATGTCTGAAAGTCGATCAGGCCCGCCTGATACTGGCTGCGCGCCAGGATCGCGGCATTGTTGGACGCTTCATAGGCGGTGGCGAACGCCGCCTTGCGCGCGCGGGCGCTGGACAGCGACGCCATGGCGTTCTCGACATCCTCCAGCGCGGTGAGGACGCTCTGCTTGTAGGCGGCGAAGGCGGCGTCGGTCGCGGCCTTTTGCGATCGCACCTGCGAGGCGAGGCGACCGCCGTCGAAGATGGTCTGCGCCACATTGGCGAAAACGCCGCCGGTAATCAGGCTGAACAGCTCTTTGAAACTGTTCGACGTGGTGCCGATATTCCCGCTGATGCCCAGCGCGGGATAAAGCTGTGCCTGCGCGACGCCGATCCGCGCCGTCGCGGCGGCCAGCGTCCGTTCGGCCGATCGCACATCGGGCCGCTGGCGCAGCGTGTCGGCGGGGATGCCGGTGACGATCCGCGTCGGGGCGACCGGGATGGGGGCGGGGGTCTCCAGCGCGCGGGTCGCTTCGCCCGGCGCCTGTCCCGTCAGCACGGCGATGCGGTTCAGGCTGCCCCTCAGGCTCGCCTCCAACTGCGGGATGCTGGCGCTGGTCTGGGCGAGTTGCGCCTTGGCCTGCTGTTCGTCGAGCGAGGAAACGAGACCGGCCTGCAAGCGCCAGTCGGCGATCTGGTAATTATCCTGCTGGACCGCCAGCGTTTCCCGCGCCACGCGAAGCTGTTCCTGGGCCAGCCGCGCCTGCACATAATTGGTGACCAGTTCGGAAATGATGGTCATCCGCACATTGGCCAGGTCGAAGCCTGAGGCGGAAAGATCGGCCCGCGCCGCTTCGGCCGAGCGGGAGAGTTCGCCGAACAGATCGACCTGCCAACTGGCGTTGGCGCCGACCGAATAGCTGCTCGACCAGTTGCTCGCGCCCGTGCTGATGACATTGCCGCTATCATCGACGCGGGTGCCGCCGGCCTGGCTACGGTAATTCTTGCCGCCGCTGGCCGATCCGCTCACCTGCGGCAGGAAGCCGGCATTGGCCTGGCGCAGGCTTTCGCGCGCCTGCCGCAGCCGCGCCTGCGCCTGCACGATGTCCAGATTGTTGGCGATCGCCTGGTCGATCAGGGCGCTCAACGCGGGATCGTCCAGCCGCGTCCACCATTGCGCCAGCTCCGCCGTGTCGATCGCCGCGCCATTGCCCTGGCTATAAGCCTCGGGAATGCCGAGCGACGCCGCCTGCGGAGCGCGATAATCGGGGCCGGCGGCGCAGGCGGACAGCAGCAGCGCCGACCCGCTGATCCAGGATATGCGATATCGCACCTTTTCCTTGCACTCCGTCATCGTTAAAGGGGCCGCTTCACGCCATCCCGGCTGGGGTGGCGAACGTTCTGTCCCTGACTGCCGCAGGGCCATGTACGGCTCAACGACATTTATGTCTCAAAGTGTAACGGCATTGGAAATCAGCGCTTTTTGCAATGCGCTGTAGGTCAGAGGTGAGTGATGCGGGCATTTGTTTTTCCGGGGCAGGGCAGCCAGTCGGTGGGGATGGGCAAGGCGTTGGCCGACGCCAGTCCGGCGGCCAGGGAGCTGTTTCAGGAGGTCGACGACGCGCTGTCGCAGCATTTGTTCCGCATCATGGTCGATGGGCCGGAGAGCGACCTGACCCTGACGGAGAATGCCCAGCCCGCGATCATGGCCAACGCCATCGCCACGCTGCGGGTGATGCAGAGGGAAGGCGGCTTTTCGCTGAGCGACAGGGGCGATTATGTCGCCGGCCACAGCCTGGGCGAATATAGCGCGCTGTGCGCGGTCGAGGCTTTCGACATCACCACCACGTCGCGGCTGCTGAAACTGCGTGGCCAGGCGATGCAGGCGGCCGTGCCGGTGGGCGAAGGCGCGATGGCGGCGCTGCTGGGCGCGGATATCGACAAGGCGCAGGCCTTGGCCGATGCTGCGGCGCAGGGCGAAATCTGCACTGTCGCCAACGACAATGATCCATCGCAGGTCGTCATTTCGGGCCATCGCGGCGCGGTCGAGCGCGCCGTCGCCATGGTGAAGGACCATGGCATCAAGCGCGGCGTGCTGCTGCCGGTGTCGGCGCCCTTCCATTGCCCGCTGATGCAGCCGGCCGCCGATGCGATGGCGCAGGCGCTGGCCGCCGCGACGCTCTCCGCGCCGCTGCTGCCGGTCTACGCCAATGTGCTGGCCGCGCCGATCGCCGACCCGCAGGAGATCAAGGCCAGGCTGGTCGAGCAAGTGACCGGCCGCGTGCGCTGGCGCGAATCCGTCGCCGCGATGTGGGATGCGGGCGTCACCGATTTCGTTGAAGTCGGCGGCAAGGTGCTTGGCCCGATGATCAAGCGCATCGCGCCTGACGCCACCGTCCGCAGCATCGTGACCATGGACGATGTCGAAGCCGCGCTGGCGACCTTCTGAACAGATCCCGTCATTCCGCAAAAGCGGGACTGACGAACGCATTGATGAAAGGCATTATCATGTTCGACCTTACAGGCATGACCGCGCTCGTGACCGGCGCTTCGGGCGGTATCGGCTCCTCGATCGCGAAGGCGCTCGCCGCGCAGGGCGCGACCCTCGCGCTGTCGGGCAGCAATGAGGACAAGCTCAAGGCCTTCGCGGCCGAACTGGGCGGCGACCACAAGACGATCGTCTGCAACCTCTCCGATTCGGCGTCGGTCGATGCGCTGGTGCCGCAGGCGGTGGAAGCGCTGGGCGGCAAGGTCGACATCCTCGTCAACAATGCCGGCATCACGCGCGACAACCTGATCCTGCGGATGAAGGACGAGGAATGGTCGCAGGTCATCTCGGTCAATCTGGAGGCCGCATTCCGCCTTTGCCGTGCCGTCGCCAAGCCGATGATGAAGGCGCGTTTCGGCCGCATCATCTCCATCACCTCGGTCGTCGGCGTCACCGGCAATCCGGGCCAGGCCAATTATTGCGCGTCGAAGGCCGGCATTATCGGCATGTCCAAGAGCCTGGGCCAGGAATTGGCGAGCCGCGGCATCACCGTGAACTGCGTCGCGCCCGGCTTCATCCGGTCGGCCATGACCGATGCGCTGAACGACGCGCAGAAAGGCGCGATCCTGGCGAAGATCCCCGTCGGCGACCTGGGCGACGGCGATGATATCGGTGCGGCGGTCGTCTATCTCGCCAGCAAGGAAGCGGGCTATGTCAACGGCCAGACGTTGCACGTCAATGGCGGCATGGCGATGATCTGACGGGTGTCGGGGGCCTGCGCTTTCAGGCCTCCATTCCCTCCAGCGCGGTGAAGCGCTGCGACCAGAGTGCGCCATAGACCGCCATCCATTGCACCACCGGACCCAGCCCCTTGGCGCGCGCGGCATAATAGGTTTCGCGCCCGGCGCGGCGGGCCGTCACGAGCCTGGCCCGTTTGAGCTTGCCAAGGTGGCGCGACACCATCGGCTGGGATACCCCCGACACCGCCGTCAGGGCATGGACGCTCTGTTCGCCTTCGCGCACCAGATATTCCAGCAGGGCGCGGCGAGTGCCGTCCGACAGGGCCTTGAACTGGGCGTCGATCGTGGCGCCGCGATCCTCTTGTAACATCTTCGTCATGGGCTTGTCATAACTGAACGGTTATGAATTGGGCAAGCCTTCATGCGTCGGGGCGCCCTGTGGCAGCGTTAACCAAAAAAAGTTGATCGACGCCTCTGGCTGAGTCTTTTGAGTCACACCGCCCGATATTGAGTCTCGCGCACCTGTGGCGACTCAATATCTTGTGGTTCCCGCTTCGTTCTCACCGCCGTTAACCATTGTCTCAGCCATTGATGCTAAGCCGCTGATCTTGACGGCGGACTCCCGAGGACTCATCGCATGGTCCTCAAGACGAACGGGGGCAAGCATATATGGGTGTGATGGAACAGGTCGCAGCGCCGCGACGGAAGAAGGTGATTGCGCCAGTCGCCATCGCGGCCGCGGACATTCCAACCGACAGCCTGCTGCGCGGCGACTGCATCGCGCAGATGGCGTCGCTGCCCGACAATTGCATCGACATGATCTTTGCCGACCCGCCCTATAATCTTCAGCTTGGCGGCGACCTGTTCCGGCCCGAGGGCGGCCGCGTCGATGCGGTCGACAATGATTGGGACAAGTTCGACACGCTGGGCGCCTATGACCGATTCACCAAGGCCTGGCTGCGTGAGGCGCGCCGCATTCTGAAGCCCAATGGCAGCATCTGGGTGATCGGCAGCTACCACAATATCTTCCGCGTGGGCGCGGCGTTGCAGGATGAAGGCTTCTGGATTCTCAACGACATCATCTGGCGCAAATCCAACCCCATGCCCAATTTCAAGGGCACCCGCTTCACCAACGCGCATGAAACGCTGATCTGGGCCAGCCAGGGCGAGGACGCGAAATATACGTTCAACTATAAAGCGATGAAGACGCTCAACGACGAGTTGCAGATGCGCTCCGACTGGGTGCTGCCGATCTGTGCCGGGCAGGAACGGCTCAAGCGCAACGGCACCAAGGCGCATCCGACGCAAAAGCCCGAAGCGCTGCTCTATCGTGTGATGCTGTCCTGCACGAAGCCCGGCGACGTGGTGCTCGATCCCTTCTTCGGCACCGGCACCACCGGCGCGGTCGCCAAGCGGCTGGGCCGCAAATGGATCGGCATCGAGCGGGAGGAAAGCTATATCGAGGTCGCGCTGGAGCGGATCGCCGACGCGCTGCCGCTTGACGAATCCGCGCTCACCATCATGCAGAGCGCCCGCAATCAGCCCAAGGTCGCCTTTGGCACGCTGGTCGAAACCGGCTATCTCAAGCCCGGCGCGATCCTGACCGATACCAAGCGCCGCTGGCAGGCGCAGGTGCGGGCGGACGGGTCGCTCGCCGTGGGAACCGACACCGGCTCCATCCACAAGATGGGCGCCACCTTGCAGGGCGCGCCCAGCTGCAATGGCTGGACCTTCTGGCATTATGAGGCGGAAGGGGGGCTGAAGCCGATCGACGCGTTGCGCCAGACCTATCTGCTCGCCAACGAACCTTGAGATAAGGGCCTGACTCGCAAACGGATAGGGGATGGTTCATGACACTGCTTTCCGACATCCCCGCCGACGCGCGGCTCTACCTCAAGCCGACATGCTATGTGCCGACGCCGATCGGCCTGCCTGACGGGGCGGCGGCGCGGATGGGCAATGGACTGATCTGGTTCCAGGCCTATGAACTGACCGTGCTTCGGGGCGCGCAGCGGATCGGGCGGGTCACCATCCCGGTGGCCGCCTTCGCCGCCACCATCGCCGACCTGCCCGACGCCCTGGCGCAGCGCGCGCGCCATCTCGCCGCCAACATCTCCGCCCCGCGTCCGCCGCTGGCGCTGGGCGACCGAACCATTCGCTTCGACGCGCCGCAGGTGATGGCGATCCTCAACATCACGCCCGACAGCTTCTCCGACGGCGGCAAGCATATGGACGATCCCCAGGCGGCGGCCGACGCGGGCTTTGCCATGGCGGCGGCCGGCGCGGCCCTGATCGATGTCGGTGGCGAATCCACCCGGCCAAAGGCGCCGCGGCTGTGGGAAGGGGACGAGATCGCCCGCATCGTGCCGGTGGTCGAGCGGCTCGCCGCGTCGGGCGTCGCCATATCGGTCGATACGCGCAGGGCCGCGGTGATGGAGGCGGCGCTCGCCGCCGGCGCGCATGTCATCAACGACGTCAGCGCATTGCGCCACGATCCGCGCGCCATGGACGTGGCGGTCGCGGCGGGTTGTCCCGTCATCCTGATGCACGCCCCTTCCGCCGGGGACGACCCGCACGACAATCCCGCTGGCTATGGTGATGTCGTGGCCGATGTTCACGATCATCTGGAGGCGCGGATCGCCGCCTGTATCGACGCGGGCATCCCGCGCGAAAAGATCATGGTCGATCCGGGCCTTGGCTTTGGCAAGAGCCTGGCCGACAATCTGGCGCTGGTGAACGGGCTGGCGACGTTTCAGGCGCTGGGCGTGCCGCTGCTCTTCGCCGGCAGCCGCAAGCGGTTGATCGGCGCTTTGTCCAACGAAGCGCCGGCCGCCGAGCGTCTGGGCGGATCGGTGGCGCTGGCGTTCCGCGCCGCGCAGCTTGGCGCGCAGATGGTGCGGGTCCATGACGTGCGTGAAAGCGTGCAGGCGCTGCACCTGTGGCGCGGCCTGGCGGACGCGGGATTGAGCACGATCTAGCGACGGGTATTATTTTACCCGTCAGCAAAGCCGCCTATTCGCTTGACTTGCGGGCCATGACGGGTCATTAGCGCCCCACTTCCGGGCGTCGGCAACGGCGTCCGGTTTCATTTTTTCATTCTGGAGTATTGGCACCATGAAGGCGCTGATGAAGACCACCAAGCCGGCAACCCCGGCGACGGTCGAAAAGAAGTGGATCCTGATCGACGCCGAAGGCCTCGTCGTGGGTCGCCTCGCTTCGACCGTAGCGAATATCCTGCGCGGCAAGCACAAGACCAGCTTTACCCCCCATGTCGATTGCGGTGACAATGTCATCATCATCAACGCGGGCAAGGTCAAGTTCACTGGCCGCAAGCTGACCGACAAGGTTTATTACAAGCACACCGGCTATGCCGGCGGCATCAAGGAAACCACCCCCCAGAAGATTCTGGAAGGCCGTTTCCCCGAGCGCGTCCTGGAAAAGGCCATTGAGCGCATGATCCCCCGCGGTCCGCTGGGTCGTCAGCAGATGCGCAACCTGCGCATCTTCGCCGGTGCTGATCATGTCCATGAAGCCCAGAACCCCGAAGTGCTCGATTTCGCGTCGCGCAACCGCAAGAACAAGGTGGGTGCATAATGTCCGATAACCGCCAGTCCCTGTCCGATCTCGCGCAGATCGCCGCTGACGCCGCCGCTGCGCCGGCCCCTGCCGCCGCTCCGGC